>JADEWQ010000159.1 GCA_015207585.1 Pleurocapsales cyanobacterium LEGE 06147 | reverse complement strand
TGCGTTCATACTTCTTTATCCAACGGGGATTATCAAACTTACTCCCATCACTGGTAATAGCAAAATGAGTCAATCCTAAATCAATCCCAATAGCATTACCTTCTATCGATTGAATCGGTTTCTTAGTCCCATCTTCAAACAGAATAGAAGCGTAGTATTGGTCGCAAGAATTCTTAGTAATCGTAACAATTTTAATACTGCCTTTGATTTCTCTATGAATCTTGGCATAGATAAGACCTAGCTTAGGAAACTTTAAGCAATCGCCTACTATTTTTACGTTCTGAGGATAGCTAAGTGATTGTTTACCATGCTTAGATTTGAATCTAGGAAAACTAGCTCGTCTTTCAAAAAAGTTTATGAAAGCATTTGATAAGTTCAATGCTACTACTTGAAGACATTGAGAATAAGTCTCAGACAACCATTCTGTCTCTTCCTGTTTCTTTAACTCAGGTAACAGACCTTGTAATTGTCCTCTATTTAGACCTTTACCAGTATCTTTGTAGGTTTTGTTAGTAAGGTCAAGATAATAGTTCCATAACCAGCGAGTAGAACCCATAGCTTTAGCTAACGATTCTTTTTGCTCTTTTCTCGGATATAATCTAACCTTAACTACTTTTAGCATTGATTTCGACCTTATCAATAATTATTTTCATGATAGCACATAACGATAAGGTTATGTCCAGCTTAGTTGAAAGTTCGCTTTCATCCCGTCGCCTGAAGGCAAGACGGGAATTCCCGCTCACAAGCTTTAAACTTTTGCGCTCATCGATGCTTCCTTATTTGCCATAGCGAGCATCAGATCGATCATGCGCTTGGAATAACCCCATTCGTTATCATACCAGGCAACTACTTTAAAAAAGTTGGCATTGAGTTCCATGCCCGCTCCAGCATCAAAAATACTCGAATGGGGATCGCTGGTAAAGTCGGTAGAAACTACTGGTTCATCAGTATAACTCAAAATTCCTTTCATCTCCCCTTCGGAGGCTTTTTTCATCGCAGCACAGATTTCTTGATAACTAGTAGCTTTCTCGGTACGGAAAGTAAGATCGACTACAGAAACATCGGGGGTTGGCACGCGAAATGCCATACCTGTTAATTTACCTTTCAGTTCGGGCAGAACGAGAGTAACAGCTTTAGCCGCCCCCGTAGAAGCGGGAATAATATTTTGGATCGCACTACGACCTCCCCGTAAATCTTTTTTGCTAGGACCATCTACCGTTGGTTGAGTAGCAGTCATCGCGTGAACTGTAGTCATCAACCCTTCTAGTAATCCAAAATTATCGTTGATGACTTTAGCAATAGGTGCCAGACAATTAGTAGTACAACTGGCGTTTGATACTATAGATTCTTTAGCAGGATCGAAGTTCTGATGGTTGACCCCCACTAAATAAGTGGGTATTTTATCTGGGTCTTTAGTAGGTGCAGAGAGTACTACTCGTTTAGCACCTGCTTTGAGGTGTTTGGCAGCTCCTTCATATTTAGTAAACAGACCCGTCGATTCGACGACGTACTCCACTCCATAATCTTTCCAAGGCAGTTGTTCTGGGTCTTTAATCGAAACACAGGGAATAAACTTGCCATTGACAACAATACCATCCGATTTAGCTTCGACAGTCCCAGAAAAACGACCGTGGGTTGAATCGTATTTAAGCAAATAAGCAATATTTTCTGGCGGAACGAGATCGTTAATGCAGAGAAACTCTATATCTGGGTTATCAAGTCCAGCCCGAAATACTAATCTACCAATACGACCAAATCCATTAATACCTACTTTGATGGTTGCCATAAAGCAATCTCCTTACAAACTTTGTCAGCAAATATGTCTCAAGACGGATATTTCGTCTTATAGCAAGTAACTATTGCTTTTTCTTTACTTGTCGTTATTCTATATCTAATTAAAGAGGTAAATTTGTTCTTTTAAAACCCAGTAAAGTTTAAAAAAAGATTAACTCAGATATTCCACCCTACTTGCAAATCGTATTTTTTCCGATCGTTAATTATTATTTATGGAGCTTCTGTATTTTTGGTTACTCAAATTGTTCTTTAAATATTAATTTATTTTTTTTGGTGATTTTTATATTGATATTAATGACTTTATCATTAATCTATTTTTAAATATTTTTTGTTTTTGAAAAAGGTTTTGCGGAGAGATTTTAATCACTAACTGGATTGGGAAACAATTATAATATCAATACATTAATTGATAAGCAAATAAAAAAAGGAAATAAGATTCGCATATAATCTAATTTCGTTTATATTTAATTTACTTAATACAAAAAAGATAGAGTAAGCTTTAATTCTATAAATAGTTTTTGTTTTTAGCAACAAGTTTAATGGCTCTAATGGTATCTGTAATTATTATTACTAAAATTCCTGGAAAATAAGGACGATTATTTTGTAAAATTGAATTGCTTAAATGAGGTCTCACTTCTATCTATAATAGGACCCTTTAAAAGCAATTTTAACTGTGATTATCTGAGTGAGATCGCTCCTGTATTGCAATCTGTTTAATCTATTTACATGAACATACGTACTGTTTCGACTACACCTTTTAACGATCAGAAGCCCGGTACTTCTGGACTACGTAAATCAGTTAAAGTTTTTCAAAAACCTAACTATTTAGAAAATTTCGTGCAGTCTATCTTTGATACTCTTGATGGCTGCGAAGGACAGACATTAGTACTTGGTGGTGATGGTCGATATTATAATCGTCAAGCCATTCAAATTATTCTCAAAATGGCGGCTGCCAACAGAATAGGACGAATCTTAGTCGGTCGTGGAGGTATTCTATCAACACCAGCTGCTTCTTGCATCATTCGCCAATACAAAGCATTTGGCGGGATTATTCTTTCTGCCAGTCATAATCCAGGAG
This sequence comes from Pleurocapsales cyanobacterium LEGE 06147, assembly GCA_015207585.1. GTDB lineage: Bacteria > Cyanobacteriota > Cyanobacteriia > Cyanobacteriales > Xenococcaceae > LEGE-06147. The sequence goes on along the minus strand of JADEWQ010000159.1, from coordinate 10,218 downwards.
GTCCCGAAGGAGATTTTGGTATAAAATACAACATTACCAACGGTGGACCTGCTCCGGAAAAGGTAACGGAAGCGATTTACGATCGCTCGCAAAAAATAAATAGTTACAAAATTCTCGATGCGCCGGATGTCAATCTCGATAAATTGGCAGTTTTACGCCTGGGAGAAATGGCAGTAGAAGTAATCGATCCCGTGGAACCTTATGCCCGTTTGATGGAGTCTTTGTTTGATTTCGATGGCATTCGCAGCTTGTTGAGTGGGGGACAATTCCGGATGTGCATGGATTCTCTCCATGCTGTCACCGGACCCTACGCGAAAGAAATTTTTGAGAACCGTCTGGGGGCTCCCGCCGGTACGGTAATTAATGGCACGCCGCTAGAAGACTTTGGCGGGGGTCATCCAGATCCCAATTTAGTCTACGCTCACGAGTTAGTCGATATCCTCTATGGCGACGATGCACCAGACTTTGGGGCAGCATCTGATGGAGATGGCGATCGCAACATGATTTTAGGGCGCAAATTCTTCGTTACTCCCAGCGATAGTCTTGCTATCTTGACTGCTAACGCTAATTTAGTACCCGGTTACAAAGAGCGTTTGGCAGGAGTTGCCCGTTCCATGCCTACCAGTGCGGCAGTAGACCGCGTAGCAGATAAACTGAATATCGATTGTTATGAAACGCCTACAGGTTGGAAGTTCTTTGGTAACTTACTCGATGCGGGTAAAGCTACTCTCTGCGGCGAAGAAAGCTTCGGAACGGGTTCAGATCACGTTCGCGAAAAAGATGGTCTTTGGGCAGTTCTTTTCTGGCTGAATATTCTGGCGGTAAGAGGCGAATCGGTTGAAGAAATTGTCCGCAGTCATTGGCAAACTTATGGACGCAACTTCTATTCCCGTCACGATTACGAAGAAGTAGACAAAGAACGCGCCAGCGAACTGATGGAAAGTTTGCGCGATAGGTTAGGGGAAATCAAGAATAAGCAATTCGGTTTCTCCCAAGTAGATTATGCCGATGACTTTAGCTATACCGATCCCGTTGACGGTAGCATTAGTCAAAAACAAGGTATTCGCATCGGTTTTACAGATGGTTCGCGGATCGTTTATCGTCTTTCCGGTACGGGTACTAAAGGTGCAACTTTGAGGGTATATCTTGAAAGTTACGAATCCGATGCTAGTAAACACGATGTGGATACTCAGGAAGCATTAAAACCTTTAATTAACTTGGCAGAAGAAATAGCTCAAATTCGCCAGTTTACCGATAGAGATGCACCTACTGTAATTACCTAGTCAGTCAGGAGTCGGGGAAGATTAGGGAGACTGGGGGCAGTGTTGATAAACCCTCCCCTCGTCCCCAATTCCCCAAGTCCCTAGTCCTAGAAGTCCCCAAGTCCTAGACAGTCCCGTAGTCCCAATTACCCTAAGCCCCTATTTCCCACTCTCCCCAATGTCTGAAGGGGGTCAGTTATCAATTGTTAACTGGCGACTGATAACTGTTTTGTAATCCGTTAACTGCTACGCAGTTTAACGGGGGTTTGACGATCATTCCAATTAATAGCTTTTGTTTTTTGACTTTTGTACGGACGTGACCTGGAACGTCCCTACTTTTGACTTCACTTAACTAGGGTTTTGGAGACTTATGCAAGAAATCTGATGTTGCGATCGCACCACCCCTAATCTACATCCCAGTAGACTGTAAGTAGGAGGGTCTAGCAATGTAATGAACAACAGATGGGGATGTTTAACTATGAGCCAGGACTAGTAATACGCAATTTTAAATTAATTTTTGTTTGGGGATGGATTTTAATTCTACCTCTTTCCTTCTCTGCTTTATCACCAGCAAAAGGACAATTACCATTACAAAAAGATGCCAACCAAGAAAATGCGAGCGCTCAGATAGTTAACAGTAAAATTTCTATTGTAGATGGCACCTATCTTTATGGTCGCTCTAAGCAGCCAGAACAAATCGGTCAAGAATATCTAGTGATGCAAGTACGAGGCAATCGGGCGATCGGTGCTATTTATTTTCCTCGTTCGGAATTTAATTGTTTTTCTGCTACTTTTGAAGGGCGACAAATAAATCTAGCTATTGTTGACCCTTACAACGAGAAAGTTTATCCTTATGCGATCGCTGTTCGGGAATTAGCAACTGTCGTCTCAGAAGATCGGCTTTCTCTTTCTCCAACCTTGGAAGGATATCAGCTACTTACGACGATTAGCGACAACGATCGACGCATGCTCGATACTTGCCTAAATTATTATCGGCAAATCAACTCCTAAATCCCTCCCAACAACATTTCTGGTAGAGATTTGATTACTCGCTCGAAAGGCTTAGTATCATTCAAAACTCTTGCCAAAACTAAAGCTCCTTGAATTTGCATAATTGCATTTTCCGAGCGCTGCCGTGCTCGATCGGGTTCGATTCCCGCTTCTTGCAAAACCTGAGTGAGAGAGTCAATCCAAACCTTGAGAGCCTGCTCTATTTGATTATGAAATAGATTGTTAGCTTCGCCGACAGACATTACTGAGAGAAAACAAGCATCTTGACCACTACGGTAAAACTCATCCAAACTTTTACTCATCTTCCGAATTTTTTCGGCAGGATCGTTAGTTCCTCGTAAAGATTGAAAAATTTCATTGGTAAACCAATTATTGATGTATTCTAAGACAGCCGCAGCCATTCCTTCTTTCCCGTCGGGAAAATAATAATAGAGACTGGCTTTACCTAAACCAGTTGCTTGAGACAAGCGCGATATCGTCGCTCCTTCATATCCATGCTGCCGAAATACGGGAATTAGTTTGGCAATGGTTTTTTCCTTAGACATCAGTCATCCTGGCAACTATTGCTATTATTGATTATACCGAATGTTTGGTATAAATCGTTGAGAACTCCCAATATTAGTGTATTTTGCCAAAATTAAGAGGTTGATTTTAAACCGAACGTTCTGTATAGTAGGAGTTAGCTTTGAACTAACGTTCGGTTTAATAACAAAATGATTAAACTCTACGGTCACGAAGTATCCGGTAATAGCTATAAAGCTCAATTGTTATTATCTCTGCTAGAAATTGACTACCAATACCTATCGGTTGATTTAAGGAAAGGCGAACATAAATCTCCTGAATATCTTAAGCTCAATCCTTTCGGACAAGTACCTGTTTTGATTGATGGCGATATTGCTATTCCAGATGCTCAGGCAATCCTAGTATACCTAGCCCGCCGCTACGGTAACGATCGATGGCTACCTAAAGATCCAGAAGCAGAAAGTCGCGTCATTCGTTGGTTATCAGTTACAACAGGTGAAATTCGTCAAGGTTTAGAAGCAGCAAGATTGTTTTACCTTTTTAATGACAAAAGTGTCGATATTGAGGTAGCGATGCAAAAATCTATCTTTATTCTCCAGCAACTAGAGCAACATCTTACCAACCGAGAATGGCTGGAGTTGGGACATCCTACTATTGCGGATATAGCAGCTTTTCCTTATGTAGTTCTTGCTCCTGATGGCAGGCTTTCTTTAGCAAACTATCCTTATATTTGCGCCTGGATAGAACGCATCAGGAAACTACCTGGTTTTGTCGGGATGCCTGGAATAGAAGTCACTACTGCTGTTGCTGTCAATTAAATCTAAAGTCGAAACGGCCGTTAACTGCTGATTCTGGCTGGGAAAATAAAAACGCTACGGAGTATATTTATGACTCGACAATTTACTCAAATTGCTTTTACCCCAAAGGTAAAAGCTGTTCAAACTCGCTATGGTTCCCGCGAAATTTATGAAAACATTGTCCAAAAAGGAGTGACCGAAGACATCCTGACAAAAAAAGAAATTGAGTTTATCAAAGCACGGGACAGTTTCTATATGGGAACGGTGAGCAATAATGGTTGGCCTTATATTCAGTTTCGAGGAGGACCAAAAGATTTCTTAAAAGTTCTCAACGAAAAAACCTTAGGGTTTGCTGATTTCAAAGGCAATCTGCAATATATCAGCGTTGGCAATTTATTGGATAACGATCGCGTCTTCTTGTTTCTGATGGATTATGCTCGCCGTCGACGATTAAAGATTTGGGGCCGCGCTGAAGTGGTGGATAATGACCTTCAGTTACTGGAACGATTGGTAAAACCAAGCTATCATGCAGAAATTGAACGAGCTATTCTGATTAAAGTTGAAGCTTTTGACTGGAATTGTTCCCAACATATTCCAATTAAATATTCGGAAGCAGAAGTCGCCGAGATGATAGCTCCTTTAAAAGCACGAATTGAGGATTTAGAGGCAAAACTGTCTGAAAGTACTAGTACCTCTATTTAATTTGACTCAATCCTTGTTTGATTTGACTTAAAAGAGTTATCAAACCTTTCTCCAACGCTTCACCTAGAAAGCATTTCTCCGTATACATTCCTAGATTTTTTAAACGAGTGGAACAATGGCTGTGAGGAAGCGTCTAAAGTCTAGACAAGGTTGATATAGGAGACTATTCACGCTTATGCATAAAATTTTTACTCCTAAGACAAATAAAGTAATCTTCGGTTTACTGGCAATTTCTACGATTGGATTTAGTTCTCTACCAGTAAAGGCAGACAACGCTGTCATCCAAGAAACGGTACAAGAGTCTTACAATACAGGCAAAGGTAATGTTTCCGTACAGCATTCTCGTCAACAAAATCGTCAGTCTAGCGATTATCGAGACAGATACGGTTATTACGAGAACCATAACACGGGAATAGTACAAAGAAGTCAACAATACTGCGATCAATTTGGCGAATATAATACTTGCGTCCAAGACGCCCAACAGCAAAATACCATTCATAATCGCCGCAGTCGCTATTAAATTTGAGGAATGGGGAAAGAAAAACAAATAATAAATATATTCCCATTTCCTTAATCTCTCATATGTTTGCGCTGAATTAACAAAGAAAGAAGGAGATAAAAGCGCGCACTCCTTCTTTCTTCCATCGAGTTGAGGATTCAAATAATGAAAGGAAAACAGCTAACTGTACTGTTAGCAACATTGGCTTTTTTATTGCCCGTAGCAGCGATCGCTAAAGAGATCGATGTGCAAACGGGGAATGTCAGGGTGAGCACTTATCGAGATGGTAGCATCTCTGTCAATTCGGGACAGACTCAAGTTGAACTTCCTCCCCATAATCGTTCTACATGGCGATGGCGCCCTTTTCGCTCTTTCAGAACTCCTTGGAGCGTTAGCTGTCGCAATAGCAACAACAGTACCTATCAAAAAACGACACAAACAACGCAATCGGGTCAAAGAGTAGTTCACCATAGTGTTTCTACTCATAGCTGTCGTTAGTTTGTGTTTGAGGGAAGAAGGTTACTTATGGGGTTAAAGAAAAAAACGCTAGGGTGCTTGTCTTGTCTAAGTTTTCTCGGTGTTGGGACTTGGCTGGCTGACTCTGCTACTGCTCAATGCGTACAAGCTGATATTTCGGTTCAATACAATATCAGCGGTTCCCGAGAACCAACGGAACGAGTTAATGATGTAGAGATGCAAAGTCGCGGTTCGTGTCGGGGCAACGCAAGCGTAACTACAGGAGTACAAGGTAATCAAGGAGGTACTAGTAGAGTGAACCAAAACCGGGTAGTCCGTCATCGTTTTGAAGGAGAAGACACTAATGATGGTAGTCCGACAGTTCAAATTAGAAGCAATCCTACCATCGACGTGTATAACCCTGCTGATAGACTAAGCTACTAAGCTCTTCTAGAATGAGTAACTCCCACCTGACAAGTGGGAGTTTACAGCCATTTTCAAATGCATGGACTATACAAATCCTGTAAGCCTCTAAATTCTCTAATTCTGGAGGATTAGGGACAAACTCCCCAAAACTGCTGTAAATTAAAAATTAATAGATATATAAGAAAAAAATAAATTGTCCCCGTCTATTCTTTTTTTTACCTTTTTCTTTTTATAATTGATAGCTATAAATAAATCATCTTTAGCAAAGATAAACTAGCCAAAATTTCTAAAAAACTTTAACTTTATAAGTTTTTTGAATTTCGCGAAGCAATACTAGCTTGTCGCCTATTTAAGAAAGGGGTGAAATTTTTGCGCCTCTCGCTAATAATTGTGACAAGGTTGATTAGACATTAGAGACTATCCACCCCGAAAATATTATAGCTCTTGTTTTCTCGACTGCCCATCTTTATAGATAAAGTCAAGAAAATCAAAAAAGAGCGAATTTAATAGATTACACTGGCTTATAGCTTATCCTAACTCATACTACCTACTGACAAGAATGCTTAAAATTCGATTCCTGGTTGTGCTTTTACTCCTTGGTCGCGAAAGGGATGCTTAATTAAAGTCATTTCAGTGACCAAATCCGCTATGTCAATTAGTTCGGCAGGTGCGCCTCTACCAGTAAGGATGACGTGAGAATCGACTGGTTTTTCCTCTAGTCCGGTTAAAACTCGCGCGACATCGAGATAACCTAGTTTAAGAGCAACATTAATTTCGTCGAGCAGAACCAACTTGTAATCCGGATTACAAATGTATTCCAACCCTTTTGCCCACGCAGCGATCGCTTTTTGCATATCTCGTTCTCGGTCTTGAGTTTCCCAGGTAAAACCCTCTCCCATAGCGTAGAAAACTAGTTGTCCTTCCCATTTACTCAAAACTGCTTTTTCGGCTGGTTCCCAAGCACCTTTAATAAATTGCACGATTGCTACTTTATAGCCATGACCGAGAGAACGCATTACCATACCCAAGGCGGCAGTAGTTTTACCTTTCCCATTACCAGTGTGAACGATAATTAAGCCCTTTTCTCGGTCTCGTTCTGCCAGACGCTGTTTTTGAACTTCTTTGCGTCTTTGCATCTTTTTTTGATATCGTTCTTTGTCATTTGTCATTGGTCAAAATAAATGGTAATTGGCTTAAAAAGGTATTAGGGGTTAGGTAGATTATTATTTAACCTAAAACTTAATTATTGCTCACTGTTGACTGGTGACTGTTCACTGAATAAGCGCGGATCATGGCTTGAGTTCCTTGTTCTCCACCCTTACCATCATCGAGTTGCTGTACGATTTTAAACAGGCGATCGGCTAACTCTACACCAGGAAGATTTTGTCCTGAAGATTCAATTGTTTCCTTTGCCAATCGTAAATCTTTGACGATATGCTTAATCATAAAGCCAGGGTCGTAATTAGATTGAATTATTTTTGGACCCAAGTTAGCTAATGCCCAAGAACCAGCCGCACCCGTACTACAAACTTCAACTACTAGATTGGGATCGATTCCTTGTGCTTCTGCCATAGTCATCGCTTCACAAAGAGCGACCATATAGATAGCACAGAGAGCTTGATTGCACATTTTAACTGCTTGTCCGCTGCCAATAGGACCGCACAAGCGAATATTTTTCCCTATCGCCTCAAATAGAGGTTTGCATTCTTCAAAGTCTTCAGGCTCGCCTCCTACCATAATGGTTAGAGTACCATTAATTGCACCAATATCTCCGCCCGAAATAGGTGCATCGAGAAAGCGCAGTTGATGTTTATTTAATTGAGTGGCTATTTTTTTAGCGGCATCACTGCCAATCGTACTCATATCGACGACGAGAGAACCTGGTAGAGCATATTGCACCACTCCTTTATCTCCCAGCAATACTTCTTCTACATCGGGAACGTCACCGACACAAGTAAAAATAATATTGGCTGTTGCTACAGCTTCTTTGAGAGAAGAAACTACTGTAGCACCACCATCTGCAGCAATTTTGATGCCAGGGCGATCGCTGGTACGATTCCAAGCTTTGACTGGATAACCTTTTTTTGCCAGATTAGCAGCCATCGGGCCGCCCATCACGCCCAATCCTAACAAAGCAACTTGTTTACTCATTTTTTCTTCTTTCTATTTAGTAATCATAAAAAATTTCCGTGTCTCCGGGTCTTCGTGTTTTCTCTATTAAAGTTCTTGGCACAGTTGCCGAAAGCGATCACCTCTGTGTTCAAAACTTTGATATTGGTCAAAACTGGCACAAGCAGGAGATAGCAAAACTACTGCAGCATTGTTTTCCTTGGCTAGATCGGCTCCTCTCACAACGGCATTTTCCATCGTTTCTACGATTTCATAAGAGCTATAGCCGCATTCTTGTAAGCGTCGAGCAAAAGTAGGTGCAGCCTCGCCAATTAATAATACCATCGCCGCTTTCGCCCTAATTTTCTCGATCCAACCAGTGTCATCTCCCTCTTTAGCTTCGCCACCAGCAATTAAAATTACAGGGGCATTGACAGAAGCCAAACCTACTTCTGCCGCATCGTAATTAGTTGCCTTGCTATCGTTGATAAAATCAACTCCTTTATAAGTGCGTACATATTCGAGACGATGGGGTACGCCAGGAAAAGCGGCAATTGCTTGGGCGATCGCTCCTTTATCTATTCCTGCTAACTTAGCTGCTGCTACTGCCATCAACAAATTTTGCTGATTGTGTCGTCCAGCCATTTTAAATAAAGATAGGGGCAGAATTAATTCACCAAAAGCTACTACCCAAGCATCCTCGATATAAACACCTTTAGCTGGATCGCAGATCAGACGAGCTTTTCCCCTAATACTGGTCCAATAAGCATTACCCCATTGTTCGAGTCCCAGTTTGTGTAAATAAGGATCGTCTCCATTAAATACTTGTTGCCGAGAGCGACGCAGGAGAGAAGCTTTAATTGCGTAGTAGTTTTCTAAAGTTTTATGACGACTGAGATGATCGGGAGTAAAAGTAGTCCAGATACCAATCTTTGGTGCTAGTTCGTAGGACGACTCAATTTGATAGCTACTTAACTCTGCAATTATCCAATCAAAAAATTGATTCTCTGGTCTTGCTTTTTCTTGCAAAGCTAACTCACAAGCAGCATAACCAATATTGCCACAGGCAGGAGCATTTAAGCCAGCAGCTTGGAAAATAGCGGCGATTAATGCAGTTGTCGTAGTTTTGCCGTTAGTTCCTGTAATACCTACCCAGGGAACGGAATTGAGATAACGCCATGCTAGTTCTATCTCACCTATGGTTTCGATCCCGCGATTTCTGGCTTCTACTAATAGCGGAATATCCCAGGGAACGCCCGGACTGGTAACGAGCAAATCGGGTAAATTCTCTGGCTTAAGAGTTGGCGTAGAACCTAGTTTAATCCTAATACCTTCTGTCTCTAGCTGTTGTCGCAATTTTTGTAGCTTTCTGGCATCAGAACGAAAAGCTAATTTTTCTTCTGTAGCAGAATCGCTTAAAGTTACATCCCAACTATTGCTTTTCAATAGTTTTGCAGCCGCAATTCCCGATCTTCCCAGTCCAATGATGTAAGCTTTGGGCATAAATTTAGCAGTAGTATTCCCCCATTCAGCTATCAATACTATTGCGTATTTTCTTTCTAGACAAGATAAACTCTGAACATTAAACAACCCATTCCGTTTTCTTCAAAACAAATATGAGAGTTTTCCTTAACTGCGATCGTTACTATTAAAAACATACAAAATTAGTCAACCCCTGATTCGCGATCGACCAAAGTATTTATCCAAACTAAATAATTTTTTAGTTCCCGAACCTTTGAATCATTTAGGTTTCGAGTGGGTAAACTAGACTCTCGGCTTTTGAGAGGACTATTTTTCTTCAAACGGAAATCGTAATTATTTGGATCTACAAACTGAGGATCTATCCACCGATAATTAACTTCTCCCGTCACGTCAGTCCAGCCTTTAAGATCGGTCATTGAGGTTTTCTGAAACCCTATACCGAAAACATTGTTTTGGGGAGACCAATAGATGTTATTCAAGCCAGAGTAATCTCGTTCGAGAAAATTGCGGTAAATTTTAGGCTCTCCAGTTTTTGGGACAATCAGAGCCTGTTCCCTATTACCAGCAACAATCAGATTATTGCGAAACTGAGTTTTTCCAAGGACAATAGGAATTTTTTGACCATCATTTTCACCAAGGATCTCGCCCAGTTTGTCACTGAAGGTGCGTGATTTATTTGGGACGAATTGGACAGAATCATTGCCATTAACGCCATGGACAATCGAGTTTTCTAGAAGAATATTTGTCGCATTGTTAACTAAGAAATTTACTTCTCGATCATCAGCGAGTAATGCCTTACGCACTACAAATAGTCCTGGTGATATTTGTGAAGTACCTAGCGGTTCTCTTGCGAGTAACCGTAGGCTTCCTACCCAGCAGACAGCACAGTAGTAGATTTCTTTCGTCCTCTATTACTGCGTCTTACGTCTGGACAGTAGGCTTTTTCCCCGCT
>JADEWQ010000158.1 GCA_015207585.1 Pleurocapsales cyanobacterium LEGE 06147 | reverse complement strand
AGCGGGGAAAAAGCCTACTGTCCAGACGTAAGACGCAGTAATAGAGGACGAAAGAAATCTACTACTGTGCTGTCTGCTGGGTAGGAAGCCTACGGTTACTCGCAAGAGAACCGCTAGGTACTTCACCTGAGGTTGCAATTCACAATGCAATACCATGACCAATTTATTAGTCCAATTTCGAGCGACTGAATGGTTGAATTAGGATTGAGAGCAAGATAAGATTCAGCAATTTTGAGACTTGCATGAGTTTGATGTAACAAAAGAAACAGAAGAACTAGCCGTTAGCAAAAAACAAAAATTTATGACAAACCTTTTTATTCCAGTTATTCTCGGCACAACTCGCCAAGGTCGAATGAGCGAACCTGTCGCCCATTTTATGGTCGAACAAGTGACTCAGTGGAATGGAGTGGAAACCGAACTTATCGACATTCGCCAGCTTCACTTTCCCATTGATGATGCCGGACAAGAGATTAAAGATCCTCAGTTTTCCGCTACCTGCGAACGGGCAGATGGTTTAATTCTTGTCGTTCCAGAGTACAATCACAGCTTTCCCGGTTGGCTCAAGCACGTTCTCGATACTAATCTCGAAGAATATATTCATAAAGCTGTCGGGATTTGCGGTGTTTCTGCGAGTCCATTTGGCGGAACGCGAGTGATTCAAAGTTTACTACCCGTGATGCGCGAATTGGGGTTAATTACCACCTTTTACGATCTCAACTTTGGTAATGTCAACAAACTGTTTGACGAGTCAGGCAAAATCGCCGAGTCAGAAAAAGAAGCTTATCTTCGACGCTTTGGACGATTTATGAAAGAGTTGGTTTGGATGTCTGCCGTTTTGCGCTACGGACGTTTGAACCTCAGTGTAGAAGAGCAGGAGGTAAAAACAGCCACTCCGAACTATCATGCCAATAAACCCTGTCCGGAAATAGCTGCCAAGATGGGAATGGAGACAGCAGATGCGGTTCTGCGAGTAACTTGTAGTCAAACAGGCAAAGTCGAAGCCATCCCCACCAATTAAGATAATAACTTGCCCGGGAATCATTCAACTCAAGCAATTTTATTAGCCAGAGTAGTTGGAACATTCAGAGAAGCGATCGCGATAAGGTAACGAAAACAGAAGATTTAGATTTACTACAGATGCCCTGACTCGTTTGCTGTTCTTTGGCGAGAAAACCATGACTGTAACTGTCGCCGACACTCAGACTCTCTAATGCCAGCGATAACTTCTAAGCGATGATTGGAACAAGCACTGTCGGGAAGATTAGCAACTGTACGAATGGCACCTGTTTTCGGATCGTCGATACCGTAGACGAGCAAGCCAATTCTCGCTTGAACGATCGCCCCGGCACACATCGGACAAGGCTCTAAAGTAACGTAAAGAGTACAATCGTTCAAACGCCAACTTTGTCTGACTCTACTGGCAGCACGCAAAACAAGCATTTCAGCGTGAGCAGTAGCGTCTTGCTCTCTTTCTTTACGATTACCTGCTTGAGCAAGCAAACTCCCCTGTTCGTCAACTATAACCGCACCCACTGGTACATCTCCCCCTTCTCTTGCTACTCTAGCCAGTTCTATAGCACGATTCATCCAGTGTCGATGGATCGAGTAAGTTGTATGGTCTAGAGGAGGTAGCGATCGCGTCATTGCTTGCGGATTAAAGAGCATTAATTAGCTGGCTGAACTAATAGAGGATCGAGTTGTCGTTTGGCATCTAGTTCGTAGAGGTCATCACAACCTCCCACGTGTTCGTTATTGATAAAAATCTGAGGAACCGTTCTTCTGCCATTAGCTCGTTCTGCCATTTTTTGTCTAGCTGTTTCATCGCCATCTATTTTATATTCGGTAAATTTGATACCTTTCCACCACAACAACATTTTTGCCCGAATACAAAAGGGACAAGTTTGCCAAGTGTAAATTTCTACATGGGCTTTCATTCGTTCTGGATGACGACCGAGGAGAGGATTGAGAAAGTCAAGCATTTTCTAATCGGTAATTTATTGCAAAACTTAGATTTATTTACAATAATAAATAATTTCAGATAACAAACTTTATATTTTTGTCATTTGTCATTGGTAAAGATTTCAAACGTGTTTATGTTACGTAATGTAATATAGTTTGGTTGATTGCCCCAGACTTACTTATTTTCCCTTTGTCTCCACCTCTCTGCGTCATACAATCAATCAGCAACGCCAATATTTTTGGTAGGCGATACGGTAATCTTAAGGGTCGCAATTCATTTCAATACAGTCAAATCGCGAGTATTATCAATCGGACTACTACCCCAATCACAGGCAAAAATAATTTTTTTGGTTATTTTCAAAAAACACTTTTACCTTAATTTCCTCTCAGGCGTTAACTTTTATGCTGACAGTGATTTTGGCAGTATTATCTGCTTCTGCTGCGGCGGGAATGAGACTTGCTTTACCCTTGCTCGTGCTAAGTTTATTTTACTATGAAGATTCTGGATTCAATATTCCCCTTCTGGCTTACTTAGATCCGCGAATTGTTCTCGCTATTTTAATCAGTTGGTCGCTATTCGAGCTATTTGGCTCTAAACAATTACTCGGACAGAGAGTTTTACAAGTAGTTCAATTATTATTCAGTCCCTTAGTCGGTGCTGTAATTGCCATCTCGATAGCCAAAATTGCTGGCTTAGAGGAGATTCCTATTTGGCTAATTGGTTCGATTGGGGGACTGTTTGCTCTTGTTTTAACCTTAGTACAAGCAGGATGGTTTTTTCGCCTGCGCGGCATTCCTACTTGGGTAGTATTAATTGAAGATATTCTCTGCTTTTTTCTCGTCTTTTTTGCTTTCACTTCACCTCTAGAAGGAGGATTGATTGCTTTACTGCTACTGTGGCTTGCCATTCGCAGTTCTCGGGTATGGAGAGATTGGTATTTGGCAACGAAACAAAGTTCTTCGGGAAAGAGTTAAAAGGAAAAAATAGGCAGTCAATTTTTTGCCTTTCACCTCTATTTTGCTTACTTTTCCCTTTATAACAAACCGACCAAGTGCAAAGGACCGTTGCCACTAATTAACTCCAATAGCAAAGCGATAAATCCCAGCATTGCCAGACGACCATTCCATACTTCAGCGGCAGTAGTCATACCCCATTGCCATCTTTCCTGAGGATACATCTTCATATTCTTTTTAGGATGAATTACCTCAGCAAAAGTGCGAGGTGTAGAGTCTAGAGAACCAATGACTAACTGAGCTAAAGACTCGATAAATCCAGCATGAGTATTTAAAGCAGGGACGCGCTGAAAATTTGTAATACCAGCTTCTTCGGCTACTTCCCTATATTCGATATCAATCTCTTGTAAAGTTTCTATATGTTCGGAGACGAAACTAATGGGAACGACCAATAAGTCTGTAATCCCTTTTGCTCCTAATTCTTTTAGAGCATCTTCTGTATAGGGTTTGAGCCATTCTACCGGACCTACTTTACTTTGATAGGCTAAAGTATATTGATTCGGTCGCTTGAGAGTTTCTACGATTGAGTGAGTGCATTCTTCTATTTCTCGTTGATAGGGATCTCCCGCTTCTTCGACATAACTGAGCGGAACTCCGTGAGCACTGAAAAAGAGATGAACTTGGTCTGGATGCTCGAATTTGTCTAGTTCGCGAGCAATTAAATCTGCCATGGTTTGAAGATAGCCAGGATGCTCGTACCAAGAAGGAATGAGAGTATAATTAATTTTCTTTAAAGTAGGGTCGGTTGCCCACATCTCTTCTAACACGCGAAAACTAGATCCACTAGTGCTGATGGAAAATTGAGGATAGAGAGGTAAGATAACTAGTTTTTCTATACGGTCTTTTTTGATTTTAGCGATCGCTTCTTCTGTAAACGGATGCCAGTAGCGCATTCCAACATAAACTTTGGCACTTTGACCTAATTGCGCTAACTTAGCTTCTAGGGCTTGTCCCTGAGCTTCTGTAATCTTTCGCAGTGGAGAACCACCACCAATCTGCCGATAATTTTCTTGAGATTTTTTAGCTCTAAGAGTGGAGATCAGCCATGCTAAAGGCTGTTGTAACGGTTTAAGGCGCAGGCGAATAATTTCGGGATCGGAAAATAGATTATATAAAAAAGGACGGACATCCTCGATAGTATCGGGTCCGCCTAAATTAAGTAATAAAACCCCAACACGACCCATAATTTTAACAGCTTACTAAAAATTTTCAGTTTCTTTACTAATTTTAACAATATAACTTTTAATAGTTTTTCTCTTGTCAGAGTATACACAACTTAATAAGGAGGTTAATAATTGGCAACATTTTTAAGACCATTAAGTTATCAGTATCAGTGGCTTTACGATACTATTTCCCGTCTGGCTGCTCTTAGCGTTGGGGGCGAACGACGATTTCGTACCCTAGCTTTAGAGGGTTTAAAGATTGAAAAAAATACAGAAGTTTTAGACCTCTGTTGTGGGGCGGGACAAACAACTAAAATTTTAGTTCAATCTAGCGATCGCGTTACGGGTTTGGATATCTCACCGGTAGCTTTAGCTAGAGCAGCCAGGAATGTTCCCCAGGCAAACTATGTTGAAGGAGCGGCTCAAAATATGCCTTTGGAGGATAATCGGTTTGACTTAGTTCATACCAGTGTTGCTTTACACGAGATGACTCCTCAAGAGTTGAGTCAAATTTTGCGGGAAGTGTATCGAGTATTAAAGCCAGGAGGAGTATTTACCTTAGTTGACTTTCATCAACCAACTAATTGGTTATTTTGGCCACCTTTAGCCACATTTATGTGGTTGTTTGAAACGGAGACAGCTTGGCAATTACTAAAGACAAACTTGAGCCAACAATTAACAGAGATAGGGTTTGAAGTATTAAGGCATAATTTATATGCTGGCGGTAGTTTACAAGTGATTCAAGCAAGAAAATAAAAGTTAGGAGTTTGGAGTTTGGAGTTAAAAGGCAAGAGGCAGAGGGCAGAAGGCAGAGGGCAGAAGTTAATAATAATTATCAATTCTCAATTACCAATTACCAATTAGCTAATATGACTAAAACAGTTTTATTACAGCCCGATTTAATTCTTGGAGATACGATAATTCATTTAACTCCCGATATTTTGCAAAAATATCAGCTCAAGGGCTTGATTTTAGACGTAGATGAAACTTTAGTTCCTTTTAGAGAAAAAGAAGCTTCCCCCGCGCTGAAACAGTGGGTAGCAGAAACTAGAAAAGTAGTTGATATTTGGTTAGTTAGCAATAATCTAAGCCAAAATCGGATTGGTGGTATCGCTAAGTCCCTTCATTTACCTTACATTGTGGGAGCGAAAAAACCTTCTCGGCGCAAACTCAAGCAAGCAGCAATGGCGATGAACTTACCCATAGAACAAGTAGCGATGGTAGGCGATCGCTTATTTACTGATGTGCTAGCGGGTAATCGCCTCGGTATGTTTACCATTCTAGTCGAACCGATGGTCGATCCCGCGATCGCTACCCGTTCCTATCCCATTCGTAACTTTGAAGTTTGGTTGTCTCAAATGCTGGGGATATCCCTCGCCGTTACGCAACACAACTTTACAAAAAGTGAAGAATCACAAGAAATGGAAATATAAAGAAATTATTATGAAATTTAAATTTTAATAAAATTTCTGAGATTCTATATATAGATACAAATGGGGTCAGCCAATATAAAGACCCTAAATATAGTAAAGCAGTAGTAAGAGCGTTGAGCCAGAAGTTAAAAGGCTCCAACGCTTTAATATTTTTGAGCATCTGACTAGACTAGCAGGGATCGAGTAACGGCTAAAGAAAATAACCGTAAAAAAACTGAATTAAGCTTATTGGCATATCTAAAAATAGTAGATAAATATACTAATCTTAAAAAGGAAACAAAATACAATAAAGAGTTTATCTTGAGTTTAAAAGGTGGCTAAGCTGACCGTAAATAAGCAGACAAATAAATTTTTATGGTTCAAAGTTTGTTGTTTAACAATTGCACTCTTTTTACTTAGTAGTTGCACTCATCCTACTCCAGCCAAAGAATTTGCCCCTGAAGTAGAGATAGTACAAAAAGCCCTCGCTGTTCGATGGCAACAGACAGAACAAAATCTTGCCCAACAATTAAACGCCTCCTTACCGGAAATAGAAATTAGTAAAATTCAGGTTCAAAAGACCAAACCCCTTTTTATTGACAAGTTACCCACCTATCATCTTGAAGGAAAATATAACCTGAGACTGAAATTCCCCCATCGTCAAGTAAAGCAAGTCAATAATTCTTTCGATATTTACTTACAACGTCAAGAAGAGGATAACACCTGGCGACTGCTGGAACGAGATCGCACTAAATCTACTTGGACCAGTTATTTAATCAAATAACGGCTTGCTAGAATCAAAATTACAAAAGAAGGAGTCAGAAGTAAATACTGTTCCCTGTTCCCAAGGGACTGTCTGCCGAAGTAAATTCGGCAGCTTGTAAGCCCCGCTGTTCCCTTTGAACTACAATTGACTCAAGAAAGAATATCGATTACATAGGCTAAACTCAGCATGACCAAAACTGTTGCCGATGTCATGACTCCCAATCCCGTAACGGTAAACCCCCAGACATCATTACCAGAAGCAATTAAAATCCTGGCAGAAAAAAAAATCAGCGGATTACCCGTAGTGAATGAGGCGGGGAAAGTAGTAGGAGTCATTTCAGAAACAGATTTAATGTGGCAAGAAACAGGTATAGATCCACCGCCCTACATTATGTTTCTTGATAGTGTAATTTATCTGCAAAATCCTGCTCGTTACGAAAAAGAAATTCACAAAGCTTTGGGACAAACAGTAGCTGAAGTGATGAGCGATAAACCAATTGTCATTAAAAGCGATCGCCTTGTCAAAGAAGCTGCCCATCTAATGCACGAAAAGAAAATTCGCCGCCTACCAGTAGTTGACCGAGAAGGACATCTTATCGGTATTATTACCCAGGGAGATATTATTAGGATGATGGCAGCAGAATAATATCAGTCACCAGTCACCAGGTATCAATTTAGGACTTACCCATAGCCACCAGGAAATCAGAAATATTAGTTAAGCTAATCCATTTCAATGGGTTTGAGCTTTGAGCCGGAACTTTAGTTCACGGCAAACTGCGTAGTCCTACAATTATCAATTAACTATCACCTAATATCTCTTTAAGCCAACTACCTATTCCCAAATTTAAAATTAATTATGGTACAAGCCCCTGCACGCATGACAGCCAAAGAACTAGCTACTCTGGCGATCGCCCTTATCCGTCAAGCTGGTTGTGAATATGGTGATATCCGCATCTGTACTTATCGCCATCAAAATTTAACCGCCCGCGATCGCTCTCTCAATAACCTCTCCGATAATGTTAGTTCGGGTTTTGGGGTGCGAGTACTTCTTAATGGCGCGTGGGGGTTTGCTGCTTCTGATCGCAAAACTCCAGAAGAAATTGGGAGAATGGTTACCCTAGCCGTAGAAATAGCAAAAGGTAGCCATCTGACGCAACAAGAACCAGTCAGATTAGTTCCCGTAGAAGCTTATCGGGATAGTTATCTTACTCCCATTGAGATAGACCCTTTTGAGATCCCTATCGCTGAGAAAGCAGAATTGTTACTCGGCATTAACGATAGGTTATTAGCCCATGGCGATCGCGGCATCAAAAAAGCCTATTCTTTCTTACGTTTTACCAAGGAAGAAAAAACCTTTGCTTCTACTGAAGGTTCTCTAATCGAACAAACTTTTTACCGAAGCTATCCAGGTTTTGGGTGTACGGCGATCGCTAACTCGGATGCACAAGAACGTACCTACGAACGCCCGCCTCTCAACATCGGTTACGAACATATCAACAAAGACGATTTATTAGGTAACGTCGAACGAGTTGCCGAAGAAGCAATTGAAAAAGTTCATGCACCTGCTAGCGAGATCGACGGGCGCACTACTTTAATCTTAAAACCAACTAACCTTTTTCTCACTATTCATGAATCCGTCGGACATCCCACCGAACTAGATCGAGTTTATGGCTATGAAGCCAACTTTGCCGGAACTAGCTTTGCTACTACCGATAAATTAGGCAAGCTGCAATATGCTGCCCCTTGGGTTAACTTTGTCGCCGATCGCACCCAACCCTATGGACGCAGTACTATGGCGTATGATGATGAAGGTGTAGCCGCCCAAAAATGGTATGTAGTAAAAGACGGTATTTTAACGGACTATCTTACCGACAGAGAAACCGCTTATCGATTGGGGCGAGGTAGCAGTAATGGTAGTGCTTATGCTGATAGTTGGTCGAGTATCCCGATGGTACGCATTCCCAATCTCGGTTTAGAACCCGGTAAAGAGGCAGATAACCATACAGCAACTTTAGCAGAGATGATTGCCGATACCGAAGACGGAATTTTAATCGATGGGATTGGCAGTTACTCGATCGACCAACAACGACGTAACTTCCAGTTTGGTGGCGATGCTTTCTGGAAAGTCGAAAAAGGCAAAATAGTCGGAATGTTAAAAAACATCACCTATCACAGCATGACCACTGATTTTTGGAATAGCGTTGATGTGATCGCGCCTCAGTCTGAATTGATGCAGTGCGGAACGAATATGTGTGGCAAGGGAGAACCAATTCAAATTGCCCAGATGACCCATGCTTGCGTTCCTGTCAGAGTAAGAAATATTCAAATTGGCAGATCTTCATAAATTTTGTCGATTGCCAATTACAGCAGGAGTCGGGTTGAAGATTAGGGAAATAGGGAGATTGGGAATTAGAGAGAAATTAATTTTTACCCTTGCCCTCATTTCCCGCTCCTCCCCAATGCTCGAAGGGAGTCACCGAGTCAGAAGTCAGAAGTTGGACTTTTCAATATGTCCTAATCTTTTTGACTACCGCTATATTTGTCACCGTTGTCAAATTAATGTCGTTACGTACTTAATCCAAAAAAAATTATTGGGGAAAAATCGAGGTAGGTACTCTTACTCTAATAGCAAAAAAGGGCTGACTTTTATTTAGTCAACCCCTATGCTTGGGAACGCGCTTCAAATATTTATTATTGAAGAACTAATTTAACGTTAGCGTTCTGTAAACCGCGCTGCTTAACTTCAGATAGTGTTTTGTTAACAGCATATTTTTGATTAATAGAGTTAATCAATTCGGTTTGATTGTGTTTTTTGGCTACACCCCAGAGATCGGCAATCAGATCGAAAGTACCATCGCTATTTTGAGACCAGCCGAGGTCATATTCACCGTCTAACATAGCAACGATGTCAGCACGAACCCGTTGTCCGTTATAGCCACGTACGTCAGCATCAGTTTTTACAGTGATACCGAGATCGCGAAGAGAGTTTTTGAGAATTTCAGAATCAGTGATTTTGGTGCGCAGAGTGCTAAAGTGAGACATAAGATTTCCTCCAGTAGAAGAGAAGTAAACAACAACTTTAACTTTTTCGATTACCGCCTAGTTGGTTAGTTAGACGGATTTGGTCAGAAACTGCTAGCAAGTGCTAGCCTTTACTCCTGCCAGTAAGTAGCAGCCAGGAGAAAGCCCGTTAGAACTCCAGTCGCTGATATTCAGCAACGGAGGCTGAAGCAGGTCGTGCTCGCTGTCTTGCCCAATCTCGTAGGGCTGTAACCTGCTCAGTCATTGTCCGCGACAGAGGTAGGGTTGCTTTGATTGCAGCAATAATATCCAGCTGCGTAAACTCCCTATCTTGAGCGAAGGCATCATACATAGCAGCAACGATGGCTTGCTCAATCTCTGCACCGGAAAAACCTTCTGAAACCTTGGCTAATTGTTCGAGATCGAAGCGACTAATATCCGAACGCCGCTTGCCAAGATGAATCCTAAAAATATCTTGCCTTTCTTCTGTATTGGCTAGATCGACAAAGAAGATTTCGTCAAACCGCCCTTTGCGTAAAAATTCTCCAGGAAGCCTCTCTACCCGATTAGCAGTTGCCATAACAAACACAGGGGATGTTTTTTCCTGCATCCAGGTTAAGAACGAGCCAAAAATCCGGCTAGAAGTACCGCCATCAGAATCTCCGGAACCCGCACTGCCAGCAAAAGCTTTGTCTAACTCATCGATAAAGAGAATGACGGGAGAAATAGATTCTGCTGTTTTGAGCGCATTACGCAGATTCGCTTCCGAACGACCGACCGTCGAACCGTCATATACTCTTCCCATGTCTAGGCGCAGTAAGGGCAATCCCCAAAGGCGAGAGGTAGTTTTAGCAATTAGCGACTTACCACAGCCTGGAACCCCCAGAATCAGCATTCCTTTCGGTTGAGGCAGACCGTATTCTCTTGCTCTTTCGGTAAAGGCATTGGCCCGTTGTCTGAGCCAGCGTTTGAGTTCTTCAAGACCACCAACGGAATCTATAGTTTCGTCTTCTTCTATATATTCGAGAATCCCATTTCGGCGAATTAATTGCTTCTTTTCTGAGAGAACGATATCTACTTCTGTTTCGGTAAGACGACCTGCTTTGACTTGCGCTTTACGATAAACTTTTTCAGCTTCGTCTCTAGTCAAACCCAATGCAGCCTTGAGCAATTTTTCTCGTGCCTCTGTATCGAGACGACGATTTTTACCTTTTTGTAATTGCGTTGAGAGAACTTGATTTAATTCGGATAAATTAGGGAATGGATAATCGAGAACAACTACTTCCTTTTCTAATTCTATGGGCACTTGCTGTACTGGAGACATCAGAATAATGGTTTTCTCTGTCCCTTTAAAGCTAGCGATCGCATCTCGCAACCAGCGGGTAATTACCGGCCCATCGATAAAGGGATGTAAATCCTTAAATATATAAATTCCCGATTCTCTTTGACGTACTATCCACTCAATCGCTGCTTCAGGAGAGACCGTATTGTGCTGAGTTATCTGACGAGGCTGACCGTACTCTACAATGCCATGGGTAACCGTCCAGACATATACTCGTCGATGTTCGGTATTTGCTTGAGCAATCTTGGCGATCGCTTGTTCAGCTCGTTCTTCTTCCGGTGTAACGAGGTAAATAAGCGGATATTGAGCTTGTACGAGAATATTTAGCTCTTCTTTCATAACATCGACCCTAATATTACTGCTGCTTACGGTTGATCCACGTACCTCGTTGAGGCTTTATCCCCTTTTAACAGGGAACCAATTCTTCTCCCTGAGCATTGTCTGGAGTTTTTACTCCTCTTACCTCTAGCGGTAATTCTTCCGCTATTACACTGGGCTGCTCTTTAAGGGAGACCATAGTCCCATCCCGCATCGTCATCGCGGCATCACACTCGGGACATATATGAACTTGGTGAGTTTTTCCTGCTACAGAGGCTTCCACCTCTTCCACCTTTTCCGGGTATTGCAGATAAAAAGCGATTGCTTTCTCGACCAAGGACGACATTGACTCTATATCTATAGCTGCTCTTATTTTTAGTTTTCTATGTAACTCCGGTGGCAGGTATAAGGTAACTTTGTGTTTGCTTTGCATAGCACTAACTTTAATATTTACCCGGGTATATTATGTCAATTTATCTGCTTTATCTCGGTCTGTCAAGATGGTAAGCCAGCATGACGGCATTATTGTTACAATGCTTAACAAAAGAGCAGAAAACAATCTAACTAACTACAAGAAACAAGAGAACCAAGGCGAAGAACAATCTCATCAATTGCTTGGACGAGTAAAGTATCGGACCCATCCGGCCCTCGATTGCTAATGATGCTAAAAACGAGCGTTCCGTATTGAGCATTCTCTACATATCCAGACAAAGCTCTCACTCCTTTTAAGGTTCCAGTTTTGGCATAAACGTGACCTTGGGCAATAGTTTGACGGAGGCGATTTTTGAGAGTACCGCTCGTTCCTGCTACAGGAAGAGAAGCCAAGAAAATATCTTTTCCTTTAGCCGAGTACATTGCTCTAAGAATAGAAACAATTGCTCTGGGAGTAACTAAATTGCTACGAGACAAACCCGAACCATCTGCTATGCGATAACCGTTAGGATCGACTCCCAAAGAGGTTAAAGCTTGTCGAACCGATTGAGAACCACCGAGGTATCTCAGTAATATATCTGCATAGTCATTGTTACTATTGAGATTAGTAAAAATAATCCATTCCTTAATTGACCTAGAGCGGATCTGACCTTGAGGATCGAGCTTTTGTAAAGCAGCCGCAGTCAGTAATAATTTCATGTTCGAGGCGGGAATTAGATAGGAATCGGGACTGTGACTGTAGAGAGTCGTCCCATCAAGGGATTGAATGAGAATGCCCCACTTACTGCCATTGAAAGGGGGATGAGCGATGATGTTGTTAATGACAGGTTCGATAAAGGGAGAACAAATACCACTAGTTGTATTTTCTGGAGGTGGGACATAAATTTCAATCGGTTCAATTGAATTGAGATTTATGGCTGTATTGGCGCGAACGTTTTCCGTAATGGTGCCACCGCTCCAGGCAATAGTCAGTGTTGTAGCAAATGCTAGCTTCTTAAACCAGTGATTGACTTGTTTCATGAACTTATTGGAAGGTTGAGGATGAATTAGGATTTAGATGAAAAGTTGGCTAATTGAGCAAAACCAAACAATTGTCACCAAGGTTTTAGTTCACAATTGTTGCTTCGTCAAGAAAATCAAAGGAATATTACTTCTCACAAACTAAAAACAAATAATGTTATCCCTAAAGAAGAAATTGAGGGGAACAAAGAGTGAGCTATCGCAAGGAGCGAGCGATTAGATTAATAGGGGCAATTTGGGTTTTGGCTTCAACTACGGGATGCGGTTTCTTTTCTCAACCGCTCGATTCGGCTGAAGATCGACCAGAACAGTTATCTAATTCATCAGTTACTAATGTAGATGTGGCGATCGCCCGTCTGGATTCTTTGACCGAAGCAACAGAGTATATAGGTACGACTCAACCCGTTCGAGAAGTAGCGGTACGTTCTCAAATAGAAGCTAGATTGATTGATTTGTCTGTCGATGTAGGTGATCGCGTCAGTCAGGGTCAAATTTTAGGCAAACTAGACGATCGTCTGCAAGCGGCGGTGGTGAGTCGAGAACAGGCAGAATTGGCTGCTTTGGAGTCGGAATTAGCCGGAGCTAAAATTCAGGTAAACAATGCCCGAATTAGACTAGAAGAACTTTCGGTAGAACTACAACAAGCAGAAAATGATGCGGCGAGATACAGTGAAGTACCTAGCGGTTCTCTTGCGAGTAACCGTAGGCTTCCTACCCAGCAGACAGCACAGTAGTAGATTTCTTTCGTCCTCTATTACTGCGTCTTACATCTGGACAGTAGGCTTTTTCCCCGCTT
>JADEWQ010000157.1 GCA_015207585.1 Pleurocapsales cyanobacterium LEGE 06147 | reverse complement strand
GATTAGACTGACTTTCAGGCTTTTTAGGGCACTACTGAACCACAACCTCGATTTGGAGTACTATTTGCGAAAGTAGCACATTTTCATCCTTGGTTGTGAGATTTTCTCGTGGGAGACTGACTTGAAAATCCTTAGTGTCTTTGTATTTTAGTGGTAAAAAAGTTGAACCAAAAAGCCAGTGCACGTGCCGGGTAGGGATTCTCCTGCGTCCGGCACAAAGGCTGCACTGGAACCAAGACACAAAGAGAAAAATGAAAAAAGGTGCGTTTAGAGCGCACCCTAAGAATTGCTTATTTAGTATCGACTATTGATAATTGACAATGCGAGCGAAGCTGATGGGATCTAAACTAGCACCGCCTACAAGTGCGCCGTCAATTTCTGGTTGTGCCATAATTTCATCAATATTATCCGGCTTAACCGAACCACCGTACTGAATCGTCACATCTTTATTATCTAGTTGCTGGCGTATGATTCCGATAACGCGATTAGCTTCGTTAGCGTCACAAGTATCGCCCGTACCAATTGCCCAAATGGGTTCATAAGCAATGACTAAATTGCCTCGATCGACATCAACCAAATCTTTCTTGAGTTGATCGATAATTACATTTTCCGTTTCTCCCGCATCTCTTTGTTGCTTCGTTTCGCCAACACAAAGAATGGGGATAATATGATGACGTTGGGCTGCTTTAAGTCTGAAGTTTACAGTTTCGTCCGTCTCGCCAAAATACTGACGGCGTTCGCTGTGACCGACAATAACATAATCTACGCCAATTTCCGCAAGCATACCGCCAGCGATTTCTCCAGTATATGCTCCCTTGTCTTCCCAATGAATATTTTGCGCTCCTAGCTTGATTCTACCGCCATGTAAATTTTTAGACATTACAGTTAAAGAGGTAAAAGGAGCGCACAAAACTATTTCTCTAGATTCGTCGGTATTGTCGATCTCGGGTTTAAATGCTTGCACAAACTCTAAGGATTCTGCCTGATTTTTGTGCATTTTCCAGTTACCAGCAAGAATAATTTTTCGCACGGCTTAACTAATTAAAATTCAACTTCTATTGCAAATTTAAGTTTAAGCCTTTAAGGAAGTTAAGGGGAGGTTATGAGTAAAGATAATCTTTTTTACGGAGGCTTAGATGAGTAAAATAAATCCTTGGTATGTAGAAGGTAAAGCTAAATTTATAGCGGGTAATGCCTTTTATAACCCCAACAGTAAGCTTGTCAGGGATTTAGGAGTATTAGCTGCAACGTTGCATCGACGGGATAAGGGAAGTCTGAGGGTGTTAGATGCTATGAGCGGTTGTGGTGTTAGGAGTCTGCGTTATTGGTTGGAAAGTAATGCAGATTGGTTATGGGTTAATGAAGGCAACCCAGAACTCAAACCAATCTTAGAGCAAAATTTAAGAGAAGCGATCGCTGCTGGCTGTTGTCAGATTACTCATTTAGATGCTCATCGTCTCTTTTTTGATTGTTATATGCGTCGCGATTTTTACGATTTGGTTGACGTAGATTGTTTTGGTGCTGCGGTTCCTCATCTCGACACCATGTTATGGGCAACCAAAATTGGCGGGTTAATGTATCTAACCAGTACCGACGGACGCACGGCTACGGGACATCTACCCCAAAACAGCCTAAAATCCTATGGCGCGTATGCTCGTTTTCATCCTGCCACTCAAGAACAAGCCCTGCGGTTGCTAATCGGTAGGGTACAGCAACAAGCAGCTGCTAAAGAAATGGGTGTCGAGCCTATTTTTTCTTTGTTTACCGGTCAAACCTATCGGGTTATGTTCCGTTTGGTTGCTCATCAGCGTTTAACAGAAAAAAATTATGGTTTCTTAGGTTACTGTCATAGCTGCGGTCATTATCAGACAGTTTCATGGCAAAGATTGGGACGAGAAGTATGTCCCCATGAAGATCGTCCTTTAACCATTAGTGGTCCTATGTGGCTGGGAGAATTACATCACAGGGAAGAAATAAATCGGCTGAAATTACTAGCACGGGAGTGGCAATGGACAAAGGTAGTAGATTTATTAGCAGTTATGACAGCCGAAGCCGATCTTCCTCCTTATTTTTATACTTTGAGAGAAATTGGATGCAGAGGTTGTTTAGATCTCCCCAAGCGATCGCGTTTAACTATCGAGGGGGTTTGGGGAGCTATAAGTCCCGCGCTGTACCGCAGGTCAGCGTCGGGATACATAGACTCCCCAAGCTAATTATAATGGTTCGATACCATTACCATTAGCATTTACCAGAAATCTTATTTGTGGTATCATTTGTTGATGATACTAAATTACACCTATCGAATTTATCCAGACGCAAAACAAGAAACACTACTCCTAGAGTGGTTAGAAACTTGTCGCGTGTCTTATAACTATGCACTTCGGGAAATCAAAGACTATATTTCGTCCAGAAAATGCCCGATAGATAGGTGTAGTCTAGAATCTGAGTACATAATGCCGTGCCACTATCCTTTTCCTAGCTACCATCAACAGCAAAATAATCTACCACTAGCTAAGAGGGAATTTCCTAGACTAGCATCCGTACCTTCTCAGGTACTACAAACTAACATAAGAAGATTGCATGATGCTTGGGACTTTTTTCGCCATCGTGGTTATGGGTTTGCGGTCATTGCCATCGAGTCCGATCTATCAATCCCTGACCCAATGCCCCATGGTCATTGTATCGGGGTGGATGTAGGACTCTTATCGTATTGTGCTACTTCAGATGGCTTTGTTGAGCCTGGACGCAAATTCTTCAAGACAGCCTATCGTCGGTTGAAAGTACTACAACAGCGTCTGTCTAAGAAACAAAAACGTTCGGCTAATTACGAGAAAGCTAGGAAGCGAGTAGAGAAACAGCACAATCATATTTCTTTCAAACGTAAAGATTACCAGTTCAAGTTAGCCCATAAACTTGGCGACATGGCGGACACAATCTTTGTAGAAGATATCGACTTTCGTCTTATGGCTAAGGGGTTTTTGAGTAAGCAGACAATAGATGCTGCTTTCGGGCAATTTCGTTCTATCCTCAAGTACGTAGGCAAAAGGCGAGATGTCTCTGTCTGTGAGGTAAATAGTCGGGGCAGTAGTCAGACTTGCCCTAACTGTCGTATAGAGGTAAAGAAAGAACTAGAAGACAGATGGCATTCTTGCCCAGAGTGTAAGTACGAAATTGACCGTGATATTGCATCTGCCCAAGAACTGTGTAATCGAGGAATAGAAATGTTGAGTACCCAAGGACTTTGGGGGAAAGAAATTGGCTATCAAGTCGGGCTGTCGGGGGTGATGAGCCTAGATAAGTGGCGCGGGGTAGCAAGGCTCAATAGCGATATTGAGAAGCCCGCGCTATAATGCGCAGCGTTTAGCGTCGGGAGAAGTCACTCGAGGCTTTACAAGAAAACGGTTATCGAGCTACTGCTACTCACATCAATGCCGAGGCGATTAAAACCGATGCAGATATTTATACTTGTATTGCCGTTGCACAGAAGCTGAAATAGATTAATTTGTCACTCTCTGGTTTGGTATTCACAAAAACAGTTTTTATTAATTTAACTTTATATTTATATAAGAAAATTTGTACAATTAAATTAAGAATTATTAAGTCGATATAGACTTTGTAAGCATTTCCATGGGGTCGAAGTATCCATCTAGGAACGACTAAGCCAAAATGGAGCGAAGCCATATTGACGTAATAAATCTTGACATTTTTGTCATTTTACTTAACTATATTTTATTCATTACCATGTCTACAAACTATCTGCTAACAGCTGTCTTTAGACCAAACTATACCGCCAATTTTTGGAGTCAGACAGCTTGGGCTATATTAAGAGCCGTTGTTGGAGTCATGATGATTCACAACGGTTTCGATAAGCTTTCTAATATAGAAAGCTTTGCTCAAGCCTATGTCGCCTATATTGGTCTGCCCTTTCCTATTTTCTTCAGTTATGTTGCTGCTTTTACCGAGCTAATTGGCGCTCCCTTATTAGCGATCGGTTTATTGACCAGACCTGCTGCCTTTGGCTTATTGACTACTATGTGCGTGGCCATGTACCATCACATTTTAGTAGCTGGTCTGAGCATACCCTATCTAGAATTGTCAGCTATTTATGCTGCTTGTTTTTTGTTCTTTTTAATCAACGGTGCTGGTTTGTTCTCAACCGATGCTTTGATTACTAATCGGCTCGATGCTAATGCTTTATCGGCACAAGCCAAACGGATTATGTTGTTAGAGAGAACTTACAACGCTTCTAGCAAGGATAAAGTCGAAAGCACTCAGGTATAAGGGACTTTCTTAATCTAGGCTAAATTAATTGTAATTTTTTAGCGATCGCTATTCATTTAGTAAGTTCGAGATAGGAAGCGATCGCTCTAAATTTGAGCATGGCGAGAAAAATCTTATCGGATAACTAACTGCTAATTAGTTATTAATACTACAGGGGATTTATATCTCGTATAGCTTATGGTTGAAAGAGTTTTTCCCTCTAACATTAAAACCAGACTTTGCAAGAGAACTTTCCTTATCTTTGGATAGAGATTTTCAGAACTCATACCGACTATTATGTAAATGATCTTTCTTAATTGCTGTTAAACAATAGTAAAGCTGTAATAAGCGATCGAGACTCGATCGATGTTTAACTAGGGTTCAAACCCTGAATCTATGAGTAAGATAAATTAAACATATCTGAAGATGACAGCTCGACAAAACAATGACAGCAGAAACAAGCTTGGCAAAAATTAGTCGAGCTACTGCTTTACTGCAAGAACTGTCTAATTTATCGAAAACAAACTAAGATAGCCGTGACAATTGTGGAGCAACCAGAGGTAGAGGAAAATTTTTTTAAAGCTAATAACCACACTTCTTTCAAGAGGTTAATTCCATCGGTCGAACAACAGAGAAAACATTGGGTTAATCTCATCGACTACTCCCGACACATCCAAAGTTGTGGTGACATTTACCAAGGAGTCAGAAATGTCAGCCATTGTTATTGAAATTTTTATTGTCCTTCTGCTAATCATTGCTAATGGTGTCTTTGCAGGATCGGAAATTGCAGTTGTCTCGGCTCGCAAAGTTCGCTTGGAAAGAATGGCGAATCAAGGAAATGCTAAAGCAAAAACTGCACTCAAGCTAGCCAAATCTCCTAACAATTTTCTCTCCACGGTACAGATTGGCATAACCTTAATTGGTATTCTTAGTGGTGCAGTTGGTGGAGCAACCATAGCTCAACGCCTGAGACCCTTTTTGGAGACGATTCCGTTGCTCGCTCCTTATAGCGATGGAATAAGCTTGGGAATTGTGGTAACCCTTATTACTTATTTATCCTTAGTAATTGGGGAACTGATGCCTAAACGAATGGCACTAAGTAATCCCGAACAAGTTGCTTGCTCGGTTGCTAAACCAATGAGGCTACTATCGAGAATCACGGCTCCAATTGTCAGTTTGCTTAGTGTTTCTACTGATGGCTTGCTAAAACTTTTGGGGATTCCTGCCAATGAAGAATTACCTCTAACCGAAGAAGAAATTAAAGTTCTCATCGAACAAGCCACTGAGTCGGGTACGTTTGAGGAATCCGAGCAAGAAATGGTCGAGCGAGTTTTTCGCTTGGGCGATCGCCCCATCAAAGCTATAATGACCCCTAAGTTGGAAATTGTCTGGCTTGATTTTGATGCTCCCTTAGAAGAAACCGAGCATCAGATTATGCAAAGTACCCACTCACGCTTTCCCGTCGGCAGAGGCAGTTTAGACAACTGTATAGGAATTCTGCGGGGCAACAATTTCCTCTCTGCTCGTGTAAGAGGACAGGAGATCGACCTAGCGGCAATGCTACAACCTTCCCTATACGTTCCAGAAAGTACTTCCGCTTTGAAAGTTTTAGAACAGTTTAAGCGAACGGGCGTACAAATCGCCTTGGTTACCGATGAATATGGGAGCATTGAGGGGTTAGTAACTCTTAATGATCTAATGGAAGCCATAGTCGGAGATATTCCTTCTTCCGAATATTGGGAAGAACCAATGGTGATTCAGCGAGATGACGGTTCTTGGTTGCTAGATGGCTTGCTCTCCACTGATGAGGTCAAAGATTTGCTGGATAAAAAATTATTACCGGGAGAAGAAACAGGCTATTATCAGACTCTCGGTGGATTTGTCGTGACTTTTTTTGGGCACATACCAAGATCTGGCGACTATTTTGAATGGGAGGGAATGCGATTTGAAGTAATGGATATGGACGGAACGCGGGTAGATAAGGTTTTAGTATCGCCAGTCCAAGTACAAGATACATTAACCGACGAACAATTGAAGAAGGAGCCAGAAGACAGGAGCCAAAAGCCAGGAGATAAATAAAAGATAACTGATAAAACCTTTAAGGCGATCGCTCTTACTATTCCTATTGTTGTCACCAAAAGCGAGCGATCGGTCCTTCCTTCTAGAGATTGTCATTTGTCCTTTGTAACTAATGACCAATGACCAATAACTAATTTTGGTCTCTATTTTTAAATACTGTTCTCAACAGCCATTGCATTAAACCAGGAAACACATTATCTGTTGCAACTGATAGCTTTGCCGAGCCTACCACTACTTCAGCGCGTTTGTATTTAACAGCATTCCAGATTGCCCATGCGACATCTTCCGGCTTTTCGATAACTGGAACCTCTAATATCTGCTTTACCTGCTCTCTACGCTCTCGCACATCGAGGTCATCTTTACCTCGAAAAATGGCTCGCTCCAGAAAACTAGTTCTGATTAAATTTGGATAAATTCCGCAAACTTGAATTCCTTTGGCTGCTAATTCTGAATGCAATGCTCTGGTAAAGCCAGTGACAGCAAACTTACTGGTGGTATAAGGCGTTAAATAGGGAATTGCCGTTTTGCCGCCAATAGAACCAACATTAACAATTGTTCCACTGCCTCGGGCGAGCAGGTGAGGTAATAGGGCATGAACAGTGTGAATATAGCCCCAAAGGTTAGTGTCTATTGCCTGATGCCAGTCCTCAAGGGAAAACTTTTCTATAGGACCAGAAATATAAATTCCTGCATTATTAATCAGTACCTCAATCGTTTCATACCGCTCTAATGCGGTTTCAACTAACCTCTTTACCTGCTCGAAGTCCCTGACATCAGTCGGAACGGCAAGTGTAGAGTGTCCGGATTTTTGCAACTCTTCGGCTACGGCTTCCAAGCGATCGCGCTGTCGAGCAGCAAGAACCACATTGTATCCGTGCTCGGCAAACAGAAAAGCCGTTGCCTTGCCGATTCCTTGAGAAGCACCTGTAATTATTACTGTAGGAGCCATATTATCTTTTTTTATTTAGATTAAAAATGGTCTATAAATAGCTAGCTAAAATATTGCCTTAACTTAACTTAATTGATTCGAAGTTAATAGATAACTTAGAAATTATCTTAAAAAGATTTTTTCAACCAATCATCTTTCTTAAGCTACAAAGTTGATTCATCACCGCTCAGTCATCAGTGATCGGTCAACAGTTGGAAATAACTGATAACTAGTAAGTGTTGTATAAATCGACAATGCTATTTAAAAAGTAATTAACATTAAAACTAAAAAAATAATATCCTCGACATATTCTTCTATTACAAGAAAGAATTTATATTAAGTTATTATGTTAATTTGTATACCAAAAACCCCAAAAATTAGTTTATTACTCAAGAATTAGAAACAACAATATAGACTAAATCTTTCTTTGTCTAGATAAAACTTTATCGAGCGTGCGAGATAGTAAGTAGCAGAAGAAAAATCATGAATAATCAAAATTTTTACAAAAAAGGAGTGCAGTATGGTTGTCAGCAATCAAAAACGTGGGATAGGAGTATTTCCTAATCATCAAGAAACGGAGTCAGCACTCAATGAGCTGAAAGAGTCAGGCTTTTCTATGGAAAATGTTTCTATTATTGCTAAGCAAGCCGAGCAAGAGAAAGAAATTAGTGAAGTTGAGATGAGCGATCGCGTTGGCGAGCAAGATGTTAAATCTCCAACAGGAGTGGTTGGAGATGCCCTCACAAGTGCTACCTGGGGTAGTTTATTGGTTGGACTGACTAGCTTGTCTATTCTCGGTGCCGGACCCATACTCGCCGCAGGGGCACTTGGCGTATCACTCGTAACAGGTTTGGCGGGAGTCGGATTAGGAGTAGTAGGCACCAACAAATTGATCGATGCCTTGACAGATTTAGGCATCCCCAAAGAACAAGCTAGAGTGTATAGCGATAGCCTGCTTCAAGGCGATTATTTAGTCATCCTTGAGGGTACAGATGACCAGATGGACAAGGCTAGTAACATATTAAGCGATCGAGGAATTCATCATTGGGGCGTTTATGATGCTCCTCAAAATTAAAACCTATTTGTGTGTGGCTGTAAGTTGGCATAGAAAAGCACTGCTCTATTATTTCTCTTATTGAGGCATAGCCAGTGCTTTTCACTTAGATTTTTTAATCTATAGATTGAGCCATCTATTAAAAGGTATCTTCAGTAGAAAAAACAAAAATTTTAAGGATTAATAATCTTTAAATACATGGCAGCGACTAAAAAGTTAATAGCTAAAAAGATACCTACTCCCCATACAACATCAGAAAAACGTGCTGCCTTCGGAGCATCCTTAGTGTATTCCGTATTATTCATCATAAGTAAAGCTTTACTCCTTTTTAGAATGTTAATGTGAACCTTATAGTTAATCTTGGAGATAAATACCCGAAAATTCATCAATCTTCAGGATTATCTCCTTTGACATCTAAAGTTAGATGTAAGGTGACAAATTATTTGTCACAAAGGCTACTTATGAATTTTACCATCAGGCATCCTCGCAAACATATCTTAGAGAGACTTCCCAAGAAAATATGGCGAGATAGCCTAATAGTTTATTCCATTTATCTTCACTGCATTATTACGAAGTCCAAGCAGGCTCCGGAGGGGCTGTGTCTGCAAATTGAAGGCAGACCTTTTACACCCCGTCCGCCTCACGGCGGAGTACCTTGGACTGCGCTGTCTACTTTAGCTCATTTTAAAGATGGATAAACCTAACTGGGTTTGATTTGACTACTGACCAATTGCTGCAAGATGTGAGCGCCCAAAAGGCGCGATTACACTCCCACAATAAATTAAACAAACACAGTTAACAAGAGTTTTAGGGTCAATCACTTAACAAATAGCTTGAATGCTATTACGATTGGTTAATTTTGGATTAACTGTTTGATTTATAGAATTACAAGCTGACGCAAATGCAACCATTGTAGAGTCAAGAATCTGTTCTTGCTCTTTTGTAGGTTGAAGTTTTACAACTAGCATCAATACTTGTTTCATACGTTTATAAATCTCACTATCATGAGTATGAAGAAGGCAGAAGTGTGATGGCAAGAAGCCCAATTACTGGGGGGTTCCGACCCCCAGTAATTGAAGACCAGCAAAACTTAAGTTTGGTGGGGGTCTTGAACCCGATTTGGGCAAGACAAAAAGGCTTTAGCACAAAGCAAGCTTTTCCCTTCTGCCCTCACTGCCTTCTGCCTTGCCCGAAGGGCAGATAAGAATGTCTAGTTTCTATATTGGTTGCAATTCCTCCCTAATCCGCTTACGCTGAGATTAGAGCCTCCTTGCGACATTTTCGGTGACAACTCCAGACACCAATCGCTACGCGATATGGTGCTGGCGACGGCAACACTCTCCCGCCGTTGAAAGGCGGGAGAGGACGCGCCTTCTCTTTATCCGATTTTCGTCTCGCGCAGTACCCTATTTTCATGCCCATAAATTTTGACAAACGATCGATCAATTTTACATACCAAAATAAATTGCTAGGGGTAAAATCAAAAATCCTAATGCGATCGCTACGGCAAAAACAAAACCAAGGGCATAAATTACTGAACTCAGACGAGCATTCATTGCACCTAGAGATTGAAAAGCACTCCAGATGCCATGACGCAGGTGAAGACCTAAAAGAACCATCACCCCAGTATAACCAAAAGCATAAACAGGATTGTGGAATTTTTCAATTACTAACCTGGCTAAATCTCGCATTTCTACCCCTTTAATTATCGTGGGGTAGTAAGTACCGAATTTAAAACTTTGTAGATGTATAGCGAGAAAGACAAGTAATACTAATCCTGTCACAATCATAGTGCGAGAACTAATTGTCTGCTTGCTAGGTTTACCCGCACTCTTGAATTGGTTGTAATCGATAGGACGTGCTTGTTGTTTATTAAATTGAATGGCAATAGCGATCGCTACATGAAAAATAACCAATCCTAACAGGATAAACTCAAAGCCGTAAAGTAAAATCCCCAAGCTATTGAGGAAGTATGCCAGTTGATTGTAAGCTTCGGGACTAGCAAAAAGGACTAAGTTACCTATCATGTGTAAAAGGACAAAGACTGTCAATCCCAGTCCGGTAACACCGGTAATGATTTTTTTACCAATGGGAGAACTGTAAAAATTAAGGAGATTGGAATTGTTGCTACTAAATGTCATAATTTATATTTTCTCAACTTAGTGTGAGATTATTAATTTTTCAACTTCAAATTTTTTATTTTTTCTATCTTCACCAAACTGAGGCTCGAATTTAACTAACTTAATATAATTTTATCGTTTTTAAAATTTTATTATAAACAATTTAAAAGGATTTAGTCTTCAAAAATTACACCCGAAACAAACAACAGCGATCGTAGAATTTGACAATCTATTACCTTAGAAAAGCAGTTATATCTCCACAGTATTAAGTAGATAAATTGAAAAAATTCGCTATTTCTGTAAACTTACTGCTTTGATATTACTATAATTAGTACCTTACTTTTTTTAATTATTTTATTAATTGCTATGTAAATGTGTACTTTTAACTAAGTTTGAAACAAAATATTTTTTTTTTAACTCACTTCTATTTTTTCTAAATAATTTGCTATGCAAACGGCAATTTGTTGCTTACCGAGCATCTTCTGAGGTTGTTCATTTTGGGTAACTAAATAAGCGATTTGTTCTCCCTTAGCACCTCGTTCCTCCCCTCGATTAGCAACTATTGCCTGGTAGCCTCTTTTCAATCTTGCTAAAGCTATTTTTATCAACTCTTCGTGACTGACATTTTCTTGATATTTAAAAGTAATTGTATATAGATCGGGAAACTTATCTTTGACTAGGTCGATAACTTTCTGAGTGGGAATGAGGTTAATAGTTTTCAGCGCATCTCCGCTAGGAATTTTTCCTGGAAACACTTTCTCCGGTTGATAATCGGCTACGGCAGCAGAGAAAATACCAAATTTGTAGGGTTGACGGTGCAATTGTTCTAGTACCCTAGTTCGATATTCGTCATAGGTGCTGACAATTTCGTAAGGAAGATGAGAAGGAGGTGTATAACTACCCTGTCCATGAATTAGGTTAACTTTTGCACCCCTCAGATAAAGTTCTTCGGTAATGCGGATTCCCAGTTGACCCGTAAAGCGATTAGTAAGACGGCGAACATTATCGATAGGGACTGGAGTGGGACCTCCAGTAACCAGAATGGAAATTCCTTTGAGAGGAGATTGGCTGACAGCACGACAAACTTCAGCAACAAGTTCTACTTCGACAGGAAGGTTATTTTTACCGTAGCCTTCGCGAGGGGGTATAATGCGTACTCCTATGTTTTGCAGGGTTTGTAAAGATTCGGTCAAAATGGAGTTATGCAAACTGCCGTGCATGGTAGGGACGATCAGGATTTGAGTTTGACCTCTTTCCATGCGTCCTAAAGCAGAACCGAGAGAAGATGTGATGACCCCATCGGCGATACCATAGCGCATTTTATTGATAGTGTTGTAGGTAGCTGGGGCGACTAGATAGGCAGCAAAAGGGTTGGAATCGCTCAAATGTTCGGCAGCAGCAGTTAGTTTGGTAACTACTGGATTGGTAGTACTCCACTCCAAGGTATCGATGGTGGTGTAGCGTAATGCATCCTCTGAAACAAACGCTACGACATCTGCACCCTGACGACGTAAAGCGCGGGCAATGAGAGGAGCTTTCATCGCTGCAATACTTCCAGTGACCAAAAGGGCGATGCGCTTTCCTAGTAAATGATTGCCTTCTAAAGTAACTTCGCGATCCCGCAAAGCGGGTGCTGCCGCATCGCCTAAGTCTGATTCTGGTGGTGGACTAAAATCCCAGTCTTTCATGAACTCTTGGCTTACTATCAATTATTTCTGCTTTTTTGAGATGGCGAAAAGACCAATGAATGCGTTGAATGGTATCGACAGCATCAGAATTATCATCATTGTAGTAACTACTAATTACTACAGTTTGATTGGCAGCGTAGGGAATGTAACTGGAAATTTCATTAGGATAATTCCATCCACCTCCCTGATACCAAACTCTAACGGCTGGCTGCCCATCTATAGTTAAATCACCTTTTTTCGTAATGCTTTCACTATATTCATTTGCTTGTTGAAAACGAGTTTGTAAAACTACATCGAGTTTTTTTTCAATAAACGTTACTTCAGTTTTGATAGCATCTGTAGGAGCTGATTCTTCTCTAAGGTCGTGCCTATAATTGGTAAAACTAAAATAAGTAGAATCACTATTTAATTTACCTTCAGGTACCCATTCTGGAGGAATAAGAAGAGAAAATTTATTGGGAACAGTATAGTCAATTAAGCTAGAGCTATTCTGAGCATGGCTATTATTTTTGTAGATTAAACTACCGGCTAGAACAAAATAGCTAAAAATCAAGGGGCTAACAATAATAAATAATAGTTTGGAATAATTTTTGCTCATGAGCACAATGAAATCTACCAAGATAAACATCCAATCTTAAATTGCTGCAATCTTACCAAATAAAACCTTTCTAGCTCAACCACCAGAGCAAGCACAGGGCGATCGCGCATTTAATTAATATTATCCGCGAGCTTGTTTGTAACTCTGCATGCGACCAAACTGAAACCACTTTCACTATTTTGCTACTATCTTCTACTCGATAAACTAAACGGTGTTTTATATTAATTCGCCGTGAATAATATCCCTGAAGATTTCCTGTTAATTTTTCATAAGGAGGTTGGTAAGGATTTTGCTTGAGAACTTCAATTAATTGCTTGACATTCTTATCCAAATTAGCAGACTTTAATTTTTTAGCATCTTTAAGAGCATGGCGACTAAATTCAATCTTCCACTCCATCCAACTCCCTCAAAAATTCCTCTCCACTTACCCAATCATTTTCTGCTTCTGCTTCTTGAATTGATTTAGTAAGTCCAGGTATAGCTTGTAAATATAATGTCTCCTGTAAACTTTCCCAATCTTCTTTAGCAATCAAAACCGCATCACCTTTTCTACTGATAATAATCCTTGGATTACGGTCTTTATTGACTTGTTCTATTAATTTGAACAGCTTGGCTCTAGCTTGAGATGCACTAATTATATTCATGTTTTTTTACCTCGTACCAAACATTAGACTTCTTGCAAAAGTCGGTCAGGAAGATTCAGTTTGAGGAAGATGAAGCTCATAATTGTAGAGAGCAGCAATCAGATTAAACCTTAAACTAAATCTTTTTCGACGATTTCTATAAGTAAGGGA
>JADEWQ010000156.1 GCA_015207585.1 Pleurocapsales cyanobacterium LEGE 06147 | reverse complement strand
ACTTCTTGGGGATGTTGCTCTATATATTTCCAGGTGTAATTACTCATTTATTTTGGCTTGTTTGACCAATTTATGCTTGATTTACTTTTTTAATTTTATTTATAATTGTATTTTGGAGATGTCTTTTGTACATTATATAAACAATTTTAAATAAATTAATCCTCCAAAAGATAGTTTATAGGAGCTATTTATTGACAAAAAAAACATTTATTAAAAATATAAATAAGAGGATGTCTGAAAAGTAGATTCAACTCAGTTTTAAGTTTTTCGATCCCCTCTAGCCCCCCTTGACAAGGGGGATTTAGGGGGATCGAATGTAGCAAATAAGACTTCTCGATAACCTCTAATAAGGTTGTCTTACTGTTTTTCAAAAATTTTGTAGCCGATTCCTTTTTTCCAAAGATTGATAGTAATATTAAACGATTTTTGGACTCTTCCCAGCACGGGTTGAAGAAAAGGACAAAAAAGATTTAAATTATCAAAAAGCTATTAGCTATTGGCTCTTAGCTTTAAATACTAGCGAGCCAGCTAACAGCTAATAGCTTGCTTTCAGTTAACGGATTACAATTAATAATGGGTACGGGGCGTATAAACTCCAGAGGTTTCCTTCAGAGATAGCCCCTTTGGAATCCCCCATCAATTGTTTGTTAACAGCTAAAAATTTTCAAACGTTTGTACGATACAAGAGTTATGACCATTTACATTATCGTAAATTGCTAAGGGCTTCGCCGACGATGATTTTTTTTGTGGGAACATGAAACCCAAAGGGTAGCCCATCAAGAAGCCATGGCATCAAATTTGCCAATTTTAGCGTAGGTTCTAGGATGGAAGATCGAGCCGCTTGTTCTGGGCATATTTTTGAGCTAAATGAAACGAAATCGCGTTTTTTCTGAGTTTGTCGACGCTTTTGTAACTTTTTGGTTTTAAATTTTTATGAATAAATAGGCGATTGCCCTATCTATTCACAAAAGGCGATCGCAGCAAAAATTACTAGCTTTAGTGGGAGTTAAAAAATAGTGGCAGGTTCAGCTGTATTCGCTATACCATTTGGATCGTCAAATATAAGGTTTTTACCCCAAGGGGTTAGCTCCTCTTTTGAATTAGCTTCCCAATTAGAAGCGGCAGAAAATTCTTTATTGTTCCAAGCCCAAGCATAATATCCCACGTCATACTTTTCGGCTTCGGCCATGATGTGTTGTTCTTTAACATCATCTATAGCCCCTTGCCCTCTCCAAGGAGCAGGATGCATGTGAGCAAACTCACCTATCAGTAAAGGAAGATCTTGTTCTGTAATAGATTTCATTGCATCTGTTATTTGCTCTTCGCTTGTTCCCGGTCCGCCATAAAAGTGAAGATCGAATACCACATTTTTCTGAGGATCGTGGTTATAAATTTCTTTACCAAAATCTCTAATCACCGTATAATCTTTGCCCCAATCAAAGGGATCGATGACCAGCGTACTGTCGATGCCAGCATTACGGATACGAGTGATGGCTTGTTTATATACATCTGGGAAAATTTGTCTATTCCCTTTGTAAGCCATGTCATAGTTGCCAAACTCATTGGCTATGTTAATGAGAAGATACTTTTCATATTTACTCCACAAATCGGCTCGGTCGATCCACCACTGTACTCCTCTGTTTAATAGTGCTTGCGTATCAGTACTGCCAGTAAAGTCGTGAATTTCAACCATTGGAACCATCTTTAAATCGATGGTGCGCTGGATGATTTGTTCCAGCATCGCGTCATTTGTCTTTTTACCCATAAAGTCGATTCCCCACACAATGCGAACCGAGTTAAATCCAAAGTTAGCGA
Source organism: Pleurocapsales cyanobacterium LEGE 06147 (assembly GCA_015207585.1). Lineage (GTDB taxonomy): Bacteria > Cyanobacteriota > Cyanobacteriia > Cyanobacteriales > Xenococcaceae > LEGE-06147. Next base: position 11,828 of record JADEWQ010000156.1, on the reverse strand, counting down.
TGTTGTCGAGCGCATTGAGTGCTGGAGTCTGTCCGCTGTGGTCATGCCAAAGGTGACCATTATTTACTCCACGAGGAATAAATTCGTTGCCGTTAGCATCATAAAGCTTGCCATTGAGAGTGAAAAAGCCAGTTGAATTATTATAATCTGGTCGAGATACAGCACCCGAATTTGGAGGCGTTGAAGGCAAATTACCTGTATTTGGTTCGTTACCGTCAATAGGCTCAGTGCCAGAATTGTCAGGTAGTGGAGAAGATGGTTCTGGTTTTTCGATTGGTTCTTCTATTGGACTCTCAGAAGATTTTCCGTTTAATACATATTTACTAGGAGCTGTAACTTTTTTGTCGGGAACACGAGCATTAAAAACAAAATCGATAGTTTCACCAGCGTCAACATCCTTGGTCCAGGAAGCGTCTTTAATTACATAACGATTACCTTCACGACTGACAATCTCTCCACGCCAGATTTCATAGATCTCGAAAGGTGCATCGAATTCAATCGTCCATCCTTTAAAAGAGTCGCCTGTATTAGTAAAGCTTAGAGAACCAGTAAAGCCTCCCCATTGACTCCAATCGTTGAGAACATCAAAGTCAAACTCAATTGGTTTTGCAAGTAATTCGGTTTGATTACCATTGGTATTAGTTGTTTTTTGACTCATAATTAATTAATCCTGTATGAGGTTTTAGAACAATTTGTGACACACGAAATCAATCTGATTCCTGTAAATAATTAGTCCATAAATATCAAGCTAAAATGCTAGAAAAGCTCGCTCGTAAGTTACGTAAAGTCCATCAAGCAGTTAGTCAATAAAACATATGAATTCATGCCTATTAATAGATTTTAATTTCACCTCTTCTTGTGATTTTAATGCATGAAAATATATTGACTAATTTATTTAACTTTTATAATTTCTTTTTTAAAGAATAGTCTTCAGAAGATATACTCAAAAAAATATTTTCTTTAAAAAGATTGAAGAAAAATACTGAGCGATCGCGATCACGAAAAGATAGTGATATGTATTCTTGGGATAATTTTGTATTTTTAATAAAATATTTATAAATAATTATTTATGCAAGAAAATCAGTTGAAATAAGATAATACTTTTGCTAGCAAAGCCTTATCTCCTACGGATTTTTGACTAGTCAGGAACTATAAAATTATTGAATAAAAAAATAAAATAATCAAATCTATTTTTTAATATTAGGTAGTAAGCGTAGCGGTCCCAAAAAAGTACTGGCTTATATTAATGCCAATCGAAAAAAAAACAAAAAAAGTAAAAAATGAGTTTTTAAAATTGAAGCTTTAAGCAACATAATCATTCAATAATCTCTCCTTCTTTTCCTAGATGAGGATAGAGTTCTGCTTGCTGGCGATAAATAGCAGCTATTTTGGGATAACTCCATTCAAAAATAGTCCGTTTATAAATTTTTGGATCGAGACGGACACGATTGTAATAACCTGCTTTGAGTCTTTGACTTTGCGCTTCAAATAAAATTACTGCCGCAGCAACAGAAACATTAAGAGACTTTACCATTCCTAGCATCGGAATAATAATATGTTTGTCTGCTAATGTCGCTGCTTGTTCGCTGACTCCCAATTTTTCCGATCCCAATAAAATAGCTGTGGGTATGGTATAGTCTATCGTTCGATAATCTACTGCCTCCTCACTGAAATGAGCCGCATAAATACGAAAATTCTCTTGTTTGAGATGGGCGATCGCAGTTTTAATGTCGGGATGAGTATTTAAATAGACCCATTTCTCACTGCCTTTGCTAACCTGACTGTAGGTAGGCATCTGACTTTCAGAATTGACTGCGTGCATGGCAAATACTCCCACTGCATCGCATGTACGCATAATCGCCGAAAAATTGTGGGGTTTGTGAACTTCTTCAGTTAAAACGGTCAAATCTGGTTGCCGTCGATTGAGAACTTGTTTGAGTCTTTCGTATCTTTTTGGAATCACAGTCTTTTTATTTGCGCCAACGGGTTCCCATTTCTGTAGCTGCCGACCAAATTAAATACAAGATTAACAATCCTATAGAAAGAAGAAACAAAACTAGATCGTTATCCATCAAAGTTTGCAGATAATTATTTTGCTGCTTCCGATGAAATCTTATCTCACTAAGATCTCATCTCTTTCAGAAAGATTAAGCATTGGCCGAACGTTGTTGTTTGAGATAAGCAAATACCGACTTATCACCGATATCGGGGACGATTGGTTGAATCACTTTACGAAAGGCAAAAATAGTAAAAAAGATCGTCCAGATAGCTAATAATACTTGTTCCACTGCAAGGGGAAGAAAACCCATCAAGTGTCCTAACAACAGAAAGGGTACTAAAGGAGTCAAGAATTTAGTTTCTAGACGGTTAAAACAAAATGCTTCTTTAAAATAAATTCCCGTTAAAGCAGCAAAGATAAAACCAATACCTAGTAAAGTAATAGGGTGATTGTAAACGTAAAGTGCTAGTGGTTCGTCGATCTGCCAGGCGATCGCCACTGCTGCAACTGTTCCGATCAGCCAAAAGACTTGTAAAAATCGGTGCAGGATAACTAAATAAATATGTATAGTTAGTAGGCTGATACCTAAACCGAGAGAAAATAAAGCAAATAGAGGAGTTAACCAGGGAAGAATAGATTCTCCTCTAGCAAATAACAAATTGGTAGCAATAGCAAAACTGGCGGCGGCAATGACCAAACCCGCACGATAGATAATTACTCCCAGGCGATCGCCTTTGGTAATAGTATATTCGCCGAATTGACCTTGGTATACTTGGAGTTGTGGATTAGATGATGCTGTCATAATTTTTTCTCGCAAAGGATATTATCGCTCTAAGTAGAGAGCGCAGAAAATAAATTGTCAGGTGAGGATATTTATATTTTAGAACGCTCAGCCAGCCAGCCTCGAATTTCGTTAGCTAGCCAAATTAATTCTTCTTCTGTTAATCCTTGTCCAAAAAAATATCTTGTGAATTGATTGCGTAGGGATGATGATTTGGTATTAATAATGAGCGAGTCAGTTTTTAACTGTTTTGAACTTGTTCCAGTGGATTGATAGTTGACGGAAACATCTTGAATCTCTTCAGTGATGCCTCTTTGACAATTACTTAAACCTAAAAAATTAGTTTTTATTTCAAAAATATGAGGGGTTATTTTTATCTTTGTCGATAAAAATATTTGTTTTAAATGAGGATAAAAAGCAGCATAAAAAAGTAGTAATACAATAATAAATACAGGAGTAGCTAAAACAAAAAATGGTAAAAAACCAGCAATAATTGCTAAAATTACAATATTTCCTATATCATTCAAATTATTTATTCCTCGCCTAGGAATATAAATTTCAAGGAATTTAGAATAGTGATTAATTTTAATATTTGTATTAATTGGTTTTTTAAGATTCCTTGAAAAATTTTGAGCAATAAAATTAGAGAAATGAAAATTTTTTGAAAAACTAGAATTTTTTTGAAAACTCAATTCCAAAGCTTCTAAAGCCTGTTTAGCTGTTTTAAAGCGTCTTTCTAAAGCTGGTGCCGTCATTTTTTCGAGCCAATTAGCTAGTCTAGGATCGAGTTCGAGGCAATGGCGAAACTGAATTTTGAGATCGCTATTAGGTAAATCGGCAGGTGCAGTCCGCGCGAGTAAATGAATTAAAGTAGCTCCTAAAGCATAGAGATCGGAAGCAGGTACGGCTCTCCCGCCAAATTGTTCCATTGGTGCATAACCATAAGTCCCGACAACGGTAAAAGTAGCACCTTCAATAGCAGCACGATCTTGTACTGCTCCAAAATCTACTAAATAAACTTGTTCGTCTTTTCCCCAAATTAAATTATTTGGTTTAATATCTCGATGTAATAAAGGAGGATGGAGTCCGTGAAGATAAAGAAGGATTTGCAACAGTTGTGTGGCAATTTGGCGCACTTCTACCTCTGTAAATCTTTTTCCTCCTTCAAGTATTTCTTTAAGAGAACTGCCTGGAATATATTCTTGTACCAAACCAAACCAGAGAGTACGGTCATCAATCGAGAAATAGTCTCGGTACTTGGGAATTCGAGGATGAGCGAGTTGCTTGAGAATATTTGCTTCCCGCTCAAAAAGCTTTAAGTCTTCCCATTGGATATCGCCCCCAAATGCTAGCAGTTTGACTACAACAAGTTGACTATTCTCTGTCTGTAAATCCTCTGCTAACCAAGTTTGCCTTCCCGCATTACGACCTAATCTCTGTTGCAGTCGGTAGCGATCGCTCGCTACTTGTCCAGCTTCCAGCATTTTGCTTTAACTTCTCCGCCATCCTTTATTTTTTCAATGTAACTCAGAGTCTAGAATAAAGCTCTTCTCTCTCAGGAACCTAGTTGCCAAACTTCATGGGAGAAATCTTGGTCGAGCAATGGCTAAAGCAACAGAGGCAAAAAATTCAAAAAATTAAACAAAAGTTTGATTTGGATTGACAAAACAGTTAAATAAAATAAATTTGCTGGTGCGATCGCCAAAATCCAACCAGATTTACGATGGATGAGGTTGCCATGAAAGAAATGGACGGCTATACACTTATTCTTCAATTGAGGGCTTTGGAGGTATTTTGGGAAGGAAGTATACTGACAATCACCCTGACTGTCTTTGCCAGAAGCGATCGTCAAAAGATTATCTTGGCCAGTTTTCAGAAACACCTAACTAAGCCGATCGATCTAGCCAAATTAGCGGCACCAATTTCTGAACTCACTAAGCACAATAATCTCATTAGTTGAGTAAAAAACTAACCGCCAAATCCTGGAATAAAACTTGCTTTTAGTTTTTTAGTCGCCTGTTCGATAATGTCCGAATAACGTAATTCTCCACAAAGAATTTTACCCATGATTTGAGCGGCTGCCGGACGCTTAACGCCAACTTTATAGGCAATTTTGGGAAATTGATAAAATAGACCGGCAAGACGTTGAGCCAGAACCAGATCTGCACCCCATTCTTGTTTAATTACTTCTGTATATTGCGCCAATGCCTCTTGTCCTGCTAGAGATTGAGAAACTGCTTCCGCAGCCTTCATACCAGTGAAAATGGCAGGACGAATGCCTTCACCGATGAGAGGATCGACAATACCTGCTGCTTCGCCAACAATAACAGCACGATTAGCATGTAAGAGTTGATTTTCTTGCCATAAATTAAGAGAGTATTCGGTATACTGACCGTTACTAGCATCCACTCCAAATTTGACAGCGTAGTTGTACAGTTGTTTTTTTAATTCCTCTGGTTTGCCTTTGCGATCTCGCACGAGTGCTCCGCTGAGCGAATAACCATCAGTCTTGGGAAAACTCCATAAAAAACCATTTTTAAGGGAACCAAAGTCAAAATAAGCCATATTTAGGCGTTTTTCGGGAACTTTGGCTATTATTTCTAAACTAGCCCCAGTAACTTTTTGTTTTGCCCCTAAACCCAACCACTCAGCTACTGGTCCGTTAACTCCATCAGCAGCAATCAGATAAGCAGCTTCAAAGACACCGTTGTTGGTATTTACTTGCCAGCGATCGCTCTGTAAATTAATTGCGGTTACTTCGGTATCGTCCTTTAATTGTGCTCCTTGTTGTTGTGCTTTCTCCACTAGAAAGTTATCAAATTCATCCCGCCGTACCATCCACATTGGTGTTATATCCTTTAGTTCGGCTTCTACCGGATCGTCCATCTTCCAGGTGTACTTCACCTTGGTCACTGTATTATTAATTACAGGAGTGAAATCAAAATCAAACCATTGAGCGATCGCTGGAGAAACTCCACCCCCACAAGGTTTATAACGAGGTAAGGAGGCCTTTTCCAGAATTAGAACGGAGTGTCCTTTTTTAGCTAAATGATAAGCTGTGGTTGCTCCTGCCGGTCCGGCACCAACAATAATGCAATCAAACATAGGATTTCCAAAGTATAAAGTAAGCAAAAATTGAGATTCAATCAGGAGACAGAATTCAGGAGCCAGAAGCAAGAATTTAGTCAACAGCTAATAACTGATAATTGAATAAACTGGGTACCTTAAACCCAATTTTTTCTTACTCCTGATTTGCTTATCCTGACTACTGACTCCTTGTGGATAAACACGCCTCAAATCATAGCTTACGGAAAAATTCCTATGTTACTTGTAAACTTTTAATGAACTTTTCTTAACCAAACACAATTAAAAATAGAATTAGTCTGGTTCGATTCCGACTCCTACTGGTGCGATGGAATTGAGCTTCAACTCGGGATGCTCTTCTTTAATCTGCTGTAGGTTCCATTCATTTTTAAATAACAGCACTGGTCTGTCCCAGTTATCTTTAACTACGAGAGTATTAAATAATCTTCCTGCTTTTTCCAATGCAGACCAACCTCCGGTTACCCAACGGGCAACACTATAAGGTAAGGGTTCTAAGGTTGTCTCTACTCCATACTCATTTTGAAGGCGAAATTGCACGACTTCGAGTTGAAGTTGCCCAACAGCCGCGAGAATGGGATCGCGTTTAAATTCATCAGCCGAATACATAATCTGAATTGCACCTTCTTCGCGCAACTCAGTAATTCCCTTTTGAAACTGCTTGAATTTAGAAGGGTTGGGATTTTTTAGATAGGCAAAGATTTCTGGTGAAAAGCAAGGTATGCCTTCATATTCTAATTTTTGACCGTTATAGATGGTGTCACCAATGGCAAACACCCCTGGATTATTTAAGCCGATTACATCTCCTGGATAAGCAACATCAAGAGATTCTCGTCCTTGGGCAAATAGTTTTTGCGGACGAGACAGGCGAATTGTTTTTCCAGTACGAGCTTGTTTGACAGTCATGTCTTTTTCAAATTTGCCAGTACACACCCGGATGAACGCCACCCGATCTCGATGTTTGGGGTCCATATTAGCTTGCAACTTAAACACAAAGCCACTAAATTCGGGATAGGTAGGCTCGATCGTTCCTAGAGAAGATTTTCTCCCTTCGGGTTTGAGAGCGTATTCTAAGAAAGCTTCTAAAAATAACTTGACTCCAAAATTAGTCATTGCACTACCAAAAAAGACTGGAGTCATTTTTCCGGCATGAACTTGCTCTAAGTCAAAGTCTGCTGCAATTTCGTTGAGAATTTCTAACTCTTCTTTAAGTTGATAGTAAAGATCTCGATCTAGATATTGTTCAATTTTAGGATCGCCCAAGTCAATGACTGTTTCGGCAGCTTGTCGCGAACCGTGAGCGGTACGCTTAAATAAGTGTATTTGCTTTTTGCGGCGGTCATATACTCCTTGAAAGCGATCGCCCATACCAATCGGCCAATTAACGGCATAGGTTTGTAAGCCGAGTTCTTGTTCGATCTCGTCGAGCAACTCGAAACCTTCTCTGCCCGGACGGTCTAGTTTATTAACAAATGTAAAGATAGGTAGCGATCGCATTTGGCAGACTTCAAACAATTTGCGAGTCTGCGGCTCTAACCCTTTAGCTGCATCGATCAGCATGACAGCATTATCTGCCGCTGCCAGCGTTCGATAGGTATCTTCACTAAAATCTTGGTGTCCTGGGGTATCTAGAAGGTTAATTTCAAATCCGCCATAAGCAAACTGTAATACCGTTGAGGTAATGGAAATACCCCGTTGTTGTTCCATTTCCATCCAGTCTGAAGTAGCTTTGCGCTGTGCTCGTCGCGCTTTTACTGCCCCTGCTTCATGAATTGCTCCTCCATAAAGTAAGAGTTTTTCGGTAAGGGTAGTTTTTCCCGCATCTGGATGAGAGATAATGGCAAAATTACGGCGGTGTTGAACAGCTTGTTCTATTTCAGTCTGAATTTCAGTGGACATTAAAGGGAATCGATCGCAGAAGTTGTCAGGAATATTATATCTTGCTTTAACTTGCTCTAACTTTTGTCACTCTTTCTAGACCAAGAGCGAGATTTTAGCAAAATTTAATTTATATTGGAGAGGAAGAATTTAGTGACTTGCTTGACAAATATTTTGGCAAACTTTTCTGTAATGACTCTATTAGTTGGGTCGCCTTAAATTATGTCTTCTAACGCTAACAGGACTTCATCTTTTTCTCAAGAGCAAGAATTAATTTTGCCAAAAATTACAAATGTAAGCCAGTTAGATAAGATTTGGGAACGTCTCGACACAATTTTACTAGCATTACAAGCAATAACAGACCTCACTCCCCAAAATATCTTACAAATTGCCAAAGAACTAAATTTAGAATCGGTAATAGCTGAAAGGAGAGGTTTGTGGCGGTTGCCTCCATCAGATTCCGAGAGCAAAAGTTCTCGAAACCAACAACTAGAAATAAAAAAAGCGCGATCGCTGGTGTTAATTATTTGTCATTTAGCTCAACAACATCAAGAACTGATCCGTCGCAGTGTTAGTTTGCTAGAACAAGCCACAGAGGAGAATCAACCACCCGAAAGTATAACGCTTTTAGCTAAATATCTCGATAAATTTCTTAATATTTATCAAGAAAGTACAGAAAATAGAGAGCGGATTTCTTCAGAAAGATTATCGCAACTAGCTTTAAAAACGCTAATCGATTTACTATTTTATAGTGGTAATAACGGTCATTATCTGCTTTGGTCGGTCATACTCGAAAATAGTTGTTGAAACTTTGCTTGTAATCTTGATTTTTTCTATTTTTTGAATTTTTATTTAATAATGCGTATGTTGTCGTCCTCTTCAGTCATCGGTCGTTTTACTCCTCCCACTTGCACTCTAGAAGTTCGGACAAAAAATACTCCCTTATCCCGTTTGTCCCGTTGGAAAAAGCACGAGGCACCAGAAGACGATATCAGCTTTCAACTGCATTTTGATGACCCCAGATTACCCCAAGAGAAACAAGTAACTGTCGAAGGCGATCGCGTTAAATTAGAACAACTCTACCAAGCTGTTACCAAGTACGTGGGAGATTTCCTGCGACTATCTTCTCCGTATCGGTTTGAATCTTTATCTCCACGAGCAAACGAGCCGAAAACAACAGTAGCTGAGGTCGAACCCCATCTGCAACCTCAAGGATTGGTCGCACACGAACTTTGGTTGGGTTCGTTAGCCGAGGGAGTTTCTGATTTTAAAATTAATCTGAGTGCAATCCAACTATTCGATCTCGCTACTGCTTTAAATGAGTACCATAAGGCAACAGTCACCTCAGCAAAATTAAATTCTGCCAAACAGAAAAGAATTCTTACTCTTTTGGGTAGTGCTGTAGGAGCAACTGTCATAGCTGTAGGTTTAGCTATTGTTGGTGCAAAAGTATTTAACCAGTCAAGGACTAATACGAACCCTGTTTCTTCTCAACCAGAATTGGAAGATCCTTCAACAAGTGATAAAGTAATTCCCGATGTGGTTCCGCCACAAATTTCTCGAGCGACTGAACAACCAGTTGTTCGGCCTAGATTGAGCGAACCCCTATCGTCAGGAGAAAAATTACCTCCACCACCTCCTGTCGATTTACCCAAATCGCCACCTCCTAATGTTCCAGATCCCGCTAAATATCCATTTCCCGAAGCATCCACTTTAGCTACACCCCAACCTTCCTCGTCTAAGCCTTCACAGTCTACGATCGCGATTACGCCAAACTCATCAAATTCTTCTCCTCAGTCTTCTTCTAGTGCCAACTCTATTCAAATTGAGACCAATAAGACACGAGACGATATTCCCACACCAGAATTACCACCTCCATTAGCCGCTGTCCCGGAATTAGCACCGGAAAATACACTTCCCCAAACAGACACTTCTACTACCGATGAAACTCCCCAACCGCCAAACAAAGTAGCCAGATTGGAAGGCATAGATCGTTCCCCTGCTCAAAATTTTCAGGTCAAAGAAGTAAAAGAATATTTTCAAAAACAATGGCAACCGCCAGAAGGTCTCAAACAAACCTTAGAATATCGTTTAGTGCTTAATGGTAATGGTTCGATTCAACGAATTATTCCACTCGGTAAAGCATCAGAAATTTATCTCGATCGCACTGGCATACCTTTAATGGGAGAATCTTTTGTCTCTCCAACTAGAGCAAAAAATCTCACCGTTCGCCTGTTGTTGGGTCCTGATGGGGAAGTAAAGACATTTTTGGAGTAAAGAGCAAGGGGATGAATAAAAAACAAGCTAGTGGACAAAAAAGCATTGATTTTTCTAATGTAAGACGGTTTTTGGGGATAATTGTTTTATGTTTGGTAACTTTACTAACTGGTTGCGTGCGTTATGACGTAGCAGTTAATTTTGACAATCAGCAAGGGGGTACGATCGTACAACATATCAAGCTGGGAGAACAGTTAACTAGCTTGAATCAATCAGAAGCGAAAAAGTGGTTAAATAGTATCGAAGAGCGATCGCGCCAGCTCCAAGGAAAAGTTAAACGGATTTCCCCTCAAGAGGTATTAGTTACTATTCCTTTTGGCAACGGTCAGGAATTGGTTAGTAAATTTAATCAATTTTTCCATGCTAAGGCTCAAGATGGTACTCAATTGGCAAGTCAAGATTCTCTAGATTTAATCCAACTTGATGCCAAGATGTCTTTACAGCAGAGCAACTTCTTACTGTTTGAACGCGATCGCCTCAGCCTTACAGTAGACTTGAGAGGTCTGGGAATTTTGTCTGAGGGAGGGAAAATTATTGTTAGTCCTGGTTCTCTGCTCGATTTAAAGTTTCAGCTTAATAGTCCCTGGATTGCTCGCAGTACATCAGCAGAAAATGTAGTCGATACTGAAGTTAATTCTGAGGAACATCGACTGACATGGCAACTACAACCAGGTCAAGTAAACTATATTGAAACTGTTTTTTGGCTTCCCAGTCCTTTAGGTATTGGCACTGTTATTATTATTCTTTTAATAGTTGGGGGTTTCTATTTAAAGTACAAACATTTTCCCGGTTTTGGTCAACCAGCAGTGAGCAGGGAACAGTGAACAGTTAAGCAGTGAAAAATTAATTATTAATGAAAGTAGCGACTTGGAATGTTAATTCAATTCGTACTCGACAGGGAATTGTGGCGAATTGGTTGCAGCAAAATCCAGTAGACATGCTTTGCTTGCAAGAAACTAAAGTAAGAGACGAAGATTTTCCGACTGCTCCATTTGAAAAATTAGGTTACCATGTCTATATTTCCGGACAAAAAGCTTATAATGGTGTCGCTATTTTTAGTCTTACTCCCTTAGAAGATGTTAGTGTAGGTTTTACTCCTATTTTGGGCGAGTTTGGCGAAGATTTTGACCTGCAAAAGCGAGTAATTACTGGCGTCATTAATGACATTCGGATTATCAATCTCTACGTTCCCAATGGCGGATCTGTTGGTAGCGAGAAATATGACTATAAATTGCGCTGGTTAAAATTGCTGCGGGAATATTTACAAGTATTGAGAAAGCAAGAATCATTAGAATGGTGTATGTGTGGGGATTTTAATATTGCTCTCGAAGATCGAGATATATACAACTCCGAAGGAAAAGAAAAGCACATCATGTCTTCGCCAGCGGAAAGAGAAGCTTTAAAAGAAGTATTAGAAATTGGCTTACGAGACGTTTTTCGTAAATTTACAACTGAAGGAGGATATTTTAGTTGGTGGGATTATCGTGCTGCTGGCTTTCAACGCAATCGAGGTTGGCGTATCGATCATCATTACCTCACGCCAAAATTATACGAGCAAGCAATTAGTTGCTTTATCGATGTAGAACCGAGAAGATTAATGCAACCTAGCGATCATGCTCCTGCAATCGTAGAATTTTAAAGGCGATCGCCTTTGTTTTTTATTTAATAGACCTCTTGCATGAATCAAGCGATCGCGAAACTTAGTCCACGGTTATACAAACCAGCAATGAGGTTAAAACGTAATCCGAATCGACGACGGCGATTAGGATATGGTTGAGCTAAAATCCGAAA
>JADEWQ010000155.1 GCA_015207585.1 Pleurocapsales cyanobacterium LEGE 06147 | reverse complement strand
CTCAACTTTCTTTGGGTTTTCCGAGGCTTATTGCCCAGATGAATGAGCTGAATTGTCTATCCTATTTGGTCTATCTTTGGGATGACTTTTGCTATTCTTCTGCCTAGACTGATGAAAGAGGGATAATAGGGCATTGATGCTCAGAGGATATTTAGAAAGTTACTACACTAGTCTGCGATCGCCTGAGCGAAAAAGTTGAGACAATGCCCCACCAAGAGACAAAGTAGTTCAACTACGCTTATCTGCTTTGAATTCGACGGCGCCATTTATCGAGTTCGATCAGGAGATACACTAAAAGCGAAGCTATTAAAATAATCGTCCATTCTGCCAAGCCAATGGGTGCGGTTTGGAAAAGTCGATTCATCAAAGGCAGGTAAGTAAATAGTAATTGTGCCCCAATCATCAAGATTACCCCCAAGATTAACCAACGGTTGGAGAAGACTCCTAATTTAAACATCGAGTAGCGCAGCGATCTACAGTTAAACAGTAGAAAAATTTGTCCGAAGACAATGGCGTTGACTGCTGCGGTTCGATCTGCTGCTAGAGGATTGGTGGGGTCGGCTTTTTGTAGGTTATAGACGAAAAAGGCAACAGCACAAAGAATACAGCCCACTACTATAATCCACTGAACCCCTGCTTGTCTGAGTAAGGGACGTTTGGGGGGAAGGGGAGAACGTTCCATAATCCCTGGTTCTGCCACCTCAAATGCCAGCATAGTTCCCAATAGCACTGCTGCAATGGTATTGATCCAGAGGATTTGTAAAGGGGTAACGGGAAGACCGAGATCGAAAAAAGAAGCAAGAACGATAATTAAGCCCAAGCTGGCATTAGTAGGCAGTAACCAAACGATACTTTTGATGATATTGTCATAAATTCGCCGTCCTTCTTCGACTGCCGCCCGAATAGTAGCAAAGTTATCATCGGTCAGCACCATATCTGCTGCTTCCTTGGCTACTTCGGTTCCCGTTATTCCCATGGCAATACCGATATCGGCTTGGCGTAAGGCGGGGGCATCGTTAACTCCATCTCCAGTCATGGCAACGATATTGCCACTCGCTTGTAAAGCCTTTACCAAGCGCAGTTTTTGTTCCGGAGCTACTCGCGCGAACACGGAAACCCGTTCTGCTACGCCGATTAATTCTTCATCGGACAACTGAGCTAACTCTTGACTACTGATAGCTAGAGGTTTACCAGCAGTCCCACTTAGTCCAATTTTTCGTCCAATAGCGGCGGCAGTTTTAACATGGTCGCCCGTAATCATCTTGATTCTGATTCCTGCTCGCTGGCAACTTCTGACTGCTTCGATCGCTTCGGGACGAGCGGGATCGACCATACCCTGCAAGCCTAAAAAAGTTAGTCCGTGCTCGATGCTTTCGTGAGTAAGCGGAGTGTCTGAATTGAATTCTGCTCTAGCAAAAGCTAATACCCGCAACCCTCTCTCGGCCATTTCATTGACCACTTGGTGAATGGCAATGTCGTCTATGGTAATCGGTACGCCTGTAGCACTGTAAGCATCTTGACATCGAGGTAAAATCTTTTCCGCCGAACCTTTGATGTAAACTAGGCGCGATCGCCCTTGCTCCCTTTGATGCAGGGTAGCCATGTATTGATGCTCGGACTCAAAAGGAAGAGTATCTATCCGAGGCAGCACCGATTCTAATTCTTGCTTCGATAATCCAGCTTTAGTAGCTGAAGTAATCAAGGCAGCTTCTGTGGGATCTCCTTCTGCTCGCCATCCTTCATCGGTAGAAACTAGGCGGGAATCGTTGCACAGCAATCCTGCTATTAAACATTCGCTCAAAGCTTTATGGGAATGAGGCTCTACTTCGGTCGTGCCTTGACTAAATTTGCCTTCCAACCCATAGCCAATCCCAGAAACCTCAAATTTTTCACCTCCAGCAAAGACTTCCTGTACGGTCATTTCATTCTGAGTTAAGGTTCCCGTCTTGTCAGAACAAATGACGGTGGTACTGCCCAAAGTTTCCACTGCTGGAAGTTTGCGGATGATGGCGTGGCGTTTTGCCATTCTCGACACTCCGATCGCCAGGGTGATGGTGACTACCACTGGTAAGCCTTCTGGAACAGCTCCCACTGCCAAAGCAACAGTTTCCAAAAAGGCTTCTTTTAAGGCTTCTTGATCGACCACCTCACTGCGTAACAATCCAGCCACTAAGGTAAGTCCGGCAATGCCGAGAATAACTCTCATCAAAGCCAAGCTAAATTTTTCTATTTGGCGGGTTAAGGGCGTTTCCAGGACTTCCGCCGAGGCAATCATTTCATTAATCTGACCGATTTCCGTGCGATCGCCGATGGATGTGACAACTCCTATTCCGGTCCCATAGGTTACGAGGGTGGAAGAATAGACTATATTACTCCGTTCTGCCAATATTGTATCGGAGGGCAACTGGTTGGCAGGATATTTCTCGGCGGGAACGGACTCTCCTGTCAAAGCCGATTCGTCAATTTGAAGGTCGCGACTTTGCAACAGACGCAAGTCGGCAGGAACTTTATCTCCGGACTGTAAACAGACTATATCGCCGGGGACTAATTGAGTCGCAGAAATTTTTTGCTTTTCTCCTCCCCTAATCACCGTCGCTTCGTTCTCCATTCCTTTTGCTAATGCTTCCATTGCTTGGAGAGCTTTGGCTTCTTGGACGAATCCAACAATAGCGTTAATTAAAACGACGGCAAAAATCACTCCCATATCCACCCATTCACCCAGAAGTCCCGTAATTACTCCTGCTGCCATCAAGATGTAGATAAGGGGTTGGTTAAACTGTTCGAGAAAGGCAATTAGAGGACCCTTGCCTTCTCTTTGGGTTAGAGTATTCGCACCATATCGCTGCTGACGGTTGTCTACCTCTAAAGGATGTAATCCCTGCTCTGGATCGGTTTCCAGCAGCCTCAGTACTTCCGCAGTAGGCAGATGATGCCAATGTTCGGGTTCGATCGCTGTCATTTCTTTTTAAAGTAAGGAAATTAGGCAAGTGCCTATCACTTAAGCAGAGAATTATCAATATCCCAATAATAGTTTAATTTATGTTCGAGTTTCTCTGAAAACTGAAGCTAATTCTTATAGCGATTCTTAATAATCTGGAATCCAAAATAAGTCGATCCCGAACTCAGGAGTTGCCCAATCAAAAGAAGAACTTCTTGTATGTTAGCAATCCTACTCTAAGAAAAAGTGCCAGCCCGAGCCAAATATTCGAGCAGCGAAAATCACCCAATCAAAGGTATTTTATCTTTACAAAAACCTTTTAAAAGGGTACGGTATCGACGAAATTAGAAATGCACTTTTAAATATTAGAAAAGTTATATCTTTTTCAGCTGAATCTACAATTAATCGATAATTTTCCCAATTTATTGAATAAAAATATTTAATATATTTCTTAGGAAATATTAGCTTTTCCTTGCCTTATTTTAGCGCAACAAATGTTGAAAAAATATCAAGCAACTGAAGAGAGGGATTGAGCATAAATTATCTGTCTGTAATAATTTTGTAACTGGTGCGTAGCTGATGCCCAGCCCCAACGTTCTGCTTCTTTACGGGCATTGAGCCGGATTTGTTCTCTTTCTTCTTTTGCTTCTAAGAGACGTTTAGTGGCACTAATTGCTCCTTGAGGATCGTCTGGTTCAAATAAATAGCCATTGACTCCATCAGTGACGATATCGGGAATACCGCCAGAACGAGCGGCAACCACCGGACAACCTGCAGCCATTGCTTCTAATAAAACCAACCCTAAAGTTTCCGTAAGAGAAGGAAAAATAAAAGCATCTGCACAAGCATAAGCAGAACCTAGTTCCAACCCTTGCAGATAACCGACAAAATGAGTATTTGTCCCTGCAAAATAGGCTTCTAAAGTTTCTCGATGGGGACCGTCGCCAACGATTGCTAAACGAGCTTCGGGAATAGCTTCTAAGACGGGTTTAATTCGATCGATTTGCTTTTCAGCCGAGACACGCCCCACATAGAGGAGAAGGGGACTGTCGGGATTTTCTTGAGACAGACGCGATCGCATACTATTGGAAGCGAGATGGGGTTGAAACATTTCTGTATCAACTCCCCTTTGCCACAAGTCTACATTTTCAATGCCGTGATTGACTAATTCTTCCACCATTGCGGTTGAAGTGCAAAGATTGAGCTGTGCTTTATTGTGGGCTGCTTTTAGTAACTCCCAGAGCAATCCTTCTAATGCTCCTAACCCATAGTGTTGTAGATATTGAGGTAAATGAGTGTGATAAGAGGCAACTAAAGGAATATTTAGGGTTTTGGCGTAATAAATACCACCCATTCCCAACACCGCCGGATTGACTACATGAATCAGATCGGGGTTAAATTTCTCAATGATTTTTCTCGTACCAATAGGCGGTAGGGCTAATTTGAGTTCTGGGTACAAGGGAAGCGGCACGCCAGGAATACCGTGAACTTTTGCTCCTTTGTATTCTGTTAAGCCTCCTTCAGGGGCAACCACTAATACTCGATCGCCATTGCGCTGTAAGTGTTCGATTGTATGGCGCAGGCGGGTAACGATTCCGTCAACTTTGGGTAAAAAAGTTTCTGTAAATAGGGCGATTCGCATAATTAGTCATTCGTCATTTATTTTGAATTGCCGAGCAGTTGTCTTAACCGCTATAAGCAAGGCTTAAATCGAGCGACTTTCTCTCAAGGGCAAATTTGACATACTCCGCGCCCTATAAGGACGCGGATTCTAGGCTCGGGCAAGGATTGCTCCCATTGGAAGTCTTACATCCTCTAACCTAAGAGTTGATGCCCCAACTCTTTTAATGTTCCTAGCTGCATTTAAATCTCTCTGAATACTCTTTTTGCAATTAGGACAGTCCCAAAATCTGTCTTTTAGTTCTAGTTCTTGGTTTTTATAACCGCAGTGGAAACAGATCCGGCTGCTAGGAAAAAATTTATCAATGTAGTGGACTATTTTTCCTTTTTTACTAGCAACTACTTCTAAGATATTCAAGAAAGTTCTAAAAGCTAAGTCACTAATTTTCCTTCCCCACAGCCTTTTCATCGCCGCAAGATTTAAAGTTTCAAATATCAGCACATCATACTTATTAGTTAAGTCATTGGCTAATTTCCCAAACCAATCTTTTCGCTTATTTGTAGTAGCTTCATCTACTCGGTTTAAAGCATATTTAGCTTTATACCAATTCCTAGAGTTTTTCTCTTTTCTTGACAGATTTCGGTTAGCGTATTTTAGTTTGTTTCGAGACTGGTTGAAAAACAGAGGAGATTGTATTTCTGTACCGTCATCAACTGTTAAAAAAGTTTTTAAGCCAAAGTCGAAGCCCGCGATTTTACCCGTCACGACTCCGCAACTTTCTTCGGTATAGTCAGTTACGATTTGTATAAATAGCTCGCCTAAGTAGTTTCTTTTAACAGTTAATGTTTTAATCTTCCCTTGTATTTCTCTGCTCTTGGCAAACTTAAAAAGTCTACCAATAATCTTTATTCTGTTTCCACCAAGGAACTTATAACCAGCTTGTTTTAAAGTAAAAGATTTATATTTTTTAACTTTTTTAAAACCAGGTGGTCTCACTCCTCTTTTATGGTGATTAAAGAATAGATCGTAGGCTTTCTTTATTCTTTGTATTATATCTTGGACGACTTGAGAGCCTACAAGTTTCCAATAGTTATTACGATTCCGCAACTTAGCAATATGCTTCATTAAGCGAAAGTGGTTGAGATGTTTTTTGAACATCCGATAATATCGCTTAAAAAGAGCGATGCAATGGTTATAAATACTAGCAGAAGCGTTAATAACTCGCTTAAGGTATCTATTTTTTCTGGATTCGTATAATTTGAATTTGTAGGTTTTCATAGCCTCGACCAAGCATGTTAAAATTATTCTCGGGTATTTAATAAAATATGTCTACTACCCTATGATTTTAAATCTGAAAAAGTCCCCCTAGAAGGGGGAGGCTTTAAACCCATTTTTGCGGTAACTAACCAAACTCGCCCCTACTTGCTTCGAGTGTGAATTACCTGCGCCAAGACACTTTAGGTAGAATTTGTTTCATGTCGACGCGGTGCTTATATTTAGCAGCAAAGTTAAGCAAGGAGTCTAATAGAGAATCAGATAGATAGTGCGGTTGCAAGCCCAGATCCAGCAACTTGGTATTCTTAGCGTTGAAATAGTGTTGTTCCAGTTCTACTCTAGGATTGTCAAGATGATTGACTTCTACATCCAATCCCATCGCAATTCCCGCTTTTTTGACCATCATTGCCAAATCGCCGACACTAAATTGTTCTGTAAATTGGTTGAAGACGCGGAACTGTCCTGGTTCAGCTGGATTGGCGATCGCTAATTCCACGCATCTGACTGTATCTCGAATATCTAAAAAGCCTCTAGTTTGACCGCCTTTTCCATATACCGTCAGGGGATGACCGATCGCAGCTTGAATACAAAATCTATTTAAAGCGGTCCCGAAGATGCCATCGTAATCGAGGCGATTAATTAACATTTCGTCCATTCCCGTCTCTTCGGTTAAGACTCCATAAACTACCCCTTGATTTAAGTCGGTAGCCCGCAATCCCCAAATTTTACAAGCAAAGTGGATGTTATGGCTATCGTGAACTTTGGAGAGATGATAAAAGCTTCCTGGCTGTTTGGGATAGGGTAAAGTATCCTTTCGCCCATTGTGTTCGATGGTTATGTAACCTTCTTCAATATCAATATTAGGCGTTCCATACTCGCCCATGGTACCCAACTTCACCAAATGGCAATCGGGAAAATCCTCTTTCATCGCATAAAGGATATTGAGCGTTCCGACAACATTATTAACCTGCGTCAAAACTGCGTGTTCGCGGTCAATCATCGAGTAGGGGGCAGAACGCTGTTCCCCAAAGTGAACGATCGCCTCCGGATCGAATTGTTTTAGGACTTTATACAGGAAATCGTAGTCAGTGATGTCGCCTACAAATAGATCGATAGATTTGCCTGTCAAATCTTGCCAGCGTTGAATTCGTTTTTGGATTGGAGTAATGGGTGTAAGAGTATCTACACCTAATTTGGCATCCCAATATCTACGAACCAAACTATCTAGAATACCTACTTCATATCCTTTGCTAGATAGATGCAGGGCAGTAGCCCAACCACAATAACCATCACCACCAATAACCAGGACTTTCATAATCAGTCAATAAAATTTATATGCCGCTACTCGCTAAATTTATCAGGTATTGGTACCTTAGAAAACATTTATTTGGTACCTTAGAAAACATTTTGGTTAAATTAATTTTTTGACAATAGCATTAAAGAGATTATTTTAGCCCCCAAGCAGCAACAGCCAGACATCCCCAACCGACTAAAAAAGCTACTCCACCCAGGGGAGTAATTGCTCCCAACCATTTAATTCCACTCAAAGTTCCGCCGGAAGAGGTTCCGGCGGCTGCTTTGAGCAAGCTCAAACTCAATCCATATAAACTCCCAGAAAACAGAAAAATACCGCTTATAAAGGCAAAACCAGCTATAGTTAACAAATTTGCTCCGGTTTCCGCCTGTGTTAGCAGCAATCCTATTAACAGTAAAGCTAGGGCATGATACATTTGATACTTAGCCCCTGTTTCCCAAATTTCCAGGGCGCGTTCGGCTAGCCTATCTTTTAAAGCATGACTGGCAAATGCTCCTGCTGCCACTGACAAACCAGCTAAAATTGCGCCGATAGTTAAAAATAATCTAGCCAAAACTGCCTCAAAGTTTAACTACTCTTTTACGATAATAGCGATCCTGTTAATATTCATAATGTTGTGGTCGAACGCGACGGCAAAACATCCTTGTCAACTTTGTCAACGTTCCGCTTCACCTTCGGGTACAACAAATTTATGCGGCGGTGCTAATTAATGTTGCTAATATTTCTTTGTAATGGTTCGCATACAGTGAAATATGTCCTTCTTGGGGTAAAAACTGAGCCGAGCAGTTTGGAATTGCTTCTGCCATGTAGCGTCCCATATTAATCGGGCAAAGCACATCCATCTCACCATGCCAAAGATAAACTTTGATAGCAATCTCATTGAGTCGAAATCCCCACGGACGAGCAATAAGCACCTGATCCCAAACTACGCCACGAGATCCATATCGAAATGCCTCGCGCACCATTTGGATCAGAGATGCTTGGAAATCAGAATGAGCAAAAACAGCTTTGTCTGGCTCGGATAGTTCATTTGCCAACTGTGCGATCGCGCGATCTGGACTTCTCTGCAACTCACGAGAAACCTGCCAGAAGAGAAATCTCAGCAACCAAGGAGCTTTACGTGCAATCGTAATTTGCTGCCGATTTGAATTGCTCATGCCCTGAAAAACTTTTGGTGTATCAAGAGGGCTGATTCCAGCCATCAAACCAACTGCGGTTAAACGGTGGGGAATTTTATAGGCGCAAGCCGCAGCATGGGGCACTCCTCCCGAAAATCCCAGAACTGCAAATTGGTCTAAATTCAGACGATCGGCTAGTTCAGTTACATCATCTGCCCAATTCAATAAAGTTCGGTGCCGTTGGAAATCTGAGAGACCAATACCTGGACGATCCGGAAAAATCAAGCGAATTCCAAGTTGTGTAGCAACCTCGTTTACATTAGAGCGATTTCCTTCTAAACGAGAACTGGGAGTACCGTGAAAGTGGAGAACTGGTTTGCCTTGAGAGTGTCCGTATTCGGCATAACCGATAGAACGTCCATTCCTCAACTTAACTTGATAGTCAGTGTTAATAGGCATGACTTTATGCGACTTCAGAAACACTCTGATGATATCGAAAACGCTTGCGGCATCATTTTGCCCGTTTCTTCTACAAAAATATTTAACCCGATGCCAGTTTATCAGCCCAGCGCGTCGTTTCTGGTAAGCGGTATTTAGTCAGACAACCCATGACATAGTTAATAGCTGTGGTCAGACTTATTTTATGTCCGATGGAAATATAAATAGGTTTAACGTTGATGCGCGATCGCAATACTACGCCAATGGTTTCGCCTCGATGGATTAAAGGTGTCCAGCTACCCTTTTGTGGCGGTACTTCTTCGTGCTTGCCTACTAGTAGAGATTTGCCTACGCCAATAGTTGGCAGATCTATCAATACTCCTAAATGACAGGCAATACCGAGACGACGGGGATGAGCCAATCCCTGACCGTCGCATAAAATCAGATCGGGTGTAGTTTTTAATTGTTCTAAAGCTGCCAAAACCGCTGGAAGTTCTCGAAAAGAAAGGAAACCAGGAATATAGGGAAAAGTAGTAGGAAGGGATGCGATCGCCGTTTCTACTAGTTCTAAGTTAGGATAGCTCAACACGGCTACTGCTGCTTTAGTAATACTATAGTTATCTTTAAAACCGACATCTACTCCTGCTACATAATTTACCGTTCCCAATTGGTCTTCTTTAATAACTTTCGTACGTAATTGTTCTTGAATCAGTCTTGCTTCCTTTTCTGTTTTTACCCAAGGATGAATAGGGTTAATTTTCATTAGCATCTTGGTAACAACTAGAAAATACATTATCTAAAAAAGGTTTCAGACTAGGACTATCTCGAAGCAAAAGTTTAATCTATTTTCTTTGTCCATCCTTTTTACTTGCATTTTGAGCTTAAACGAGAAGTATTGAGACGGGGCTAAGAGCTAGGCAATGTCTATACATTATGTATGGATATCTTTTAAGATCTTTGATAAAATAAAAAACATGGAGTGTGAATGGGACGATGCCAAAAACGAGAAGAATTTAAAAAAGCACGGGATCGATTTTAGGTTCGTACAAGAGCTATTTACAGGGGTATTTATCTCGAAAGTCGACAATCGAAAAGATTATGGGGAGAAACGACTCCTGGCACTTGGAACACTGGGAAATTTTATACTCCTTGTTGTTTATACAATACGAGGAGACAAAATACGAATCATCTCGGCTCGTCGTGCTAATGAAGAAGAACGGAGGGTATATTATGGCTATATCACGAGAGGAACAATTGAAGATCCTTGGTCAGATGAAAGACTCTGACATCGACTATTCGGATGCGGAACCAACCAACGCAGAATTTTGGAAAGACGCAGTAGTTCACATCCCACCGAAAAAGGTCAAGGTAAGCATACGACTCGACCAAGATGTAATCGCTTGGTACAAACGTCAAACGACTCGTGGATATCAAACGTTCATCAACGCCGTGCTTCGAGACTACATGCAAAAGTACGAAAGTAATACGCAAAAGTAGCATTCTATTCTGCGATCTTGTTACCGATTCAAAGTACCAAAGACCATTTACTCTAGTGCTTATATTACAGACGTATCCCCATGACTACCATAAGAGATGTTGCCTTCGTTTTTTCATTTTCACTAGAGGTAAAGTAAAAATTTCTATTAAATCTGGTTACTACCCTATGCTAGTCTAATGGCTCAACTGAAAAAAAATGAAAACATCTGAGTGAGAAACTACCTCCTCTTTAGAAAATATGATCGAGATAAGAAGAGTTCAAGTGAGTGATGTCACCATGCCAGAACAATTAGAAGAACGAGTAGCCCTTCTGGAGGCTGAAGTTGCACGTCTCAAGCGCAAAGTAGAGAGCGATTCCTCTCCTACGCCTTGGTAGGAAAAAATTGCTGGAACATTACAAGAGTTTCAACGCCTCAAGAAATTGTATCCAAGGCTTGGCACTATGGATTTGAAAATTGCTGCAATTGCGCTGGTAAATCAAGCTGTTCTGTTGACTTGCAATAGTTCTGATTTTGGACAAATTGACGGCTTACGCCTTGAAGATTGGACTTGAAAGTCAGCTTACTTTAATTACGATGCCAGTTGGTAACACCTCCAGGTTGGTCGATTAAAGTAATTCCTCGCTCTTTCAATTCCTCGCGAAGGCGATCGCTCTTTGCCCAATTTTTCGCTTTTCTAGCTTCAGAACGTTTTTGTACTAAAGCTTCGATTTCCTCGTCTGTTAGATCGGTAGCTCGATCGCTTTCTTCTTCTGGTCGTGCTTCAAAACCCAGTACAGCAGCTAATTCTACCAGAATATGCCATTGTGTTTCTAACTCATCTGCAGGAATTTCTGTTGTTCCCTGATGTACCAAGAGATTTCCTTCTTTGCGTAACTCTTTAGCAATTTCAAACAGAACGGCTAAACCGCCAGCGAAATTAAAATCATCGTCTACTGCTTCTTGAAAACGAGAGGCCGTTGCCGGAACTTGGTTCCGGCATTTATGAGTCTCGTGTTGTTTTAGGGAATGGGAAACAGGTGTAAAATCTTCCCAGCCTAATTGCTTGCCATACTTGTGACCAAAAAGTAATCCTTCCTTGAGAGTTTCCCAGCCATTAGTAGCAGCTTCTAAGGCTTCATCAGTAAAATCGACGGGTTTGCGATAATGAGCTTGGAGAATGAACAGTCGCACTGCCATCGGGTCTATTGGTCGATCTAGTAAATCGCGGATAGTGATAAAGTTGCCCAAAGATTTGGACATCTTTTCTCCGCCAACTTTAACCATGCCATTGTGCAGCCAATATTTGGCTAGCGGTTTTCCCGTAACTGCTTCCGACTGGGCAATTTCGTTTTCGTGATGGGGAAAGATGAGATCGCTACCGCCAACATGAATATCGATAGTTTCCCCCAGCCTTTCTCGTACCATGGCAGAACACTCGATATGCCAGCCAGGACGACCTTTTCCCCAAGGAGACTCCCAAGACGGTTCGCCTTCTTTGGCTGCTTTCCAAAGAGCAAAATCAAAAGGATATTTCTTCTTGGCTACTTCTGGATCTTCCAAATCGACTCGTCCGCTAGCACCAGCTTGTAAATCTTCTAATTTTCGTCCTGAAAGCTTGCCGTAACCGTGAAATCGACAGACACAGAAATAAACATCTCCATTAGCTGGGTAAGCATAACCTTTCTGTTCCAATTCGTAGACTAGACGTTTAATTCCGTCCATAGTTTGGGTAGCGCGCGGATAAGCATCGGCTTGGCGGACGTGCAAACGCTCCATATCCTCAAAGTAGGCTTTGATAAAACGTTCTGAGACATCTTCCATGGATGTGCCTTCTTCTCGCGCCCGATTGAGAATTTTGTCGTCAATATCCGTAAAATTTTGAATATATTGCACCGAATAGCCGCGCCATTCCAAGTAACGACGGACGACATCCCAAACAATACAAGTCCGTGCATGACCCAAATGGCAATAGTCATAGACAGTAATGCCACAGCAGTACATCCGCACCTTACCAGGTTCGAGGGTTTGAAATGGTTCTTTTTGACGGGTGAGGGTGTTGTAAATAGTCAGGGTCATGACGATCTAAGGGTTAATTAAGTATTTATCTCTTAGTTAAGATTAATTGATAAAGGGTTTTCTACTTAAGCTATTGCAAATACGCCATAATGATCGTGGGAAGAGAGGTTGTCAGTTAACAACCTTAAAATTAAAACAATCTTTTTATATTTTGACCCAACTCAAGCGATCGCTATGGCAACAGTCGATACTCAAACTTCTATTTCTCACGATATGGATGCGACCAAACAAGGTTTACCCGTAACCATCATTACTGGTTTTTTAGGCAGTGGTAAAACCACTCTATTGAATCATATCTTAACCAATCAACAAGGACTCAAGACTGCCGTTTTAGTCAACGAATTCGGAGAAATCGGCATTGACAATGAGTTAATCATGACTACCGATGACAGCATGGTCGAACTCAGCAATGGTTGTATTTGCTGCACGATCAACGAAGATTTAGTTAACGCCGTCTACAAGGTTTTAGAACGAGATGACAAGATCGATTATTTGGTAGTAGAAACTACAGGGTTAGCCGATCCCCTTCCCGTGGCACTGACCTTTTTAGGAACGGAATTGCGGGATCTGACCCGTCTTGATTCCATCATTACGATGGTCGATTGTGCTAACTTCAGTTTGGACTTGTTTAATAGTCAAGCTGCATACAGTCAAATTCAATATGGCGATGTCATTGTTTTGAACAAGACCGATCTAGTCGAGGAAACCGATGTCGATAGTCTAGAAGTTAGAATTCGCGACATTAAGAAAGATGCTAGGATTCTACGCACGCAGAAATCTCAAATTCCTCTTCCACTTATCCTCAGTGTAGGATTATTTGAATCGGATAAATATTTCGATACAACCGAATCAGAACATCACGACCACGACGACCACCATCATCATCATGACCACGACCATGACCACGAACATCATCACCATCACTCCAATCATTTAGAAAATGACGGCTTTACGTCTATTTCTTTTCAAAGTGATAAACCCCTTTCAATCAGAAAATTCCAGTACTTTTTAGATAATCAGTTACCAGAAAATGTTTTCCGTGCCAAAGGAATTCTCTGGTTTGACGAGAGTCCAAAACGCCACATCTTTCACTTAAGCGGTAAAAGATTCACCATTGAAGATGATGATTGGAAAGGGGAGAAGAAAAACCAGCTAGTATTAATTGGTCAGGATTTAGATCGCGAGCGACTAAAAGAGCAAATCGAAAACTGTTTGTGTCTTGCTTCCCCCGCTCGAGGCAAAGGCTTTGGCAAGTAAAAAGGTAAAAGGCAAAGTCAACTACCCACCGCTAATGGCTAAGAGCAATTTAGCGGGGGCTTGCAAAGAACTAAATGCCAATTAGTTCCAGCAGGACAAAACAGTTGTCTAGCCTGTGCGGAAAACGTAACCTGAGCTAAC
>JADEWQ010000154.1 GCA_015207585.1 Pleurocapsales cyanobacterium LEGE 06147 | reverse complement strand
CTGTACCTGAAAATCGCGATTTGGGGATAGTTAAATCCCCTCGCCCGAAACGAGCCAAACTACCTCTCGATTTATCTCCTTTTCCCTCTTGACAACTAGCTTTCACGCTTAACTTGTCACTAATAGCAAATGGGTAATTGGTTTTTGTCCCCGCAGTCCAATTACCAATGAACGTTAGTTCGAGGAGTTGTGTAGAACTGAAAAAACTATAGGGAAAAGGGGAATAATTATTCTTTTTACGAAGTCCAAGCAGGCAATGGATCGAGGGGCGTTCCCGCAGGGTCGGTAGCGGCAGGCACCGATCTTTTAAAGCCAGTGTACCTGCCCTTAACTCACGTCAATTAACAAAACCCGGGTCAACTATTATTAATTATGACTGTTTCCGTTATGGTCATTATTGCCAGGACGAGGTTGAATTACACCGTAGCCACCGTGGTTGCGGGCATAAATGACGTTAATTTCATTAGTATCTTTGTTACGGAACATGTAAAAATCATGATCTACTAATTGGAGTTGTTCGAGTGCTTGCTCTACACTCATCGGAGGCATTGCAAAATACTTGATTCTGACTACTTCTTCCGGTAACTCTGGAGCGCGATCGCCAACTAAATCTTCAGTGACTGGTGCTTCTTCTACTAGGTCGCTAGTTTTTACTTGAGCATGAGTTTTTTTATAGAGATGTTTCTCTTTGTATTTGCGCAGTTGACGGGCAATCTTATCTGACACCATATCTATGCTGGCGTAAAGATTTTCACTTCCTTCTTGCGCTCTAATTATTGTTCCATTGGCATAAACAGTCACTTCAGCTTTGTGCTTATTGTTGATACGAGAATTACGTGCCACAGATAGATGAACGTCGACTTTAGTAGTAATATTCTGAAAATGTTTTACTGCTTTTTCAAGTTTCTGCTCGACATAATCATGGATCGCATCGGTAACTGTAATATTATTGCCCTGGATCAAAAGCTTCATACTCGATACTCCATCGTAATATGTATTGTTTGGTATAAATACTTTAGACCGCTTTTTGCAAGCGAATTAGGATAGCTCAAACAGCTTAATAATGAAAACTTATTCTCGTTGAAATTTAAGTAAATCGCTAGATTACTATCTTTTAAAAGATCGCCCACCGTTGACGATGATAGGATTTGTCTGCAACTACTTAAATTTATTCTTTCGATTGAGTTCCTATCTTTTGTTTCTGCTCCTCACACCTTTTAGTTCAGGTCAATAGCAGATATTTTTCCTCTGAAGATAATATTGAATAACACCTTTATTTTGATAATTTCTATTCTTAGATTAACACTTTGTATTTTTCAAGACATCTACCTGGTGATTCTTTTTATTTTCTGTTACATAGCTTGATATTTCTTTAAAAATAGAAACTAGCTTATCGATGATATTAACGATTCTTTTATTTGAGAATCTTTAATTAATTATTAAGCTTTTAGAGAAAATTTTCTGTCAATTTTTATTCTTTTTGTTCCTCTTGTTGCGATCGATCGGACGATTCTTCAAGATTTTTTCGCATTGTCGGGTCGCCTTCTCCCAATGATTCGGCAGGAGGAGCTAATTCTACTTCTGGTGCGATTTCCTCAACATTAATTGCTTCTTTTTCTTCTTGAGTTTCTATGTCTTGTTGAGCCTCTCGTTTCATTTCTGGTGTCGGTGGCTCTGGCGGAGTAGCTTCAGATTCGGCTTCTGAAGGAAATGAAGAAGTTTCTTTGTCTTCATTTGAGAAATCTGAATTAGCTGTTTCTGGCTCAGATTTTGTTTTATCTTCGGTTGTTTCGATGAGATCGGATGTTTCTGTTTCTACTTTATCTTTATTATCGATAATTTCTCCAATTTGTGATGTTTGTGCCGCTTTGATCTCGGAGTCTGTATCTGAGGTGGTTTCTTCTTCAATCGCTTCAAACTCTGCAGTTTCTCCTTTTGGTTCGCTAGTTGCATCTAAATTTTCTGTTTTATCTGTTTCGGTTGTCGATTCTTCTAGTTCCGCATCTAAAATCTCATCGAGGTTACTTAGCTCCGATTTGGTAGTAGTTACTGGGGATGATTTCTTTTTACCAAAACTAAATAGGTTTTTTAAAGAAAAGCTTCTCTTTTGGCTTTCTGGTTTTTGGGATAGATCTGCTTGTTCTGGTTCTATTGTTGAAGTGTCAGTAACTTCTGTCTCTGATAATGCAGGGGAAGAGCTTTCAGAAGTTTCTGTTATAGGTGATTCGATTTGTGCTTCAATTATTTCTTCTCTATCTCTCTCTGTTTCTTGAGTTTCTGCTTCTAAAGAAGGTTCTTCTGTTTCTAAAACGGCTTCGGATGGAGTAGTTGTTGCTGTTTCTACTCCTACTTTTGTCTTGGGTTTGCGGAAGCGGCTGATTAATCCTCCAAAGAAATTCTGGATTACTTGCGTAATGGAGAAACTTTCTAGAGCGATTTGTTTTTCGGGATGAGCGATCGCCTTCCTTAATTGAAGATTTTGCCAGTTGTAGGAAAGTATTAATGCTACTGCTGCTACTTGCCCCAACAATACACCGCCAGTAAGCCTATTGGCACAAAACCACAAGACGAGGGCATAAAACAAACCCATGCCACTCCAAAAAAAGTCATCTTTACGGTGAATCTCTGGCTGAACAAAAGCGGTCATAAATAAGACCAAACTGCTTGAGCCAATGGCGATCGCTAGGATATATGCCAGCATTTTGTTGCTACTCCTTCTGCATTCCTTTATCTATTTTGCTGTAAGACCTTACTCTTTGTGTTAATTTAATCAGCTCTTCTCGGGGAAATTCGATTAAGTAATGTTGCAGAGTTTTTTTCCTAGTCAAACAGCTTCGCCGGAAAAATATTTATTTTTTCTCGATTATCAAGGCTTATCAAAAAAAATCTCATTTTTTCTGCCTAAAAAAAACAACCCCCAAACAATTAAATTTGGGGGTGCTTAACTATATGCCAGTCTTATATGACGACCTGAGCAAGGTTTTGGAGTTTGACTGACAATATATAAAGCAGAGTGTTATCTCTAGGAAGCAATCTTGATTATTAGATTAAACCTAGATTGTGAGTATTTTGTGAGCGATTAAAGTTTGAGTGCAGTGATAGCAATTTTACCGGAGAAACATATATCAACATCTGTTCCAGGAGCGCGATCGCGTTTGCTATACTCTCCCTCGTAGTAATGTAACTTTCCGTCGACTCGATAACGGACAGGTAAAGGGTCGAGACTCGGCTTACAAAATACCATTTCTGGTTCAGCAGTATCGGATTCGAGATGGGGTAAATTAACATTCCAAAAACTTCCAGGGGGAAGGGGACGAGAAAATAGATCTACCAGGACCCTAGTTGTCCATCTGGCGGCTATATTCCAATCAATCGCTAGAGGTTTTTTAATCCAGTGAGAAATAGCAATGCCTCGAATTCCGTGCATGGCTGCTTCTCTTACCGCTGCCACTGTTCCTGAAGTATAGACATCTACTCCCAGATTTCCTCCAGCATTAATTCCCGATAACACCCATTTAACATCGTCAGTTATGCTCTTAATAGCAATACGGGTACAATCAGCCGGAGTTCCATCAACTGCATATTCGTTGTCCGAACGATGCTCGATTCCAATGGGTCGATGGGTGGTAATTTGATGTCCACAGCCAGAAAAGTGGGCTTTGGGTGCAACAATAATACTTTGACGAAATTCAGGCAGAATTTGGGTGGAAAAGTCTGGAGCATTTATTGCTTGGTTCAATGCCCAAATACCGGGTGCATCGATGCCATCGTCGTTGGTTAAAATTATGGTCATGGGATTTGGCTTCAGGAATTTGGACTTTTTCTTGGGTCGAAGGTACTCTGCCTTCGTCAAGTCACTTATTAATTATTGATGATTTTTAAACAATAAAAAACCTCATCTCGTCGATTTATGACTCGATAAACTAATTAAAATTCAATCGCCTAAATATGCTTCTAAAACTTGAGGGTTATTTTGAATTTCTTGGGGTGTTCCGTCTGCAAGATTAGTTCCTTCTGCTAGTACCCAGACGTGATGACACAAAGACATGATTACATCCATGTTATGTTCGATAATTAAAAAAGAGATTCCTTGTTGATTCCAAGTCAAAATATGTTTGCAAATTCGCTCGATCAGAGTAGGGTTTACTCCAGCAGCAGGTTCATCTAACAAAATTAATTTAGGATTGGTCATCAGTGTCCGTGCCATTTCTAGTAGCTTTCTCTGTCCGCCGGATAGTGCCCCTGCATAGTCATGAGCTTTTTCAATCAGTCCAACAGATTCGAGAATAGCCATTGCTCGTTCTTTATTTTCTCTTTCTTCTTGTCTTACGGATTTCTGTTGAAACCAAACCCTAAAAAAATTTTCTCCTGTTTGTTTTTGGGTTGCCAGGAGCATATTTTCTAGTACTGATAGTTTAGAAAGAACCCGTGCCACCTGAAAGGTACGGATACATCCTTGTTGAGCTATTTGGTAGGATTGGAGATGATGAATTGGTTTGCCATCAAATATTACTTCTCCTCGGTCGGGACGAATAAAATTGGAGAGTAAGTTAAATAAAGTAGTTTTGCCCGCGCCATTTGGTCCGATTAGACCAGTAATACTGCCTCGATTAACACTAATTTTGGCGTTATTTACCGCTTTAATTCCGCCAAAGCTTTTAGATAATTCGTTTGCTGAGAGAAGAAATCTTGGGGATTTGTCTTGGCTCATTTATGTTCGGTATAAATAAATAGAATTATTGGGTGATAGTACATTTATCAGCCATCAGTCATCGGTTATCAGCGAGCAGTTTTTACTCCTGACTTTCTTCGGGCATTGAGGAGTTTAGGAAATAGAGGGAAGCGCGGAAATTAATTTTTCCCCAATTCCCAATCCTCCTGCATCCCTAATCTTAAATCTGACTCGGTGTACGAGTGTTTTGCACTTCCCGTTCCCATCCGCCGTAAGCGGAGCAAAGCGAAGGGTCCGTAGGGTACGAAGTAACGCCCCTACTAATCTTTTATCGTCCCAGAGTAAGTTCTTCTTTTTTACCCAGAATACCTTGAGGTCGCCAAACCATTAACAGCATAAGGATTAAACCAATTACCATTATTCGTAAAGGTCCTAATTGAGTAGGATTAAGAATTCCTAAATAAGGTAAATACTCGCGGGTAAGGACATCGTAAGCCCAGAAAATAACTGCTCCTAATAAAGTTCCTGCATTATTACCAGCACCTCCAAGAACGACGATTGTCCAGGCATTAAAGGTAACTAGAGGTTCAAAATTGGCTGGATAAACGGAAGTCAGTTGCCAAGCATAGAAAGCACCTGCAATACCGGCGATCGCTCCTCCTAACATTAGGGCTTGTAGTTTGTACCAAAAGACATTTTTCCCTAGAGCGCGAGGGATTTCTTCATCTTCGCGGATGGATTTGAGCACTCTTCCCCAAGGAGAGTGCACCAGCAACTCTAAACCCCAATAGATCGCAGTTAAGACTAGTAAGACAATAAGCATTAAGCCAACTTTGTAGTTGTAGTAATTAGAGATGGCAATTACGCCATTAACATAAACGGTCAAAATTAGAGCTAAAGCAATAACACTCCAAATAATTAAACCGATTCGTTTTCTTGGTTGAATGCTTTTTCCTTTGATTGATTTGCCTTCTCGCCAGCGATTGCGCATTCCTCGCCATAATTGCCAAACAGTAAAAATAGCAATAAAAGTAAGCAACCCAATCATGATTATCTTGCCGATTAAATTGGGTTCAAACCCAGCTAAAGGTAAGGGATAGCGTTGAACCCCAAACGCTCCCTTCGTCAACCATTCTTCATTGAGAGCAATTAAACGTAACAATTCGGAAACGCCAATCGTAATGATCGCTAAATAATCTTCTCTCAGTCTTAAGGTTGACATGCCGATCGCCAATCCCAGTAAAGAGGCGATCGCGGCACCAATTATTACGGCAATAACCAATGGCACGCCTTGGGAACTGAGTAAAACTGTAGTGTAGGCACCGACAGTCATAAAAGCGACGTGACCGAAATTAATTAAACCCGTAAATCCCCATTGTAAGTTTAAGCCGAGGGCAAAGAGGGCAAATAATGCAGTAGAAATTGTTAGGAAAACGAGATAACCAACCATATTGGCTCCAATGGATGTTTGGGTTCTGATACTAAGTAGAAATAAATATAATTTAGCCTCACGCAAAGACGCAAAGTACGCAAAGAAAGAGCGCAAATAAGGTTAATATTTATTAGCTTTGTGGCAAATTTTACTTTTTTTTACTCATAACTGATGTACGGCGAAGAGGTTCGCTCCTTTCGCGCACGCCTTCTTTGCACTGCCGCTCGCCGTAGGTGCAGCAAGCGAAGGCAGCATCGCCCTACTGGTGATTGGTGACTGAAAAAGTCTTACCAGTCATCTTGTTGAGGATGGTGATATTCTGTTTCTTGGATTTCTATTTCTTCTTCGTTCCAGCTGTCGGTGAGGGGTTTTACTACTTTGGCGATCGCATCTTGGACGAAAGCTTTAATAAATTCGTCGCGGCGATTTAGTTGAAACTGTCGTTGAACTACTTCTGTGATTCCGCCATCGCCCCAATCTTGATCGTGACGGAAGTATTCGACAAAACTTTTACCGGCGATGCGTGTTAAATAAGCCGCCGATACTCCTTGAATGACTTTACCGACTACGTAGGTAGCGAAGTGAAATTGTAGTGCCCTAGCAATAATTTCTACTGCACCCTTGACTACGCCCAAACTTACTAAAGTTTTGCCTAAAGAGAAAGCTAATTCTTTGCCTCGCTCAAGGTTCAGTTCGCAGCCATAAATTTGCCCGATCTCGATAACCATTTGAGCATTGACTGCTGCGGTGGCTAACATATCTACTACGGGCAAGGGGGTAACGGCAATTACTCCGGCACCAATCCACTGATAGCGATCGATTACTTTGTCTGCCTGTTTTCTTCTCTGTACGTCGATTAGCTTGCGGGCTTCTTCGCCCAAACGCTGGGATTGTAATAATATATTATCTGCGATGAGATCTTCTCCCTCCGAGCGCAAAACTTCTATCAATCGCTTAATCAAAGGGATTATTTCCGGTTCTGGTTCTAATATTTGTCCGCTAGTTAATTGGACTGGTTGAGGACGAGCGGCGACCGCGATGACATCGGCAACCCCAATAAATTCTTTGACCCTTTCTCGTAATTTTGCCAGGATTATTTCTTTGTCTGCTTCGGTGTAGAGGTCAATTTTATTAAAAATTAGGAGCGATCGCTTGCCAATATCGGCTAAAGTTTTTAAGGGTTCGTACTCGGAAGCGCGTAAATCGTTATCGACGACAAACAGAAGTAAATCGGCTTCGGTGGCTAATTGTCTGGCTAATTGCTCTCTTTCCGTTCCCGCCACGCCTGCTTCGAGAATACCGGGAGTATCGGTAATGAGGATGGGGCGCGCTAAATCTTTTAATTTGAGAGTATAAGTCTCTCCTATTTTAGTCGTTCCCATAGTGGGATTAACGTCCCCGACAATTTCACCAAAAATAGCATTCACCAGAGAAGTTTTACCTGCCGAACCCGTACCGAATACAACGACGCGAAATTCTCCCCGTGCTAAATTTGCCTCTATTTCTTGCGATCGCCTTATAAATGCTTCTTGAGCAATGCGGTCTTGAATCTGTCCCAATTGCTGTCTGAGGGCTTTGAGATTTTCTGCGGCTGCTTGGGTTTTAACAACGGGAACGGTACGAGCTAAACGACGCTTGCGAGCTTTTTTGCGCGAACCTTTATAAAAGAGATTGAAATAATAAATAAAAGCGACAATTAATAGCCCTAAAAGAATAATCAGCACCAATACCAGCAGATTGGCTAGAAAAGGTGATGTAAACCCAATTTGAAAGTAGAGTTGATAGACAGAATTAATTAGCCAAATTGCCAGTATGAGAATTAGGCTAACACCGAGGAGCAGGAGCAGTAGGCGCGGGAGAGACATGGATAGTAAAGGGAAGATAAAACAGAAAGTGGCAATCCTTTCATTTGCAAATCGGGTGTTTGTAAATTTGTTAATTTAACCTTTCATTTGCAAATACTATCATTTGAAAAACTAAACGTTTATTTAAGAACACTAACTTAATATTAAGCCTACTTTCTTATCTTAGTAAGCGCAGATGCTCTTCTCGACTAAGATCGAGTTCTGATAATCACTTAAAATAAAATCTCTCCACGTCTTCGTGTCAATTCTCACATTCAACTGTTTAAGCTTACATCTTGCACCATTCTCAACAACCACCAGAAAATCAATTTTTTGTCCGATCGCAAAAGTCTTCGTGCATAAGACTAAATAAGCTTTTAGTCCATTAAAATGGACTTAATTTTTTAGCCCAGAACTTTAGTTCTGGGTGTTGATGCTCCAATCTAATTCAGTTACCAACAGGCTCGATGCCAGCCAAATCCAAGATTTGCGGAATTAAATCTTCTCGTTTGACTGCCATTAGATGCACTCCTTGACACATCTTTTGGGCTAATCGAACTTGTTCGGCGGCAATTTTGATTCCTTCTTGGAGTGGTTCTTTAGTCTTAGCTAGTCGGTCGATAATTTCTTGGGGAATATTTACTCCAGGAACGCAGCGATTAATAAACTCGGCATTTTTGGCAGACTTGAGCAGAAAAATCCCGGCGAGGATTGGTTTATCTGTACTAAGAGCAATCTGATTCATAAATTTGTCGAGGCGATCGAAGTCAGTAATCATTTGACTTTGGAAAAACTGCGCTCCTGCTTCTAGCTTTCGTTCGAACCTTTGTTGTAGTCCCGACCAACTTTTCAGTTGAGGATCGACCGCAGCCCCGGCAAATAAGTCTAACGGCTCGTCTGGTAAAGATTTATCATTAAAATCTACTCCACTGTTTAGCTTACTAATTAATTTCAGTAGTCGCACCGACTCTAATTCAAACACGGGTTTGGCTTTTTGGTGATCTCCTGCTTTAATCGGATCGCCTGTCAGGGCAAGGATATTGCGAATTCCTAGAGCGTGTGCTCCCATTAAGTCTGCTTGTAAGCCGATACAGTTGCGATCGCGACAAGCCATCTGACAAATTGGCTCGATTCCGTGTTGCAGTAAAATTGCGGAAGCGGCTAAAGAAGACATCCGCAGTACTGCCCGACTTCCATCTGTAATGTTAACTGCATGAACTCTTCCTCTAAGTATTTTTGCCATCTCCAGCATGCGGGCTGGATTGCCTCCTTTAGGAGGCGCCACTTCGGCAGTAATCAAAAATTGTTTTTCTCGGACAGCCCTGCGAAAACGACTTGTCATTAGATTGATGATGATTAATTATTTATTTATTCATATTTCCTAATATGTATAGACCAATTTACAGTGGAGGTAAATAGCCCAAGGCATTTTTTACTCTTACAAGAGTGCAATTTGCTACTTCTCTGGCTTTAGCTGCTCCTTCCCGTAAGACAGAATCAAGATAATTTTTGTCATCCATAATCTCTTGATATTTGTCCTGAATCGGTTTGAGAGTTTCGATTACTGCCTCGATTAATAAGGGTTTAAACTGTCCCCAGCCCATATCTTGACCTTCAAGGGCTACCTCTTGTTTGGTTTTCGCCGATAGTATTTGATAGAGAGTGAGTAAATTATGGCATTCGGGACGTTCGGGGTCGTCAAAAGTCAGTCCCTTAATAGGGTCTGTTTTACACCTTTTAATTTTTTTCTGAATTAAATCCGGCGGGTCAAGCAGATTAATCCGACTCATTTCCGAAGGGTCTGATTTAGACATTTTTTTAGTACCGTCCGTCAGACTCATCACTCTTGCTCCTTCAGTACGAATGAGCGGTTCGGGAATTTTGAGTACGGGTTCATTTTCCTTGCCAAATTTATCGTTAATTCTAGCCGCAATATCGCGAGTAAGCTCTAAGTGCTGTTTTTGATCTTCTCCTACAGGTACTTTATCGGCATCGTAGAGCAAGATATCGGCTGCCATGAGTACGGGATAGTCGAGTAAACCAACGCTAACATTTTCCCCTTGTTTGAGAGCTTTTTCTTTGAACTGAATCATTCGCTCAAGCCAGTTTAACGGCGTGATACAGTTAAGTAACCAAGTTAGTTCGCTGTGAGCCGTAATGTGGGATTGGACAAAAATCGTAGAATATTCTAGATCGATCCCACAAGCTAGATAGAGGGCAGCAATAGTGTAAGTATCGTTGGCGAGAGTTTTAGGATTGTGGGGAACAGTAATGGCGTGTAAGTCAACCACGCAGAAAAAATTGTCATACTTGCTTTGAATCTCTACCCAATTGCGAATCGCGCCTAAATAGTTACCTAAATGTAAATTGCCAGTAGGTTGAACTCCAGATAAGACTCGTTGTTTTTCACTCATTTTTATTAATTTAATCGAATTAAAATCATTTCTTGCTGGCTTGATTAAACTCTCAAAAATGCTCGCATTGCATTATTTAGTATTGCATGAATTAGTTATATTGGCAGTCAAAAAGATTAGAATTTATTAAATAATCCAAATTATTACATTTTAATAATTATAAAATGCTGCACGTTTATTCCATCTGTAGTTCCACTCCTCCTATAACAAAATTGACCTATAAATGAATTTCTTGGCTCAAAATTTAAGTCCGTTTAAACGGACTTATAGATATTAGACAGAGAATTTATTCTCTGGCTCTGGCTTGTGAAAACGGAATAGCCTCGCTCGAAGATAGCATTGATAGAATAAATTTCACTAGTCAGTCTATCGACTTTTTTCTCGCCATTCTTCGACAATAAAAGAATAGTTAGTTCCAAACTTGACATAATAAAGAGCATCATAACCTTCTTGATAATTAGGTTTTATTAGCTTTTTATAGGTGGCTAAAATGCCAACTAAAGGAACGATTTGTTGAGGGTGACGCTTTTCGTTACGTTGCTTACAATTTTCTAAATTTGACTGAAAATAATAGCCAATAAGGCGAAAATTATTACTTTTAGCTGGTATGATGTATCGTTTTCTATCCTCTGGAGTGGGATTAGTATTATCGATAACAAAAGATTGTTTGGCTTCCAGACAAGCTTGGAATAAAATCTTTTCCCGATGACGGGTTTTTAACATATCTAAATTAATGCGAATGTGGGTATTAAAAAATTTTTCTCGGTAAAAAGAAGATTTACCCGAAGCTTGTAAACCGATAAAAATAATAGCTTCAAACAAAATAATTAAAATTCAATTCAACCAGACTAAACCACCTAAAATCAACATAGTAATAATTAAGGCAATCCAAACGAATCGATTATCTTGAGTATTTACTTGACTTACATCTACCTCGGTAACTATTTTCTTTTTAGAAGAACTATCTTTCTTTTGATTATTGGCAGGAACATATTGGGAATTGCTATCAGACATACCAGAAAAATCGGGAATTTGGGTCATCCATTCTTTAGGTCTTTTGAGTTGGGGTGCTTGGATAATATAAAGCAGACTTTTGGCTTGCTTGCGAATTTGCGGGTGGGGATGGGTAAATAATTCTTGACCCAAAGCGATCGCCTCTTGCTGTTTGCCAGCCGCTTGATAAGCTGTAAGTAACCATATTTGGACTTCTCCTCCCAAACGAGAGGAACGAGCAATCAGCTCTCTAGCTTCTCGTAAATATTGTACGCTACGACTGTATTGCCCTCTCTCAAAAGCTTCTTTTCCTGCTTGGTATTTCTTGCGAAATTGTTCTTGATTTTCTGAAACCACTTTACTGCTGCGAACGTCTATTTTTTTGTACTACATTACACATAGTACGATTTATCAAACTTCTAAAACAATGATGAGCGATAAACAGCACTTAGGTTGGCTTAAATTGTTTAGTCCTGTGGCTTTAGGTATTAGCCTGGTTCTGGGAACACAATTGCCAGTTAGAGCCGTTCCCCACACTCCTCTGCCATCAAGCAATTCTAGCTCGGTATCGGGAGTCAGAAGAATTTCTCCTCCTGCCTCTCTTAATACTACACCTCCTCCCGGACGGCACATTCCGTTACCTTCTTCCTCCTATTACTACCCCTCGGATTATTACTACTCTCAACCCACCATAAGAACTCGCCACGGACAAATTCGTAATTCTACTTTAATTAACCCCACAGTAATCGATTCACAAATTTCTGACTCAGTCTTGATCGATCCTGTGATTGTCAATCCCTCTGTTAGACGGCAACGCACTTACTATCGACCTGGTTCTTTTGTACGGGTAAATTCCGGTAGTTTACAAATCCAATTAGGTCACTAAAACAATAGGGAATCGAGTTACATCATATATTCTGAGGGAACGATCATCGAACCGATCCCTTCATCGGTAAAAATTTCTAATAAAATGGCATGGGGAATGCGACCATCAATAATGTGAGCGGCACGAACTCCTTGAGCGAGCGATCGCACGCAACAATTTACCTTGGGAATCATGCCTCCAGAGACAATGCCTTTACTAATTAAATCTCTAGCTGTTTTAATGTCTAGTCGAGTCAATAAGCTGGAAGGATCTTTGTAATTTTTTAATATTCCTGGCGTATCGGTAAGTAAGATTAGTTTTTCTGCGTCCAGTGCGGCGGCAATTTCTCCAGCTACTGTATCGGCGTTAATATTATAAGCCTGTCCCGTTTCATCATCGGCGACACTGGAGATGACAGGGACGTAGCCACTATCGACTAGTGATTTAATTAACCTCGTATCGATACTGGTAACTTCACCAACAAAGCCGATTCTCTCTTTGTTGACAGGATCTACGTGACGAGCTTTGATCAGATTAGCATCTCTACCGCAAAGACCAACTGCCAACGCTCCCGCTTGATTGATCAAAGATACCAATTCTTTGTTAACTCGACCGACTAGAACCATCTCCACCACATCCATCGTGGCAGCATCGGTAACGCGCAAACCATCTCTAAATTGAGGTTCGATCTTTAGTTTAGTTAACCAACTATTAATTTCTGGTCCCCCGCCATGGACGACTACGGGTTTTACACCAACACAGGAGAGAAAGACAATATCGCCAATAACTTTATCTTTCAGGTTACTGTCTTTCATAGCTGCGCCACCGTATTTGATGACTACAGTACGATTGGCAAATTTTTGAATGTAGGGAAGTGCTTCACTTAAAATGCGAACGCGGTTGGCTTCTGTTTCTTTGAAATATTCGCTTTCGGTGACCATGTCGATTTAGTTATCAGTGACCAGTTATCAATTATTAACGATCGCGAGTTCTTTGTATTGTTCGCTATTTACAGTTAATTTTGACCCTGGCTGTTAGTGAACATAACTGGTTTCGGTTTCAAAACTGTAGGAATCAGAGCGAGAATTTGTGCCGTTATCTCTTCAGGAGTTTGCTGTGCGGCGATCGCCACCCGCAAGTCAGCTTGAGCATAGAGAGGACGACGCGCTTCGAGCAAAGATGCTAATTGGCTGGCTAATGGTCTACTAGTATCTCCTACCAGTCGTTGTTCGATTAATTCTAAGTCGGCATCCAGCCAGATAATTAAACCATGATGTAGATAACTCCAGTTTCTATGCCTTTGTACGATACCACCACCTGTTGCGATCGCGCTGCAGGTATAAGCAGATAATTCTTCTAAGACTTTACTTTCTAATTCCCGAAAGCTTTCTTCTCCTTGGGAAGCAAAAATGTCAGGAATGGTTTTCCCTGCTACTCGTTCGATTAAAATATCCGTATCGAAAAAACGATAATTTAATTTTTGGGCTAATAGTTTACCTACGGTGGTTTTACCTACTCCCATCATCCCGATTAAATAAACATTTAATCCTTGTAGTAGTCTTCTATCCATACAAAAAACTGGCTTTTATGACAAAAACTAAGCCGATTGAGACAGCTACACCCAAAGCCTAGTTCACAAATTTTATCTAACCTCAAGGACACAAAACCAGGGTTATTTCACCAAGAAATAAATAGACCTCTTGCATGAATCAAGCGATCGCGAAACTTAGTCCACGGTTATACAAACCAGCAATGAGGTTAAAACGTAATCCGAATCGACGACGGCGATTAGGATATGGTTGAGCTAAAATCCGAAAAA
>JADEWQ010000153.1 GCA_015207585.1 Pleurocapsales cyanobacterium LEGE 06147 | reverse complement strand
CCCCGGGAAATGGTCTAGTTGATGCCAGTTCCCATTCCCCCGGGCGGGAGGAGAGCAGTTCTCCCGCCCAATTTGTGAATGAATACCCCCAAAATCCTCAATTACTTTTCTACACGCAACTCATGCAAAGAACTTCCGATTCCAAGGTAAGAGTGACCTTTTTGCCAGATCCTATGGATGCATTTTCCAATGCTCCGGATTTTCAGGAATACTCAGACACATTTCAGGCGGGAACTCTTTATGATGGTGCCTACGGAACAGTCTGGTCCAGAATCTCTATCCCTTCCAAAAGACCGGGTTACCTTTCTCTTTACCTGGATGATTACCCGGTTATCCAAAATTTCCTGGCCTTTCCCACAGACAGCATTCATTTGGTGATTGATAAAAACGCCGGCCAAAAAATCTTCACAGGACCGTCTTATGCACTTTATGAACTGCAGGATAGGCTTCATACGCTGCTGGAACAGTGCATGAAACAAGCGGGAATCAGTATCCATCACCGGGAAGGGGAGGAGGTCTTTGCTCATCCTGATATTCAGGAAGCATTTATTAAAAACCAGCAGCTATTCGGACCCAAACTTCGATTGACAAAGATAGATGTAGCGGAGATGCTTCATGCCCTGGCTCTGGAAATGGAGGAAGAGAGTTTTACCAGAGAGCTGGAGCGCTTAATCCTTTTCTATCACAAAAAGATGCCGGATGCTGTGCTGGATTTTCTGCAAGCCCAAACGCTTGCAGACTATTTTCTCTCCAAAGTGGGCCGACTGCAAACGCTGGTGAATTATGCGGGGGATTCATTGAGAGAAAAAGGCATGATAGAGGAGTTCATCCGACAAATGGAATTGGGTAAATCCATGCCCTTGAAATTTGGTTCTGACCTTCCTTTTGCAGAAAAGGTATTGGAGCTGAAGCTCAAACTGGCTGCACTGGAATCCAATCTGATGGAGAAAAGCCTGGAAAACTATCTGGCTGATCTAAAGCCTGGCCTTGAACGGGACCTGATGATTTCAAAACTGGTTTTCCAGCGAATTAAGTTGGGAAAAGGCAGGCATGGTCAATTGGATAGCCTTCAGAAACTGATCGCCCATCCCATCCTAGGCGATAAGCTCCAAATATTTATCAGCCATATCCAACCCGGTCAGCCTGTTGGGAGCTTTGACTTCATTGATGAACAGGGAGAAAAGGTAAGCCTGGATCAGTTCAGGGGAAAGACCCTGTTGATCAATACCTATTTTACCGGCTGCAGTGCCTCTTCTTCCTATTATCATCGAGTATTATCCAAGCTAGAATCGGGCTTGGAAGACCAAGATGGGCTGGTCTTGATTTCCATATCAGCCGACCGGTCAAGGGAAAAATGGGAAACGGGAATCGGCAGCGGCCGCTATAATTCCGAATCCTGGATACGGCTTTTTTCAGGAGAGCAAGGCTATTCCCATCCCTTTTTTAGGAAATACCTGATTTCCTCTGCCCCAAGACCATTACTGGTTGATCCCGAAGGAAACCTGATCGCCATTCAGGAGCTCTATCAAAACCCGGAAAGACTACAACAGCTACTTGCAAATTACATCACCATCAAACTCTGACATCATGGAAAAGAAACTAAGTATAATAATCCTGCTACTGGCCTCCGTTTTCCTATCGGGAGAACTCTATGCCCAATCTTTCACCTTGAGAGGAAAGGTTTTGTCCTCAGAAGATCAAGGTGCTTTACCCGGAGCCTCCATCCGGTTGGCTTCCACCAATCAGGTGCAAATAACCGATTCTGACGGATTGTTTGAGTTGGAAACTCAACTGCAAGAAGTTGACATCACGGTTAGTTTCATCGGGTTTCAAACCCAAACCCTGAAGATTCAGCTACCCAGGGAAGAACTGTTGGAGGTCTATCTTTCACCCGATTCCTTTGGTTTGCAGGAGGTGGAGGTATTCGCTACCGGTTACCAGGAAATCCCCAAAGAAAGGCAAACGGGGTCTTTTGTGGGGCTGAATGAAGAATTGATCAATCGAAGAATCAGTACCTCCCTATTGGATAGGCTGGAGGATGTGACTCCCGGATTGGTCTTCAACCGCGCGGGTGCAGGAACGGACAGGATCAGTATCCGTGGCCGTTCTACCATTTTTTCCAATGCTTCACCCCTGATTATCATAGACAACTTTCCCTATGATGGACCGATTGAAAATATCAATCCAAATGATGTTGCCAGTATTTCAGTGCTGAGAGACGCAGCTGCCGCATCCATCTGGGGTGCCCGGGCCGGAAATGGAGTGATAGTCATCACCACCAAATCCGGAAAAAAAGGACAGGCACCGCAGGTCAACCTGATGCTCAATACCACCTGGGTAGAACAACCTGATCCTTTTTATCAGCCTCTGATGAGCAGTGCCGAAGTGATCGGAATGGAGAGGTCTCTTTTTGAGCAGGGCTTTTACCTCAATCAGGAAAATTCCCCTTTCCGAACTCCTCTTACCCCCGCAGTGGAAAGCTTGATACAAAACCGGGAAGGATTACTTTCTGATCAAGAGCTGGAAGCGCGTCTTTCAGCCTTTGCAGGT
Organism: Pleurocapsales cyanobacterium LEGE 06147; assembly: GCA_015207585.1. Lineage (GTDB taxonomy): Bacteria > Cyanobacteriota > Cyanobacteriia > Cyanobacteriales > Xenococcaceae > LEGE-06147. Next base: position 11,495 of record JADEWQ010000153.1, on the reverse strand, counting down.
AGGGATGTCAGAAATGACTATGGGCGATACCTCTATCAATCCTCCCTGAATCAGCAGTACAATCTGAATGTGAGAGGAGGTGCCGGAAATTACCGATACTTTGTATCGGCAGGTTGGGACTCCAACCGAGAGGAACTGGTGGGTAACAGTCTGAACCGATATACCCTTTTGACCAACCAGAACCTGAGTTTATGGAAAGATCGCCTGAATCTGGGACTGGGAATCAATTACATCCAAAATAGAACAGCAGGTTCAAACAGAGGACCCTCTTCCCTTAGGTTTACCGGAGCACAATCCCTGTACGCCTATGCGCAGCTTGCAGATGAGCAAGGGCGACCTTTGGGGTATTATCCGGGAATCCGGGAAAGTTTTGCCAGAGAGGCTGAAGAAAAAGGACTCTTACCCTGGATGCTGAATCCGCTGGAAGAACTAAGCCTGGTGGAAAGATCCAGTCAACTGGAGGATCTCAGGCTCAATTTATCGGCATCAGTAAAACTACTGGAAGGAATCAGTGCGGAAGTTTACTATCAATATTGGTCCGCTAACAGAAACAGCGATGAACTGAAAAGGGAAAATAGCTTTGCCGCGAGGGATTTAATCAATCGGTTTACCCAGCAAAATACCGCTGGACAATTGAGCTTTCCCATTCCCAGAGGTGCAATTCAGGACTGGAACAATCAAAGGAGTGAGAGTCACAATCTGAGAGCTATCCTAAGAGCAGACAGATCTTTAGGTGAAAAAGGGCGATTAAATATGCTGGCTGGATATGAATTCAAAACCTTGAGAACGGAGGGAGTAGCGAGCAGATTATACGGCTTTAATCCGGAAACGGGAATCGGAATTCCGGTGGATTATGTGAGTTTATTTACACAATATCCCACCCCTTCCACCCGCTCGGTGATTCCTTTTAATGACAGGAATACAGGCACGGCAGATAATTTTATCTCCTATTTTTTAAATGGATCCTATACCCATGCAGGGAAATATACCTGGAGCTTCAGTGCCCGCAGGGATGCATCCAATCTGTTTGGGGTAGAAGCCAATCAGCGGGCAGTTCCACTCTGGTCTTCAGGTCTTGCCTGGACACTTTCGGAAGAAGGCTGGACTTTACCTGCCTGGATAGATTTTCTGAGAATCAGAACTACCTATGGGGTGAACGGAAATGTGAACAAATCAGTGGCTGCTTTGACCACGGCAAGATTGATAGGGAACAGCAGATATACCGCGTTGCCCATTGCCAATATTATCAACCCACCGAACCCCAATCTGAGATGGGAACAAATCAGGATATGGAACATAGGCTTGGACTTTGACCTCTGGAAGGGAAGAATGACAGGTTCATTGGAGGCATTCAGAAAAGTGGGGAATGATTTGATAGGGGATATCCCATTGGCTCTCAATACTGGGGTGGATTTGTTCCGTGGGAATTTTGCTTCCAGTCTGGGTAAGGGATTTGATTTGCAGTTGGGTGGAAATTTAGTGAAAGGGCCTTTAGCATGGAGATTGGATTTTTTCCATTCCCATGTGGTGGAGAAGGTTGTGGATTATGAAGTAGAAACCACGGTGTTGAATTACTTGGGACAGGCCTCCGGGGCAAACCCTTCTTCTCCGGTATTTCCTCTGACAGGAAGGCCAATCTATGCCATTTATTCCCTGCCTTTTGTTGGCTTGGATCCAGATACAGGCGATCCTCTGGGTTTATTGGATGGGGAACCCTCCAAAGATTATGCAGGGATCATCAACAGTGCCCGTCCTTCGGATTTAACTTTTCATGGGTCTGCAAGACCTACCCATTTTGGTTCATTTAGGAATACCTGGACTTGGGGGGCTTGGAACCTTTCTGCCAATATCACCTATAGACTGGGGTATTATTATCGAAGAAATTCAGTCCGATATCTTCCTATTCTCAATGGGGAGCAGGGGCATGGGGATTTTTCCCGGAGATGGCAGAGCCCGGGAGACGAGCAGGTCACCAATGTGCCGTCCCTTCCTGCTACGAGGGACAGCTTCAGAGATAACTTTTATGCCTTTTCATCCGAGTTGGTAGAACGCGGAGACCATGTCCGACTCCAGGATATCAGATTGGGATATGAATGGAGTCCCAAAGCCAAACCTTATAAAATTGAGCTATTCAGCTATGCCAACAATCTGGCCATGCTTTGGAAAGCTTCCGATGATCCTTTGGATCCTGATTTCAGAACTATGAAACCCCTGCGTTCCTTGACATTGGGCCTCCGGCTACAATATTAAAAATTCAGAATGATGAAATCGAGCATGTCTGAGCCGACATGCCCTGGGAAAATACCTATGCAAGATTCCTCCCGATAGCTATCGGGATGACTTCTAAAAAACAAATTATAAACACATGAAACACATGAAAAAATATCAACACTTAAACCAAGCCCTTTTATTGGCAGGGCTACTCTTTTTGGGTGCTTCCTGCTCAGGGATTTTGGATGAAAAACCTGACAAGGCCCTGATTGTACCCACCTCCATTTCTGAATTGTGGGCATTGCTGGATAATAACCTCCAAGTGATGAATGCGGAACCTTCACAGTTGGATGCCTCCTCTGATGATGTATTGATTCTGGATTCCAGACTTGCAATATTGGATGAGGATTCACGAAGAATTTATACCTGGTCCAATGAGCCAATCAACAATGCCTTGAACACAGATTGGTCAAGGCCCTATGATCAGGTTTTTTATTCCAATGTGGTATTGGGGGAGTTGGAGCAATTCGACAATTCGGAAAAGTCGAGTCAGGAGTGGAGAAATCTCAAGGGAGCTGCTCACTTTTACAGGGCTTATGCCTTTTTCTCGCTGGCAAGGTCTTTTTGCATGGGATACGATCCTGCGACAGCAGGCAATGAATTGGGTATCGTATTAAGGTTGGATTCAGACATTGCTGTTGCTTTACCAAGGTCTACTTTGAAGCAGACTTTTGAGCAGATTATCCTAGACCTAGAGATTGCCGAACCTCTGGTGCAGACAACCATTTCGGTCAACACCAGGCCTTCCAAACCAGCAGTGTGGGCCATGCTCTCAAGAGTGTATTTGTATATGGGAGATTTTGAAAAAAGTTTGGAAGCAGCCAATAGAGCCTTGGGTTTGTATGACACCTTATTGGATTATAATCAAATCAATCCAAGTCCGGCAAGACCTTTTGTGGGGAATTTGGATGAGGTGATTTTTTACAGTGAGCTGTTGTTGAGAACCTATTATTTTTTCACGGCAGGCTCTGCTGTATCTCCTGAGCTCTATGCCAAGTACGAGCAGGATGATCTGAGAAGAAGTTTATTCTTCTTTGCAAGATCAGGATTCATGGCATTTCGGGGCCAATATTCTTACCTGGCAAATGCATTTGGTGGCTTAGCAGTGGATGAACTTTGGTTGAATAAGGCCGAATGTGAAGCTAGGCTTGGACAGTCCCAAAATGCGGTCAATTCTCTGAACACCTTATTGGTCAAGCGATTTAAATCAGGGAAATTCACCCCTATTGCCAACCTTTCGGGGGCTACCTTGATTGATAAAATTCTTGAGGAAAGAAGAAAGGAGTTGGTATTGAGAGGGATTCGATGGGGTGATATCAAGCGATTGAATGTTCTGGGAGGGAATATTTCACTTATCAGAACAATTAATGGGACGGAAATAAGGCTTCCCGCGAATGATCCCCGTTTTGCATTACCCATTCCACAGGAAGAAATCGATAGAAGTGGGATTAGGCAAAATCCACGGTAAAGTACAGAGCGGGCAGGGATATTCCTGCCCGCAACACCTGATTAAAGTGGGATAAATTCTCCCACTTCTTCAGTACCGGGGATCATCTGATCCTGTTCGTCAAACCTGGCTGTACAGGAAGTTTGAGCTTCATCACAGAGGTAAGGTTCAGATTCAGAAATTTCTACCCATTGATTATTGACCAATGCTTTCAGTGTTCCCTGAGGAGGACTGGAAAAAGCAAAGGCCAAAGTTGCTCCCAGCACCAAAGCCAGTGCCGGAAGCAGTTTACTTAATTTATTCATCGTTATGGACCCTTTTTTCACGAATCAAAAAGGGACAAACCGTTTGTGGTTGTTTGCCTACTCTAACAAGGGTTTTCGGCATCTCCCTGAAGGAGGTTCACCGGTATAGGCTTGTCTCTCACCCAAGCCATCGAGAGAAATGAACTTCCTTGTTTTATATTCTTTGACCTCATTTTTTGCAGCCTTACTTGCAGGTTTTCAGGCTGCCGGGCCAGCTTGAAGGGCTGGCCCTTATTTCCCTAACCTTTGAGGTTTTCAAAACCTCGAAGGTTTCAGTTTTCAGAAAAGAAACTTAAAAAAGAACAATGAAAAGCTAGGTAGCCATTTGGCGTGTTTTAAAAATAATTGCCTCAAATTGAGTCATTTGGCGCGTTTTTTAACAAAAAGTTTGGACTGGAGTAGGAGATACCCTCCGAGGATTCTCAACCCCTCGGAGGGTTATTGGGTAGGGAGGTTTTTTAAAAATCATCCAATTTGGAATTCGTCTCCGTCTTGCTGGCACTTTGATTTCATTTTCAAATAAAGATTTTGGGCCAGCGCTGGGAGAGGGTTGTGACTTCCGTTCCAGGGGTTAAAACCCCTGGCTATTGAAAAGTTAAAGCCTTTCAGGCTTTGAAGAGATTAAATTTTTGATTTTAATGCCTTAAATCTGAGAAGGATCAATTCCCCCTTTTTAAAAGGGGGCAAGGGGGATTTTCTCTGCTGTGAGTACCTATCGTAGGATTTGTAATCCGGTAAAAAAAGACCGTGGTTGTCTTGCTGGCATGACGATTTTGTCTCCAAACAAAACTCCTGCGCCAGCGCTGAGGAAACCTAACTAATCTGTTTTCTAAGAAATTACGCTCCTTTGGAGCTATTTGGATTAATATTAATCCATGCGGGAAAGAACCAATTTCGAATAGAGTTTAGTTTTCGTGAGGGTGCGGTGGGTAGTCGCAGCCGCGAGGTGTGCGCGGGTAGGCGCGGGGTAGCTTAGCTGCGACAAAGGTTTTTGGTTACTTTTTGCCTTCAAAAAGTAACAGAAAGAAAGCTTTAAAAACTACTCTGACGGTTTGATTGTGAGGTTGTATTTTTCGGCTGTCTCTCTTCTTAAAATTTGTAATTTGGAGTTACTATCATTGGATTTTTAATCCGAAAAATAAGATTGTCTCTGTCTTACTGGCAAGATGATATCGGATCCAAACAAAACCCTTGCGCCAGCGCTGGGGAAACCTCCTTGTATTGTTTTCTAAGAAATTACGCTCCTTTGGAGCTGTTTGGATTAATATTAATCCATGCGGGAAAGAGCCCATTTCGAATAGAGTTTAATATTCGTGAGGGTGCGGTGGGTAGTCGCAGCCGCGAGGTGTGCGCGGGTAGGTGCGGGGCAGCTTAGCTGCGACAAGGCTTTTTCGTTCTTTTTTGCCAAAAAAGAACAATGTGAATTTTTAATCCATTTTGGATTTTGTTTTCATCTTGCTGGCATGATGATTTTGTCTCCAAACAAAACTCCTGCGCCAGGGCGATTATTATTCGCATTTATACCCCGAGTTGCACTCGGGCCTGCGCGCCTTTGGCGTGGCTAATAAATCACGCTCCTTTGGAGCTCGGGTACGTAGTAGGCCCTCTAGACGGGTATTATTTCTTATTATCAAAAAATCAAAAAAGAACCAATCTCTAAAAATTATTCTAGAATGGATTCTGACGTTATCCTAAGTCGCGTAGCGACAATAGATTTCCTAGCCCCACCACGGCGGGCGGGCAGAGATTTCAATCTCTGGAAATAAGGAATGTTATTAATTTTTCGACATAGTCCCATAGGGACGGCCGATTTATGGGCTAATTTGACCGTCGTTGTCTTGCTGGCACAATGAAATTGTTTTCAAACGGAGCAATTGCGCCAGCGCTGGGGTGGGTGCTGAATTTTGGGTCCAGGGGTTGAAACCCCTGGCTATTAAATTTTACGCTCCTTTGGAGCTTTGGTATGTAGCCGCCAATCAGGATCGTTTCACTATCTTAATTATCATAAAATCAAAAAGGACCCAATTTTTGAAACTCGTTCTAAGACCTATTGAACTCTGAACCCTGAACAATTGAACAAAAAAACCTCAATGATATCGAAAAGCTTGAAGCTTCGATTACTCAATTAACCAATTACCCAATTACCCAATTACTCATTTTTCATTGGATTCGAGTCCCTCCATCCGCACACCTAGCACAGAGATCAAAAGCAAAAAGGCATTAAAAACCAAGTGCTCCAGCCATCCCATAGACTCAAAAATTCCTGCACAACTACAAGGGACCCTGGGGAAGGCCCCAACCCAAATTAACCCAACATAAGTGGTGAATACAGTAAGTAAAAGAACACTTCCTAAAAGTCCCCACCATCGGCTTATTCTAAATAATAGCAAAAACGCTAAAAGCAGCTCCATAGAGGGAACCACAAAAGCCAACATCTCCTCCAGTTCATGGGGCATAGGCTGATTCAAAAATGCTTTTCTGGAAGCCTGAAAATTGATCAGTTTTTCTAAACCGGTGTAGCTCCACGTAGCAATCAATACCAGAGTAATTCCATCTTTTAACCGGTTTAAAATAGTAGAATATCGTGCCATTTCATTGAACAGTAGCTTCTTATAAAATTTTTCCAAACCTACCAACTTTATAGGAGTGATGGCTAGGACATTTGGCACCTGTTTAAAAATAGATGTTAAAAAAAACGCCAATTGGCGCATTTTTAACAAAAAAAATGAACCAGAAAGTCAAATGAATTAGGATTTCTTAGTTTTCAGTTCTTATTTTTCAGCATAAACTTTAGTCGACACTTGAAATGACCTGCAATATTTCGAGTATGAATAGCCTGATTAAGACTTTTGTTGTACCACTTTTTTAACCCTTCAAATTATGGAAAAATACATCCAACAGATGAAGCAGGATTATGACTCCTTATTTCCTGTTTCAGAAGAACTTTACCGTTTGATTTCCCTCTATCTGGAATTCAAGAAAAAAAAGAAAGGAGATATTCTCAAACGATCAGGCTCTGTGGAAACCTGCAGTCGATATATCATCGAAGGTTATGTGGGGATCTATTATTTACAAGACGAGGAGCTGCAACTGAGGTATGTGTTAAGGCCTACTGACACCGTGTTTGATATGCTTTCTTATGTCTCTGAAGAAAAATCCTGCATTGAAATTAGGGCTTTGACGGAGGTCTTGTTCTTTGAATTTCATAAGGATGCTGAAATAGAGGTGGTCAAGCGATACCCTGAATTTGCTCAACTCGGGATTTTGATCAATCACAGAATTCAACAAAGACTGGCACAGCAAAATGCCATTTTGGGAATGGATTTTAAAGAGGGGTATCCTGAGTTTGTCCAACTTTTTCCCAGGATTGAGCTATTTCTGAAAAATTGGCAATGGGCAAGTCTTTTTCAGTGTAGTCCACGTACCATCAGCAGATTTTTGAATAAAAGGAAAGGAGCTAAGTGATGAATACTTATGACATCCAATTTCCTTCAGCCCTGAATAGATTTGCCAAAGAGCTGGATGAATCTGTATTGAGATGGGCTTGGTCTAGAAACCTTTTTGACTCTCCCGCTTTTGTGGAGCAGTATAGATTATACCAGGTCAACTGGTTTGCCTCTTATTTATATCCAGAGATGGATTCTGAAAAATTGGAAGTCATCACCAAGTTTTTCCTCTGTCTTTTTTTGATAGATGATTACCTGGACTTAGCTAATCCAATGGATGCCAGAAGCTTGATTTACGGTTTGAAGAAGTATCCGAGTGCTAATCAAAAAGGTGTATTTGGGGCTTTAATCCAAGAAACAGTCCATCTCAAAAGGCACTTGGGATTTCACTATAACCCGACTTGGATAGAGAATTTTGAAAGCCATTGGTTGGATTACCTGGAAGGATTGGAGTGGGAGTTGGCCATAAAAATCGGAGGTAATTTTCCTGAAATCAGAGACTACCAATTGATGCGCCCTCATAGTTCCGGAGTTTTTCTCGCCTTGCTGATCCTATCTGAGTTAGAACTTCCCGCATCCTGCAGAAAAATAAGGATTGAGCAGGATGTAGCCAGATTTATCTGTCTTTCCAATGATTTGGCCTCTTTTGAAAAAGAAAGAAAACAAAATGACCCGATCAATGAACTCCTGATTCGGGAACAATTCCAAGAATCTGGATTGGTAAGGAATATGGTGTTTCGAGAACTGGAACGTTTGGGAAAGAGAGTCAAAGAAGAAGGTTCACTACTTCAAAAAGAATCCGCTGTTGAATGCTTTTGGGTGGAAAAAGTCTGGTTGCTCCTCGGAGGATGCCAAGCTTGGTCTTACGAAAATAGGCGCTATAGCAAAGGGCTGAATGGGAAGATTCGCTATTAAAAGGAGGGATTATGTTAAGAAAAAGATGTGTCATATACCCCAAAGATGTGCAACTGATTACCGGACGTAGCGAACGCTACGGGCATGCTCTGTTGAGCAAAATCCGAAAGTTTTATAGAAAGGAATCCCATCAGTACGTCACCTTAGATGAATTTTCGGAATTCTCTGGAATCCCTGTGGAGGAAGTTGAAAAATATATTGGTTGATAAAAATTGATGGTTGGCGGTTTATCATGTCCAAGGCTTTGTCAAGCCTTCCCAAGGAGCATGCCTTTCAGTAGAAGTTAAAAACTGAAATTGAACCATGACCATTGAACTATCCAATTTTCAATTACTCAATTACTCAATTCCACTATTACTCATTTGAAAAATAACTGATTAATAAAACCTAAAGGGAGGATACTTCCTGCTTTCTTCGACTCATCTTCGACTCAAGGCCGACTTTTCTTCGACTCAACTCTTGGTTCAAGCCGAATATGAGTGGTCGTTGACAGGAGTTAAACTGGAAGCACATATGCATTATCCTGCCTTTACTAACCTTTAATCTTATGGCAAAATCTGTAGAATTCCCTTTTGGAAAGATCTCCGGTAAACTTGGTAATGTGGTTTTTTATGAAAGGAACGGTAAAATCTGTGTCAGAAAAAGACCTGAAAAAATCGGAATAGCTCCTTCGCCCAAACAACTTTATCATCGTGAAGCCTTTGCGAAGGTTAATTCATTTTTAAAACCGATTCGGTCGGAATTGGAGTTTGGCTTTTCAAGTAAGGAGGGCGATAAGTCGAAGCGATTTGCCAAGGCTGTTTCGCTGGGACTTAAACGAGCTGTTTTTCCCGAAGAAGGAATCCCAGTCTTAAAACCTGAAAAGGTAATGATTAGTATAGGTGATCTTACTGAACCGAGTGGTCTTAGCCTGAATTGGATGGCAGACAATCAACTTACCATCCTTTGGCAGCCCAATCAATTTGAGGGAAAAGCTACTGAAGGAGACCGTTTGTTGTACCTAGCCTATGACCCTTTAGGAAAAAGGAAATGGTCCATTTTGAAAGGGGCTACCAGAAAATCTGGTATACAGGAAGTTGAATTTCCCTGGACAGGTCCACTCCAGGGCCAATTTTATCATTATTTCGCCTTCCACAGCAAAGGCCGAAAATACAGGGATTTTTCCAATTCAGTCTGTTTTGGAATATTCTGAATTTTAAGAAAAAAACAGCTTTTTCAGCTTGATTCGCATTATCCGCACCAACCGCACATTCGATTGATCAGTGGATTCCCTTCTCTGATCTTAGCTCCATGTTTAACCTAAAACCCATTTTAATATGGCAAAACAAACAGGAGTAATAACGCTCGAAGGAAGAGTCGGGAGGCTTTCCTTCTATAAAACCAAAGACGGCTACTTGGCCCGTGAAAAAGGAGGAGTCAGTAAAGCCAGGATTTTGAATGATCCCAGGTTTGCCAGAACCCGGGAGAATATGCGGGAGTTTGCAGACAATGCCAAGTCTTCCAAATTGATGCGGGATGCTTTGAGACCGGTGATTTCTCAGATAGGGGACAAGCGCCTTAACCAACGCTTGACTCAGGCTTTGATGCGAGTCCTTAAATCCGATCAGCTCAATGTTCGCGGAGACCGAAGAGTCAAAGACGGAGAATGGGATCTGTTGAAGGATCTGGAACTGAATGCAGGCTCTTCTTTGAGTAGCACGCTTTTCTTTGAGTTACAATTCAATGAAAGCAGTACCAACTGGGAAGTTCAGTTGCCTGCCTTCGTGCCGAGGGATATGATTGCGATTCCAAATGGAGCGACCCACTTCAAGATTTCGGCTACGGGAGTAGGAGTGGATTTCGATCTAAACTCCAGAACACTTTCAGGGGATAGCAGTCCGGTTCAATCCGTTTTGGATCCTGCCTTGGCTCAGACGCTGAGTGTGGATAAAACTCAGCTGGACGGATCTCATTTCGCCTTCTTGATCAGTGTGGAGTTTATCCAGATTGTGAATGGGGTTGAATATGCGATCAACAACGGAGCGCATAATGCAGCTAAAATTATCTCTCTGAACAAGGCTTCCTGATGAGATTGCTGCTGAAGCGAAAGTACACTCCCCGGGGTAGCCTGGGGAGGCTTTTCCTCGGTCAGCGACAGCTATGCTTTATCAGAGAAGCTCCCAAAGCATGTTTTGGGTCTGAGTTTTTCTGTCTGGATGAAGGGGTCTATGAACTGGAGCCCATTCACAGCGAAGCATTTGGATGGCAGATTCGGGTGGGAGAGAAAGGGTTGATTCTTGCAAGGTCCGCCGATCAAGTACCGAAATCTTTCGAACTCTGCCCGGTCAGTTGCTACAGAGCCGATGGTACCCCTATGTTCACCAGATTGGCTTTTCGAAAACTTCTGGATGAGCTGGGAGAATACTGGGGAAGGGGAGAAATCCTCCAATTGCAAATCGAGTCCAAGCCTATTCCTTATTCGCTGGAAAAATGTCAGATACAATCCTGTTACTGACCATTACTGGGGCGATCCTATCGATTCTACTCTCTGTGATCGCTTATTTTCTCAAGTTCCTGTTTCAGGACTTTAGAAAATTGCAGGAGGATTTTCTGGAGATTAAAGCCAGGCAGGAAAGCCTGAGAGCAGAGATTGACAGAATATCTGAGGTGTTGCTTTTGCTTAAAAAGCAGCTGTTACGGAAAGCTCGACTTTCTTAATAATTGATCATCAATAAAATCTAATACTAATCAAATGGGACTACTATCAGAAATCAAACAAAGGGCTATGGCCCCCACACCTCCCTTCTTTAAAAAATTGAAAAGAATAGGGTTGGTAGTTGCTGCTGTAGGTACGGCGGTTTTGACAGCTCCGGGATCTATTCCTGCGGCTCTGCTCCTATGGGCAGGACATGCGGTGACAGCCGGAACAATCCTGGTAACCATTACCCAACTGACAGTGGATGAAAATTCACTGGAAGAGGGAGAGGAAACAGCGATTTATTAATTCATCAAGCTGGGCGGGTTTCCTGCCCGGCTTTTTTTGAGAAAGAGAGTTGTGAAGACCGAAGAGGGGAGACCGGAGGCGGAAGAGGAGAAGCGAGGGATGAGAGACGAGAAGGGAGAGGGGAGACT
>JADEWQ010000152.1 GCA_015207585.1 Pleurocapsales cyanobacterium LEGE 06147 | reverse complement strand
GCGGGGAAAAAGCCTACTGTCCAGACGTAAGACGCAGTAATAGAGGACGAAAGAAATCTACTACTGTGCTGTCTGCTGGGTAGGAAGCCTACGGTTACTCGCAAGAGAACCGCTAGGTACTTCACTTTGACTTAATCTAGCTATTGACCAAAAATATCATGAATTAAAATTTGAAAGTTCGCAATTTTAATTTATGAGGTTTCATTTTTCTAGCCTTACTACATACCACTGCAAATATTTACCCACACCTACATCTAACTCAAAGTAATTGTCTCTTAAATGCTGGGCTTGCTCGTCTATAGAGTCAAATTTCTCTAACTCTCTGGGTAGATCGATCTCTTGAGATAGCAATAATTCTTTAAGCTTCTGTTGCAACTCTTCAGCTGTCATGAACTGTTCCGGTCGATCTGATTCTAAGACGACGAAGCCGTCTTCCCTATACATGATTGAGTCTGGCATTTCAATCTAGTTAAAATTAGTTATCTCGCTCGATTAAACTCAAGAGCTACTGTGCTGTCGCAGATAATGAATTAATGCTTGCAGTCCGAGGCGATAACTTTCAGTCCCAAAGCCACTAATTTGTCCTATTGCTACTGGTGCTATGTAAGATTTATGGCGAAAAGTTTCTCTTCTGTAGATATTACTCAAATGTACTTCCACTACAGGTAACTCAACTGCTAATAAGGCATCTGCGAGCGCTATGCTAGTGTGAGTATACGCTCCGGCATTAATTACAATTCCCTGGTAATTTTCTTTTGCCTGATGAATCGCATCGATTAATGCTCCTTCAGAATTAGACTGCAGGCAGGAAACTTTTGCTTGCAGACCGAGCGCCTCCTCAAAGAGGAGGCTATTAATATCTTCCAGAGTGGTCGAACCATAAATGTTAGGCTCGCGATGTCCTAGTAAATTTAGGTTAGGCCCGTGTAAAACTAATATATTTAGTGGAATCAAACCTTATAGATGAGACTTAACAATATTAACGATGACGATGACGAGGCTCATCTACGGGAACAGGAATTAAATCGGCTTCCGGCTCCGGTTCTGGTCCCAATAATATTTCAATTAGTTTTTGTGCCCACTCTTTCAGCTTTTCTAGAACTTGTTCTATATAGTCCATCAATAGACGGCTCCAACAATCTACTTTGTCATTTGTGGTGGCTGCTCTAAACTTCAGCCTTTTAAAAGACTCTGTACTCAATAGTCTTATTTAATGGCTTGGGCTTGGGCTTAAGTAGTCGTTACTAGTGGTTTGCAAGACCACTTTGCCTTACCTAGATTATTTTAAGACTAGCACAGACCATATCTTAAAGATACTTTTTTAATTATAGTTAGTCAGCAGACAAAGGCATTAGCAAATTGGGAAAATGGAGACGGGGATCTCAGAGCGGCTAACTCAGGAGTATTTTAGTCAAGCCATTACCCAATACTATTTTGCTCTTTTTCCGTTAAATTATTCTCGGGATTGAGAAAAATTAAACTTTATTTAATAGTTCAACGATCTGCTCGCTCGATATCCGATATCTATGTTATGTATTGTTGGCAAGCTGCAGAACTTTGTTGCTCGAAATGTGTTATATTAAAAAACGATCCGGACTCACGCGATCGCAACGCCTAAACCTTGTCAGAACCGGAAGGTAGCAGCAATACGGGATGCTTGTGATAGGCGCGATCTCCGGGTCCCTCAAGAAAAAATTTTATTAGTATAGCTACGTTGGGTTCTTTACGTTACTCTCATTGGTAACTTTCTAAAAGTAAAATCTTTAATTATTACATCTTAAACCGCCCGATCGAGTCTGATTAGCTTAGCTTTTAATTCCGACTTAATCCGGTTGATAATAGATTTTTCATCTAGAGAATCGAGAATCGTTTGAACTACTGTTTTTGGACCATCAGGACCCCAAGATGCACCATTAGCCAAGTAGGTTTTGGTTACTTGTCCAATCGCATAAGACGATACACCAGCGATTCCTGCTTGAGCGATCGCCACCGATACGTAAGGAGCTAGGGAAATTCCTCCTGTAACGGGTACGGACAACCCTAATATACCTTTGAGGGAACCGAGACCTAAAGTAGCTAATAATTCACTGGTACTAATACCAGTCATACTGACAGCTATTTTTTGTAGTAGAGCGATCGCTGCCGCCCGAGTCATCGGAATGCCATAAAGCCGAGATAAAGAAATAATAATCGCTACATCCACAACTGCTCCGGTAAGAAGATCGATCGCCATCACCGGATTGAGGGCAACCGCAATTGCTTTGATCGTCGTGCCTCGATAAATTAATTTATTTGCCGCTTCATCCCGAATAGCCAGTTTGCGCCCTAACAGTTGCTCGTTAACTTCATCAGCATACAGCATTGTATTGAGAGCAACCAGAGATTTTCCTTCGCGATGTAGTAGTTCGAGGATTTTTAATTTCAGTTCTTCTACCTGCGGTTTGCCTTGATTACGCTGTATTTTTAGTTTACCATTAGGAGCTCGCACTGCCTGTACTTCTAAGGGAGAAGCAGCAACCATGATAATTTCTTCTGGGGAGAGCAACTCTCGCACTCGCTCATCTCTAATTTTATGGTAAATAGCAAGGCGATCGGCTTCGGGATACTGGTCGATTTTGTTAAACACCAGCAGCATTGGTTTGCCTGCTTCTCGCAAACAGGACAAAGCTTCATATTCAACTTTAGTTATGTCTCCGGCAATCACAAACAGAATTAAGTCTACCTGTTTAGCCAATTGACAGGCTAAAGCTTCACGAGTTTCGCCGTTGACTTCATCAATGCCGGGGGTATCGATTAATTGAATTTTTCCCTTACCCCCTCCTGATGAGAGGGTAAGGCGTTGGACATCTTGACCAGTATCCCCTAGTTGTTCCGGGGTTAATTCCCAGTTAGCTTCACTAACCGAGCGAGTAACACCATGAAGGGGTCCTGTGGCAAAAATCTCTTGACCGACGAGGGCATTGAGTACCGATGATTTGCCCCTACCCACCATACCAAAAGCAGCAATCTGAACGACTGACTGCTCTAATTTATCTAGCATGGCGCTTAAGCGATCGATTTCCAACTCTAACCCGACTTGCTCGTCGGCAGTAAGGTCAAAATTACGCACCAAATCCCGTAACGAATTTTGGGCCCGTCTGTAATTTAGTTCTGTAGTAATTTCTTCTAAACTGAAAAGAGTTCGGTCTAATTCTTCCGAAGTCCAATGACCGTCCAAAAATTCCAAATAATACCTCCTGCCGTGATGAATTAATAACTTTTTGTTTATAAAATTTGGATTTGATTTTGCCTGAATCTATTTTTAGTGTGGCTTTTTTTTAGTAAAGTTGCATTTTCCTTCTTGTTCAAATGCTCGAGTTGAATTAGGTAGTTTGTAAAATTGTGAGTTCTCGCCCTTTACCCGAAACCATGGCCTACGTTCGTATCACCCAACAATCCTGGCAGTTGGGCAAAATTGAAGGAGAAGTAAAAGCTGCTAACTATCAGTGGCAGTTTCAATGGCGTTTTCGCCAAAGACGGTTAATTGTAAGACCATCTTTGGGTAGAGCTTTGATTCAAGAGCCTTTAGGACGTTTTTTGGAACGTTGCGATTATCAGCTAGAACCGGGCGGAGATTACGTGTTTGTAGTACGAGCAGACTTTTAGTGGCAGGTACTCCGCTGCCGACCGACCTGGAATCGAATTCCAGAGACCTTGCGGTAGCCGCGAAGCTGTCGCAAGCGGTGGCAGAGTCGCTGCCGAGACGCTCCCCGTAGTGGGGTAGCGGCAGCGCTTGCCTGCCACTGCCTTCTGCAGCAGTGCATTCCGGACTGTTGAACGGACGGGGCTTACCACAGTCACCAGTCATCGGTGAAAGAAAAACTGGTGACTGACGGGGCGCGTTGTTCTAGGTCGACTGGATACAGCCCCTCCCCTGCTTGGACTTCGTTAATTATTACTCTGAGTCTGCAAATATCTTTCAATTAAAAGAATAGCAACTATATCATCCACCGGACGGGGAGGAAGGCGCATTCCTTGAGGAATGAGTTTGGTCAAACCTTTGGGAGGGTAGATTTGCCAATAGCGATCGCGCGCCTCTAGAGAACTATTACGTTCGTCTACCATGACAACTGGAATAGAATTGAGATGAGATTTGATAACCTGTTGCCAGCTTTTAGCGGTTGTTAAATTGCCCATGACAACTAATTTTATGGGAAATTGCTGACATAATTGCTCGATCGCTGCACTTGTTTCTGTCGATGCTACTACTCGATGATAGTGTACTTGTTTTTTTTGATCCATTACGGCAATACCGCATTTATCTCTGCCCGGATCGAAACCTAAAATCATAGAAAAAATTTAAAATATTTAGGTACTGAGGATAATTTTGCCATCGCGCATTACTACTAAATTTAATTTTAAAGGTCCTGCCGTGTAGGTTGTTTCGGCAACAACTGCTTTAATTTCGTCTAAAGGTTCTTTGACTGTGGCTACTTCATCTATAAAATTGATCAGCGTAGCTATTTGACCATTGCCTATTTGGAGATCCCCTAAAATACCGGCTCGTTGAGCGCGAAATTTAGAAGCAGCTAACAACCAATCTAACCTTTCTTGAATTTCTTGATGTTCCATATTTTCTGAATCGATAGAGACAGTTGCAATTTCCTCTCCCGCTCGAAAAATTTCTTTGTTGAGAGCGAGATCGGCAAAAACTCTAACTTCTTGTTCTCCCTGAACGTAGTTACCCGCCGAGATAATGCGGATTACGTAATCTCGACCATCCTGAATTTGAGCGGCTAACTGTTCTACTTGTGCTTTGGTAATGTTAACGAGCCTTTGAGAATCGTATTCTTTCCCAGGATTGACGGCTTTAATCGCATTGCTATTAGCTTGCCTGAGAACTCTTTCAATCGCAGAGATAGCAGCATTAGGCTCCAAAATACGTATGGTAGCAGAAGCGAGAACTTGTCCTTTAACAACCGCAATTTTTCTTTCTCTTAATTCGTGATAAACCTGATAATATTGCTCTAGAATTGCTACTTCTCTTTCTAAAAAACTTAATTGGGATTCCAATTGACCGAGCTGAGTTTCTTTGGCTTGAAGAGCACCGTCTTTAGTCGCGATCGCCTCATCTAGTTGCACGATTCGCCGATCTCTTTCTTCAATCGCCTCTTGTAATACTTCTTGCTGGCGCTGCAGCTGTTGGAGGCGAGTTTCTTTTTCTTGCAAAATTTGGTCTTGAGCGATAATGTCCTGTTCTCGTTCTTGTAATTGACTTTGCAGTTGGCTACTTTGCTCTTGTAACTGGTTAAGCTGCTGTAATTGTTTTTGGCGTTCCTTCAAAAGAGTATCGAGTTCGATGCGCAGTTTATTGGCTTGCTCGGAAATAGTTCTCAGTTGAGTTTGGGCTTGATTATAATCTCGATTAATTTGGTCTAGTTTTTGTTGTGCTTCTACTCGTTGTGCTTTGACAGTCGATAATTGCGCCTCGACTTGCTGTTTTTCTTGAGTAGTTTGTTCTAGCTCTTGTTTAAATGTTCTCAATTCCTTAAGAATATCATCTAGTTGAAATACACCTTTACGCAAAGACTCGCTCAAACCAAACAAAATCCCCAGCGTAGAGGCTGAAATCATTGTCCCAGTCAAAATCGTCACAACCATAGCAGTTTGACGGGGACGCAGATTAAATAGCCTTAGCCTTGCCTTACCTACTTTAGTTCCTAAGCGATCGCCCAATACGGCAATTATTCCTCCTAATAAGAGGATTGCCACAATCAAAATCCAAGCACTGGTCATTAGCTATTGGCTGTTGGGATTAAATTTAAGTAAATTGTTGGCTCAGAGCGACGGGATTGTGAACTGTAATTTTCTTTTTGTGAATCGAAATCATGTTTTCTTGTCTTAAATCTCCCAGCAGACGGGTAACAGTAACGCGAGTCGAACCGATGGCTTCGGCGATCGCTTGATGAGAAAGTTTGAGATCTATTCTGATCCCTTCGCTAGTGGGTACGCCAAAATCCCGACAGAGAATCAAAAGAAAACTGACTAAGCGAGAACCCATATCTCGGTGAGCCAAAGTCTCGATCATCATTTCTGTTTGTAGAATGCGAGAAGAAAGACCTCGCAACATCAACATCGATAAATCGGGATTTTCTTTCAGTGCCTGTTCTACTTGGTCGCTTGGTGCTGAAAGCAATTCTACTGGAGTAAAAGCGACTGCATGGTAAAAGCGATCGGAACGCTGACCAGTAATTAATGATAATACACCAAATACACTATTTTCTCGCAAGAGTGCTACGGTAATCTCTTCTCCTGCTTCATAAACGCGAGAAAGTTTTACTGCTCCTTTAAGGAGAAAATAAACTCTTTCTGCAGGATCGCCAGGGAAAAAAATAGTCTTGCCTCGCTCAAAGGTTTCCACGATTGGTGGAATAGAGCCACGGCTTAGCTTACGAAATACGGCTGCTAGAGGTTGATTTTGGGTCAGGGACAGTTCCATGGAACTCACCAAAGCTGGAGAAATGGGTAATTGTTGTTTAATCTTAAACCCTTAATAGTTCTATAAGTATATTTATTTATAGCTACTTAAGTTTCAAAGTTGTTTTTTTTGCTTCACAATTGATCTAGTCTAGATGAAGTTATCAGTCTTGATTTATTTATTATCCTATCAATTGATAGCTAATGCTGGAGTTATTGAGAGATAAATATGCTAGATTTGACGGGAAAAAATGCTCTTGTTACAGGAATTGCTAACAATCGTTCCATTGCCTGGGGAATCGCTCAACAGCTACACCGAGCTGGTGCTAATTTAGGCGTTACCTATTTACCGGATGCCAAAGGTCGTTTTGAGAAAAAAGTTGGAGAATTGGTAACACCGATAGCTCCTACTATTTTTTTACCCTGTGACGTGCAAGACGACGAGCAGATAGACACTACCTTTGCTACTATTGCTGAGAAATGGGACAAGCTAGATATTCTTATTCACTGTCTTGCTTTTGCTAATAAAGAAGATCTATCTGGAGATTTTAGTGCTACCTCAAGAGAAGGTTTTGCTAAGGCTTTGGATATCAGTACCTATTCCCTCATTGGTTTGAGCAAAAGAGCAAAATCTTTGATGAAAGATGGGGGAAGTATCGTTACTCTCTCTTATCTAGGAGGGGTTAAAGTAATTCCTAACTATAACGTGATGGGTGTAGCTAAGTCTGCACTAGAGATGAGCGTCCGTTATTTAGCCTCGGAGTTGGGAGTGCAAAATATTCGAGTTAATGCTATTTCTGCCGGACCAATTCGGACTCTTGCTTCTTCTGCTGTCGGCGGTATTAGCGAGATGATTCGTCATGTGGAAGAAATTGCTCCTTTGAAGCGAACCGTGACTCAGTTGGAGGTAGGTAATACCGCAGCCTTTTTATGTAGCGATTTATCTAGCGGGATTACCGGACAAGTAATTTATGTAGATGCTGGTTATGAAATTATGGGAATGTAAGTAATTGAAAATAAAAAAAATTAAGGACGAGGTAAGATGCAGATTAGCGAGCGTTCGGTTCAAGAAAAACAAGAACCACAACCATTATTAATTCCTAGGATAGCTTCGATAAGGCGAACTACCGGAGAAACAGATGTACAAGTGAAGTTAAATTTAGATGGTCAAGGTAAGTGCGAAGTAGATACGGGTATTCCTTTTCTCAATCATATGTTGCATCAAATTGCTTCCCATAGTTTGCTCGATCTAGAAATTAAAGCAACGGGAGATATAGAAATTGACGATCACCATACTAATGAGGATGTAGGAATTACTGTTGGTCAAGCACTGGCGAAAGCTTTAGGAGATCGCCAAGGTATTGTCCGTTTTGGTTATTTTGTTGCTCCTCTAGATGAAGCTCTAATTCAGGTAGCTCTTGACTTTTCCGGAAGACCTCATTTAAGCTATGGCTTGAATATTCCAACCCAAAGAGTGGGAACCTATGACACTCAGCTAGTAAGAGAATTTTTTGTTGCCGTTGTCAATCACTCTCAGATGACTCTTCATCTTCGTCAACTAGACGGAATTAACTCCCATCACATTATCGAAGCAACATTTAAAGCCTTTGCTCGTGCTATACGCATGGCGATCGCGATCGACCCCCGACGTGCATCTGCTATTCCTAGCTCTAAGGGAGTATTGTAAAAGAAACTAGCCAGCAAAAAAAGTCAAAAAAGGCGTTAAGACTTTTATAGAGAAAAGTAAAGTTTTGTAAAAGATTTTGACGGTAAATTTCAAACCCTACCATTATCTAAAAAAAGCGCTCGAATGGTATCTCACTTCTATCTGGCAGGGAGGAAAAAAATTGACGAAGTGCAAGCAGGCGAGGGGCTGTGTCCAGTCGACCTGGAACAACGCGCCCCGTCAGTCACCAGTGTTTCTTTCACTGATGACTGGTGACTGATGACTGTTGTAAGCTCCGTCCGTCTTATGGTGGAGTACCTTGAACCTAAATACGGAGTTATATCGCGATATCAGAGGGATTTACAACGATCGCTCTAAAATGCTGGAAGATTCTTTCTGGGTTCGCTACCATTATCTCTTTTGGCACAATAGCCAACCGCTCACTCTAATCGTCGAAGTTTTTTCTACTGAATTTAGTGAATTGATAGAAGTCTTCTAGTACGTCCTTACCTGAAAATCAAAATAACTAACTAGACTCGCTTCGGTTATGGACTCACTCTACAAAAGTTAAAAGTTGTTGAATTTTGGTTACTTGGTAATGCCAAAGTCACCATGAATATTTTTGTACTCCTGATAACTAATTCCCAACAAACCAGCTAATGTTCCCGTACCGCGATAAATACACAACAAAGAATTAATCTTAGCGTGCTGTCCTTGAATGGCAGCAGGAATTAATTTGAGCAGACCAATCCCAATTAGTCCTATTCCTTTAATCGCGCGAATAGCTTGCATTTTAAAGGAGGGATAAAGTTCCTTTTCGACTACACTATGAGTACTCCACATACGATAACCCCTCAGTAAAATAAACTTAACATTGATACGAGATGAAGGAATCCATTCATTTACTACTGCCTCGTCTGCCCACACAATCTTATATCCTGCTTGGTGTAGTCGCATAAATAGATGAGAATCTTCCCCGCCAGTAATGGCAAAACGATCGTCGAATACTCGACCGAGTTGCCGCAAAATTTCAGCCCGGACCAACACATTGTGGGTAAAAGCAACGTGTCTTTCCTCTCCATCCTGATATCTCGGCCAGTAAAAAAATCCTCCCTTTACAGCCCATTGAGGAACATTCTCGTCTTGAAAGCGAGTTAAAACTGGTCCCGTAACAATATCAGCATTGAACTTTTGTTGTACAAATAAAAGCTCATCCAACCACGATGGTTCTGGTACTTCGTCATCATCAATCATTGCTATAAAATCTGCATTTTCTGAAGCAAGAGCAATTGATTGGTTGCGAGCATAGGTGATACCGCGTTGAGGTTCTACACCAGTTTTGAGCGACCATTGAAAATCAGTTTTAATTTCTGCACAGATAGCGGCGGCGACTTCTGCACAATCATTATCAATTACCACTACTTCTATATTTGGACGCTCTATCTTTTGAAAGCTTAATTGATTGAGCCCATTTAGTAAACGTCTTAATCCTTCCGGACGTTTGTAGGTGATCGCACAAATAGAAATAAGCATATTCTTGTTCACTAAACTTCATATATATAAAGATAGTATTAAGTATCTAATTAACGCTCTTCTTAAAAGATTCAGTATAACAACTTGTAAAATTTGAAACGATATTATTTTTCAACTCTTTCGAAAGATTAGCTACTATAATAAGTTAATAAGCAAAAAGATTTTGCAATAGTATTAAAATAATTGATTATATTTAGAAATTAATGATTCAAATATTGAATATTGTTTTGTTCATTGTTGCCTTAATTATTATTATTCCTGGTTTTATTTTTTCTCTTGAATGTATCGCTGCTCTTTTTTCTGGGCAAACACAAGCGAGAAAAACAAATTTAATAAATAGACCTAAAACTACGATCTTAGTACCCGCTCACAACGAAGCAGCACAAATTCGACCTGTATTAGAAACTGCCCTAAAACAGTTAACCGAAAGAGACCGTCTAGTGGTAATTGCAGATAATTGTAACGATGATACCGCAGCGATCTCCAAAGAAACTGGAGCAACTGTCATCGAAAGATTTAATCGAGAACAACGAGGAAAAGGATATGCTCTCGATTACGGTTTGCGATATATTCATGCCGATCCTCCTGAAGTCTTAGTTATTCTTGATGCTGATTGTCTAATTGAACCAGATACCATAGAGCCCATTACCAAACTAGCTCATACTATAGGAAAACCCGTACAGGCTACCTATTTAATGGAACAACCTGATTGTCCCCGACTGCAAGATCTTATCTCTATGTTTGCGATTAAACTTAAGAACCTAGTGCGCTTAAGGGGTTCAAAACGACTGGGATGGCATTGTCTATTAACTGGATCGGGAATGGCTTTTCCTTGGTCAGTAATTAGTCAGGTATCCTTAGCAGGAAGTAAAACCACTGATGACATGCAACTAACAGTGGATTTGGCTATAGCTGGATACACTCCTGTCTACTGCCAACAAGCTCAAGTAATCGGACGATTAATGAATGATAAAAATGCTCAAAGCCAAAGGATGCGTTGGGAACACGGTCATTTAGAAATGATTTTGGTAGAAGTACCCCGATTGCTGAAGAAATTTGTTCGGCAAAGACGTTTTGATTTATTGATATTAGCTTTTGATATATTAATTCCACCTTTATCCCTTCTGATAATGATATGGTTGGTAACAACAGCTATTACCTGGTCAGTTGTGGCTATAGGAGCATCTTATCTACCAGCAGTGATAGTTACTCTAGAAGGATTTTTGCTGTTTTTGTCAATATCGATCAGTTGGTGGAAGTTTGGTCGTTCTTATTTGTCTCTATGCAATTTAATCGCTATTCCTGTTTACATACTTAATAAAATTCCTATATATCTAAAATTTATCGTTCAACCTCAGAGTAGATGGCTGCGAACAGAAAGAGACATTTCTCGCTAAAGCTTATTAAAGCGATATCAAAAGTTTAGGAGATCGACTCGGTTTAAAATCTTGTATATTGCTTTATTAGCTATAAATTTACATTTTTAGAGACAAGAGTATTTACTATTTTATAGTATGAAAAATAGCTACTCGTAGTTCTATCTTGAATGTCACGAGCAGCTACTTTTAAATTAATACCAAAAAAAACAATTTTTAGTTGGGCAGTATACTCCAGATTTTGAAGAGTCAATTAGTTAATACCATCGATCTTTATTCAACAGGCGATCGCTAGTATTTTAAAAAAATAAATTAAAGATAAAGAATCTTTTTAAATTTTTATTAACCCAAGTTGCTAGTACACTTGGTCGTGAGCGAGCGCACGACTTTCCACCGCAAGCTCTCGGAGGTTAATAACCCGCAACTTGGGTTATTAGTTATTTAAGCTTAGTGAAATTATAAATTCCAAATATTAATTGTAGCTCTACAATTGGCAAAAATATTAATTCTGCGCTATTCATCTATTTTTACACCATCAACAAACGGATAGGAAAAATTATAAGAAACTAAAGTAATTTTCTTCATTAAACCTTTGGATAGATAACTTCTCAAAAGCAAAAAAACACCAAATAAAAATTTTAAAAGCACCAATAATGTCAAAATTTAGGTACTAGCGGTTCACTAGCATCTTATACTACATTGACTGTCTTTGGGATTCACAATGGTAACTTTTGAAAGTAAAATACTCGAACAGGTTTATTTAAAAAACATCCCAAGTCTGATAAAAGTGCATAAGTAATCGTCTCATAGAAATTTTTGTAGATATTTTAACCGTAGATGCCGTCAACTTCTAAAAATGCTGTATTTTGTGAATTTAAAGTAAACCAAGTCGTTCGAATTGCAAAAAATATACAATTAGCTTATTTAATTTATTTAGTCAAAAACCTCTATAATCAGTATTTAACCATTAATCTATATCATTAAATATACTCTTTTCTTCACAAACCAATAACTAACTGTAATTCTTAGATGATATGCTTAAACTTACTAAAATCAAGCGTTTACCAAATAAAATCAAAAGAGAATTTTTACAGCTCCCACCCATACAATCCTTATCAGAGCGTGCTTATCAAAAAATTGTTGAAAAACATAGCGACTACCTACCCCCTATTTCCCCAGCTGATTCTACATTACTGAATTCTCTCCAAGAGGAAGGAGTTCTTGTTACTACTTTAGAAGCTTTAGCAATTCCTTCTACCGATTTATTCACAGAAGCAGCTAAAAAATTGTTATTCCAATTGCAAGCATTACCTACCATTGGAAAAGACGTAGTTATTCTGTCTAATTCACAAATCGCAAGTTACCCAGAAATTATTTTGTGGGGAGTCGAAGAACGATTGATAAATATAATCGAAAATTACATAGAAATGCCAGTACGTTACTATGGCGCTGGGGTACGTAGGGAAATTGCCAATGGAAAAATGATCGATGTGAGGCAATGGCATAGAGACATAGAAGATCGTCGCATGGTTAAAATCATTATTTATTTAAACGATGTGAATATAGAAGGAGGACCATTTGAATATATTTCTAAACCTCTAACTTTATCTTCCTCCCAAACACTTAAATACAATTCTGGATTTGTCTCAGATCGAGACATGAAATCGGTTGTATCTATATCCGATTGGAAACCATGCACGGGACCTTCCGGCACGGTAGTATTTGCCGATACCTCTAACGTTTTTCACCGTGCAAAAGCACCTGTAGCCTTAGACCGATTCTCAATTACTTATACTTATACATCAATAAAACCCATAGCATCTCGCGCATCTAATTTTGGGTCGACAATTTCTCAGGAACAGTGGCAAACAATTACGGACAGGCTTAACCCAAGACAAAAAGAGTGTTTTTAAACAAACAAATAGGAGAGTGATTCCCCTCGAGCTGCTCCAATATATAGATTGCTTTTCGCTAATAATTATCCAAGACTTTGATATTTAGAATTTCTATTTCACCGGAAAACCCCTTTTACAAGCATTTATAAACAAACCTGAGTTGACGAACGAATTTTCTTCATTTCCTGATTTGTTAATGCTGGCACACTAAATACAGCAACATTTGCCTGCACATGTTTTACTTTCGACATCCCTGCCAAGACTACAGAAACTCCTTCCGTTTGTAAAACAAATTGTAGTGCTGCCTGCGTCATCGTGCGGATACCAGGTTTGACCAAAAAAGCAAACTGCTCATCCGTTTCCAGGGGTCCGACATATTTTAAACCTTCAGTATCGGTATCGGCATTACGGGGAATCAACTTACCATGAGCAAAAGGTTCGCGCGCCACAATGGCGATTCCTCTTTGTTTGGCTAGGGGTATTAATTTATCGATGGCTTCCTGCTCAAATAAATTGAGAGTTATCTGTAAAGCAGAAATTTCATACTCGGGGTATTTTAGAAGTATCAAAGAATTTTCTAAGTCGCTAGCCGAAACGCCATAATATCTTATTTTTCCTTGGCTCTTGAGAGATTTAAGCTGTTCAAATACATCGCCTCTCTCAACTATTTCTCTAGGGGGGGAATGAAGCAATAAAAGATCGATATAATCACTGCGCAGACGCTGTAAACTTTCTTCAACCGATTTCCTTATATAGCTAGGTTTAAAATCTATTTTATTTTGGGAATTTACAAATGTCTGAATGCTCCTTCTAATTCCGGGAAGTTTATGCAGGAGCGATCGCATTAAAGGTTTTAATTTAGCAGCAGCTTGTAGAGTAGCTGTTGGAGAATAACCTACCTTTGTGGTGATAATAACTCGCTCTCTCTTTTTTTTAAAAACCTCACCAATAATTTCTTCGCTGCTACCTTGACCATAACTGGGAGCAGTATCATAAAAGTTGATTCCTAGCTCAAAAGCTTGATTTAGGGTTGCTTTTGATTCATCAGGGCCAGTACGAGAACCTATAGGAGCAGCACCCAAACCCAGAGCAGATATTTCTAAGTCAGTCTTGCCAAATTTTTTATATTGCATAAGTTAATAATTAAATATGGATGTCGTTAAAATTAAGATTTTTAATATTTATTTTGCGGTTTGTTAATATCAAAAAATGAGGGCTATAAAATGCTTTAGACATCTCCAATAACTTATAATTTGGGCAGAGCAATAGTTTGGGCATCTTTAAGAATTTCATGATAACTAGCGATCGCCACGGTGGCTCAAGTATTAGAGGTAACGTATGGTAAATCTCGACC
>JADEWQ010000151.1 GCA_015207585.1 Pleurocapsales cyanobacterium LEGE 06147 | reverse complement strand
TGTGCCATGACGCAAGAGCGCGAGCGCACTTTAATCTGTTTCCTTTTTTAGTTTAAAATGCCCTTGATGCTTCTATTTCTATATACTTGACAATTTGTACATTTTCTTAACTTGTCACCAATGGGAATTGCCTTACCGCCTAATAGATTACCGGCTGCGAGATCGGCCAGAACTTCGGGTGTGCCGACATTGCCAGAATTAATCACTGTTACACTAATTTGCTGCGATCGCAATTCTTCGCGCAGTGAATGCACCACACCCCGCAACCCAAACTTAGACGCACTATTGGCAACTTCTCGTCCTGGGAAATTATCCCGACCGGAGAGCGAACCCATAAAAATGATTTTCGGATTATCCGAGCGTCGTAGAGCAGGCAGCAAAGCTTTAACCAACCGAATCGGAGCTACTAAATTCACGGCAATCACTCGGGCAATGTCTGCATCGGAACATTCTTCAAAGCGGTACTGGCTGGTAAACGCATCGGTCTCCCACGTTCCACCCATGTATAACAATGCATCTAAGCGATCTTCCCCGATCGCTTTTGTCACCGTTCCCACGCCTGCCAGGTCAGACAAATCTGCCTGAATCCATTCCCCAATCGGAGCCACCGTGCGAGAAACAGTTAGCAAGCGATCGCACTGGGATCTCAGATGTTCAGCAACGGCAAGCCCAATACCACGACTCGCGCCAGCCACGAGAATCGTCTTGAACGACATCTACATTCTCCTATTTGAAACAAAGACCGAACTTAGTAATCCCTGGAAATTCGATATTAAACTGCTCGATGAAGTAATCAGCGTGAAAGGTTTGATAAGGCTTAAACCCAATGGACTCGTAGGTATGGCGAGCCACCTCGTTTCCGTTGATTACCATAATTCCCGCGTGGGAGTGCTGTTGCAATCGCCCTTCTTCTAGTAATGCTTTGAGTAATGTTTTTCCTAACCCTCGACCCCGCGCCTCCGGTAATACGGCAACGTTTTCAATAATCCAGGGTGCTTGTGGTGTAAGAAAAAATGGTCGCAAATCGCCACCCCAAAATTGCCTGTAGCGATCGCGAAAAATAGTTGCAATCTCTTTAGACCAGTTCAAATCTTCTGCAATCTTGTCAAGACAGGATAGACGCAACGGGCAGTAATTCTCTGGGTTTGGCATATAGCCTGCTGCCGCTGCAACGGGCTTTCCCTGCTCTTCCAAAATCAAGAAATCAGCCACATTCCCCCAGTTGGAAGCATCTGCCCTTAGTTCTGCCTCAATAAATTGCAATGCACTTGTTCCAGTATCATGCAAAATGTCTTCCCAAAAGCACTGATTTAGCGGCGGCAGAGAAGCTTCATACTCAATTCTGGCGAGAAACGGGATATCTGCGCTCATTGCTTTGCGTATGCTCAGTGAGTCTCGCATTATAGCCTCCTTGAAGAGAATTCTCACAAAAAGATACAATCTGTATGTATCTAACATACAGAGATTTTTCTTCTGTTGTCAAGATACATGCTGTATGAATGTTAGATTTAAGTAATCTGCTATGCCCGCCAAGATAACTAAGACTGAACAAACTCTACGTACCCGCCGTGCCATTTTGAATCGAGCACGCCATCTATTTGCGACAAAAGGGTATGCAGCTACCGGAACCGAGGAAATTATCAGTGAGTTGGGAATTACCCGTGGGGCGTTGTATTACCAATTCAACGATAAGCTGGGAGTTTTTAAGGCTGTAATTGCCGAAGCCTATAGTGAGATAACAGATTACATCAAAACCAAAATACAGCCACTAGATAACAATTGGGAACAGTTAGTGATCGGTTGTCAGGCATTCTTAGAAATTGCACAGCAAGAGGAACTGCGGCGGTTGGTGTTTATCGAAGCCCCCGCTGTTTTGGCAGCAGACACTTTAGTCGAATTTGATCGGTATGGGTTTGGATTGCTTCATGAGGCAATCCAGATAGCCGTTAATGAGGGAAAACTGAGCACAATCGATGCAGAGGGTTTTGCTCATTTGGTGAATGGTTCGCTCAATGAGTTGGCAGTGTGGGTCACGCAGTCCAATGAGCCTGAACGGTTGAAAACGGCACAAAAGTTAGTCGAAACGTTGTTGACTCGGCATCAGAACTGATTTTCTCTCACAGCCTCATCTTTCTTAATCTCAACATCCACGATCTGTTCTCAAGTGCGATCGCTGCTTGGTTTTTCTACTGCTGCTTCGTGTTAGAGATAAGCAACTCTATGTTCATCTCAGATAATTATGTACTATATAAGGTACATTAAAGAGGGAGCAAATCTTGAAAAGACTGCCAGCAAGATTTTTTTGCTCTGCCAATGGAACAGAACCAGTTAGAAACTGGTTGAAAACCTTAGACCGTGAGGATTGCCGTATTATCGGCAGTGACATCAAGGATGTCGAGTTTAGCTTTCCGATTGGTTTGCCTCTTTGCCGTCAACTTTCTGGTTATAAAGATTTGTGGGAAGTGCGGAGTAAGATAACTGGCGCAAAGATAGCGAGGATCATTTTTTACATCAGCAATGGAGAGATGATTCTGCTGCATGGTTTTATCAAGAAGTCCCAAAAGACCCCTAAAAAGGAAATCGAATTAGCCGTTAAGCGAAAAAAGGAACACGAACAACATGACCGATAATCCTTACACTGGCTCTAGTTTTGATGATTTCTTACAAGAAGAAGGACTGTACGCTGAATGTACCGCGATCGCCATTAAGCGGGTGCTAGCCCGTCAGCTTACCGAGGAAATGAAGCGGCAAAACCTGACTAAAACCGAAATGGCAAAGCAGATGCAAACTTCTAGGGCGCAATTAGACCGACTCCTCGACCCCGAAAAAACCGGAGTTTCCTTAGAAACTATTACTAGAGCTGCTTCTGTGGTGGGTCGTCAGCTACGAATCGAACTTGTTTAACAGCGCGTGTATCAACACAACAAAAGTAAAAATTAATTGCCGCTGTCAAAAGAGCAGAAATAACGGTAAAGCTCACCAGATGCAGATAACCGTTGCATCTCACCGACAATCTTGATACGTTCAGTGCAGCAAAGTGTTATGCCGCGCTGTACCACGCATCTCCAAATTGTTGCACAATCTACTTAGGTTCCCAGTAATCATTGGGATCTGGATGACTGTCGTAATGTTCTATCGCCGTTTTTACATCTGCAATGTGTCGATATGCCCACTCACCCAGGACTGCCAATGGCTCAACTAGTGAAGCCCCCAGTGGAGTAAGTGAATATTCGACTCTTGGAGGAACGGTTGGGTAAACCTCTCTCTCAATTAACCCATACCGCTCTAAATTCCGCAGGTTCTGAATTAGCATTTTAGGCGATACACCTACAATTTGTTGCTTGAGTTCGCTATATCGCTTTTTGCCTTGAGTTAGAACGTAAACAATCAAAATTGTCCATTTATTGGCGATGTGTTCGAGGACTTGATGCCCAGCACAACTTGTATCAAACAGATTCATCTTGGCAATCCGCTCAAGTGCTGGCTGAGGCAAATAGCTCAGTTGGGAGCCTTTGAAATCATGATTGAAAGCCATGTTTACCAAAAAGTAACTATTGCACTTTGCTGTAAATCCTTACAGGTATCAGTATTGCGATTGTACTTTATGAATGTCAGCTTTTGCAGGAGAGCAAAACAATGAAAGCCCTAGTAATTGAGCAATTTGGCAATCCCGGCGTGTTTAAGGAAACCGATTTAAAAACTCCAGACGTTCTTCCCCATCACGTTCTAATTCAAGTGGCTGCGACAAGCGTCAATCCAGTTGATTATAAAATCCGACAAGGGGTTGCAGCAGATATTGCCCCGAGTTTCCCAGCCATTTTACATGGAGATGTGGCAGGAACAATCGCAGCAGTTGGAGCAGGTGTCGAGCGATTTCATGTTGGAGATGAAGTATATGCTTGTGCAGGTGGCGTGAAAGGTACGGGTGGTGCATTAGCTGAGTATATGCTGGCTGATGTGCGCTTGGTCGCTCATAAACCAAAGTCACTCACAATGGCAGAAGCAGCGGCACTTCCTTTGGTGTCAATTACAGCCTGGGAAGGACTGATCGATCGCGCTAAAGTTCAGCCAGGACAAAAGGTTTTGGTGTACGGAGCAACCGGAGGCGTAGGACACATTGGAGTCCAACTGGCAAAGTGGGCAGGAGCAGAAGTCTATGCTTTAGTTTCCAGCGATGAGAAGGCGGCGATCGCCCATCGTTTAGGAGCAGATATCATCATTAACTACTGCCAGCAGCGCGTTGAGGAATTTGTAGCAGAACACACGGATAGTCAGGGTTTTGATGTAGTGTTTGATACGGTTGGTAACGACAATCTTCAGAATGCTTTCAAAGCCACAAAACTAAATGGAACCGTCGTGTCGATCGTTTCTCTATCTCAGCAAGACTTGACCTTACTCCATGCAAAAGGGTTAACCCTGCATCTAGTTTTCATGTTGATTCCTATGCTGCTTAATGTGGGTCGCGCTCATCATGGAGAAATTCTGTCGAAACTGGCTCAAATAGTAGATGAAGGTAAGATACGCCCTCTGCTAGATTCTAAGTCCTTCAGTATGGCTGAAATTGCTTCTGCCCATCAGCACGCTGAGTCAGGTCAGGCAATTGGGAAGGTTGTGCTGACACAATCATTCAATCTTTAGTAGGAGGTTCACACTATGACTCAACTGACAGTGGTTGCCAAGATTCAAGCAAAGTCAGGTTCAGAAGCAGTTTTGTATCAAGAATTGTTGCAGTTGATTCAGCCGACGCTGTTAGAGGAGGGCTGTCTCAACTATGACCTGCACCGTTCTATTGAAGACAAAACTCTATTCTTATTTTATGAGAATTGGGCAAGCCGAGTTTTTTGGGAAAAGCAGATAGTATCCGAACACATTGGCGTTTTTCAAAAGAACACAGAAGGATTAATCGAAAATTGGGAATTACTCTTGATGAAACCTGAGAAATCTAGAAGTTAGAGTTTGCTCAGAAGGTGCAATCGCCTTACCAACAAGCCCAAAGCACCGTCTCGCTGACAGTCTTACGCTAACTTAACCAGGAACACTCACAGATAAGTTTTCTGTGCCGTCCCAACCAAGAATTGAGCGGCATAACTAATTATTAGACAAAAACTTTCTGTATATTCACCCTATGTCGGACGATATCTAGAATTATTCCATATATTGTCCTTTAGTCGTCGCTGCAAAACGAGTCTCCCATTTTTTCTCATCTTGCAATTCTGCCAGAAATAGAGCCGCAATTGCCTCTTGCCGCTCGGATGAAAGTTTTTCAATTTGGGCGATCGCGTTCAGCCATAATAACTCGGACTGAATGACTAGTGGTTCTCTCCAAATATCATGATAACTATCTCCAGCCGCCTCGATGCCAACATGGAGGCGAAGCAAAAACTTATCACCTGTTAGTATCTCGACCCGAAATGTAATGTTTTGGCTTTGTCCTAAGAATGTCAGTTGAGCATTGGGTATGTCGTAATACCTCAGAACGGCTTGAGCTATTTCTGCATTCATAAATTAACTGACCACTCAAAAAGATGGCAGCGTTGGGACATGCCTATTGTAAATCGAGATGAATCAGACGCTCGCATTAGTAATCTAATTCAACAAAATTGTAAGTTAAGTATTGATGCTAATAGCCAATCGTCAATGTTGTCATCTTTAAAAGCACTTCTCTTTTTTTTTAGTTATCAACATTGTTAACGGCTAAAGTCAGCGGCGGCAGATAACTTCGGCAATGCACTAGAATCTTGATATCGTCTGCTCCACTGAGTTATTATGCCACATTTTCACCGATGGTCCTAAACTAAATCCGTTTTAGCAAATCATCATACTCATCATGTGAACCAATCCAATACCAGTAAATGCAATCCGACTCCAATAAACTCAAGACGCGATAGTTAAGACTGACACGAGCAGAGTAAATTAGTTGTTGCTGGCTGACTAGTTTGAATTGAAGGCTGGGATGATATGGGTCTTCTTTCCAAAGTGCATAGGCTTTTGCAGCCTGTTCTTGAACTGCCTGTTCTTGAACTGAGGCAGGAAGCTCGCTAAACCGCTTACGAAATGTTTTGGTTACACTTGATTTCATGTTTGAGGTGGAAAAACATCATCAAGCGGAACCGTTTCACCACTTGCAATTTCCTGACGCACTATCGCAGCCATCCGATCCCACTGATCGTCTGTCGTGGTTGCAAAAAGAGTTTCCCATTTTTTTTCATCTTGCAATTCCGCCAGAAATCGAGCCGCAATTGCATCTTGCTGATCGGGTGGAAGTTTTTCAATTTGGGCGATCGCCCGTCGAAGCAGTTCAGTCATAGTTGAAGAGCAGTAAACACTGAAATTTCATACGGCTTTTTAATTTTAGCCGATGCTCAAAGAGCATTGTTCTTTCTCAAACTCAGAGAATGTTGTAAAAAATATGAATCGGGCGATCGCATTAGTAACCAATTCAACAAAAATGTAAGTTAAGTATTGATGCTAATAGCTAATCGTCAATGTTGTCATCTTTAAAAGCACTTCTCTCTTCGGTTGTAGACTATGCCGGACTTTTTCCTCCGGCTAAACTTAGTCTCAAAGAAGCGATCGCCAATTATGTTCGATACAATCTAACTCCCTACAGTTGGATGTTAGGTCGCTTCGTACTTCCAGTATCTCAATTGACTCAGTTAGAAACGCTCCTTGCCCATTTGCCATCAGAACATGGCATGACGAAACCCCTATCTCTTAGCGCGATCCTTTCTGAAGATTGGGAATTAGAACTCGACCAAATTCAATCTCTTAACAACACAGATAAAATAAATATCCCATCTGTTGAATTTAAACCGCTTTTGCCTAAAGAGATTGAAAAAGTAATTCCTCTTCTTCCTACAGGAGTCGAATCATTCTTTGAAATTTCCTTCAACCAAAATTTAGAAACCTATTTAGCAGTGCTGCAAGGCACGGGGACAGCAGCTAAAATCCGGACGGGAGGTTTGACTGCCGATGCTTTTCCCAACGCAGACCAACTTTGTCGATTTATGTTTGCCAGTGCTGAAGCTAAAGTTCCCTTTAAGGCAACTGCGGGACTGCATCATGCATTCAGGGGAGAGTATCCCTTAAGCTACGAGCCAAATAGCCTTTCTACTGCCATGCCTGGTTTTATTAACGTTGCTATTTTAGCGGCATTAGTTTACTGGCAAAAAATAACCTACAAAGAAGCGTTAACAGTCCTTAAAGAATCATCCAGTCATTTTCAATTTAAGGAAAATAATATTATCTGGCAAGATAAACAACTAACTATCTCAGAATTAGAAGAGAGTCGTCAATTTTTCTTCCGTTCTTTCGGTTCTTGCTCGTTTCAAGAGCCACTAGATGACCTCAGACAATTGCAGCTATTAAGCTAAGTTGTCATTTGTCATTTGTCTTTTGTCATTGGTAAAAATTTCAAGCGTGTTTATGTTTCGTAATATCGTTAGGTTGATTGCCACCGAATTACTTAATGGGTCTCTAAATTGCCTATCATTCAGTTAGGAAACCAATCGTCAACTTTTTTTTCTAAAATTTAATACCTATTTATAAAAGCAAATTAAAATAAAATTTCTTCGCGTCCCTGCATCAACATAATATTAAACTATTTAAGCGAACCTGAGATGAGCCGCTCTATTAATGCTACCCACGATCCGAATTTGCGCAGTTGGGTAGAATCAGCCAATCACAAAGATACTGATTTCCCCATTCAAAATTTGCCCTTTGGTGTATTTCGGCAGAAAAATAAGAGCGATCGACGTATTGGTGTGGCGATTGGCGATCGCATTCTCGATCTGTCTGCCTGTGGCGAGGTAGGACTTTTACTGGAACTTCCCGAACCCTTGCAAGAGGCTTGTGCGGCACCTAACTTAAATGCCTTAATGACTCTAGGAAGTTGGGCTACTTTGGCATTGCGCGATCGCTTGAGTAAATTGCTGCAACTGAATGGGTTAAACCCCCCTCTAGAAACCAAAATTCTCCTACCCATGGCTGAAGCAGAACTGCTACTACCTGCCAATATTGGTGACTACACCGACTTCTACGCCTCTATTTTTCACGCTACCAATGTGGGGAAACTATTCCGTCCCAATAATCCTCTACTTCCCAACTACAAGCATGTTCCCATTGCTTATCATGGGCGTGCTTCATCTCTTATCCTCAGTGATACTTCTGTGAAGCGACCTAAAGGTCAGTACAAAACAGAGGATTCGACCCCTACTTTTGGTCCTTCTCAACTTTTAGACTACGAAATGGAAGTCGGATTCTTTGTTGGTTCTGGCAATGAACTAGGAAAGCCTATCTCTATTAACAAAGCCGAGGAACATATCTTCGGACTCTGCTTAGTTAACGATTGGTCGGCACGAGATATTCAAGCTTGGGAATACCAGCCTCTGGGTCCTTTTTTAGCTAAGAATTTTGCCACTACGATCTCTCCTTGGGTAATAACCTTAGAAGCTTTAGCACCTTTTCGCTGTCCTGGATTTTCCCGTCCCGAAGAAGATCCTCGACCATTGCCCTATCTCTATTCACCAGTGGATGCTGAACGGGGAGGTCTCGAGCTCACGGTTGAGGTACTGTTAAGTTCGGCAAAAATGCGCGAAATGGGAATGAAGCCATTTTCCTTAAGCCGAGCTTCTTTTAAGCAAATGTACTGGACAATGGCTCAAATGCTTACTCACCACACCAGTAATGGCTGTAACCTCCGTCCGGGCGATCTGCTAGCTAGTGGCACAGTGTCTGGTGCCGAGGAAGGTTCGCAAGGCTCTCTGCTCGAAATTACTCGACGTGGAGCCGAGCCTATTAAACTGCCAACAGGTGAAAGCCGCTCTTTCTTAGCCGATGGTGACGAAGTAATTATGCGCGGATATTGCGAGAAAGAAGGTTACGCTCGCATAGGTTTTGGCGAATGCCGAGGCAAGGTTATAGGAATTCAAAATTCAGATACTTAAAGCTGCATTAGGGATTTGCGTGCAAATAACTTACCAGACAAATCTGATTAATAAAGCTGCTTGTGACCATAAGATAGCTAGGGAATGCGAGCGTTTTCAACCATACAAAAATGTAAGTGTTATGCTGTAGACAAATGAAACAGCTTCGATACTGACACTATGAGAACTTTCACTGCTATTGTCGAGAGAGATTCTGATACCAAGCTGTATGTAGGCTATGTTCCTGGATTTCCAGGAGCGCATTCTCAGGGAGAGACTTTAGACGAATTGCAGGAAAATCTACGTGAAGTGATTGAGATGCTTTTAGAGGATGAAGTTCTGGTGTTCGAGACGGAGTTTGTAGGCACACAACAGATTGTGGTTCGTTAGAGCATGAGTAGCATTCCTATACTGAAACCACAAGAAGTTGTACGGATATTGGAAAATCTGGGATTCATAGAGGTACGTCAGAAGGGTTCACACAAACAGTTTCGTCATGAAGATGGACGAGGAACAACAGTTCCATTTCACAAAGGGCGTGACATATCACCAAGGTTGCTACGGCAGATTGCAAGTGACATTGGTTTAACAGTTGAAGAGATGCTGGAGTGGCGGTAAGGTCTAGCAGCGGTGTTGCAGCGGACGGAATCAAGCCCTTGGTGCATTGCGAAAGTTATATGAAATAGAAAAAAGAATGCTACACATAAATCGCCCCGTCTCCTCCTCTTCTAATCTCCCCCTCATATCAAATCCGGCTAATTGCCCATAGTTGCAATTCTGTAACGACAGGATTTTTGGCTTTTTTTAGTGTGGTTGTTCAACCCGATTTGATCTGAAGGGGTAGTTTCATAAAGGCACGACGTTGTTCGAGGGAGAGAGTATCATCTTGAAAGCGATCGCGGTAGCTACTTTCTGCGGGAGTAACATGTCATATTGCTGGTTGAAGATGAACTTCGTTGACTAACTTCTATCCAACCACTGTTTTGGATTGCGTTTTGCATGGAAGCAAGCAAGTACAACAACCCTACTTGGTCAAAAATGTAGAGAATTATGTATGGGAATCGACGGATTAATGCTCTTCTTGCCTGTTTGTGAATGACTTGGTAAGCAAGGGGGTTTCGTGCAATCCCTGACAGACAAGCATCGACTGCACGGACAAACTCAGAACCCAAACCTAGATTTTGGGATTCGTACCATTCAAAAGCATCCTGAATATCATATTCTGCTTCTGGTTAAATAATCAAGTTATAGTTCTGTCTCAATAATTCCTGCACCCAAATCCAATCGTACTTTGCTCTTAAATATTTTCTCTCTAATGCAAAACCCTTGAAATGAACAATCGGTTCAAGTGGGCGGTGATACAATAAACCTATGCACTTTGAATGGAATGAAAGGAAGGCAGCGCACAATTTATTGAAACAGGGAGTTTCATTTGAAGAAGCAAAAACAGTTTTTGACGATTCTATGTTGACTTCTACGATCCAGACCACTCTAAAGACGAGGAGAGGTATCTCATTGTTGGGGAGTCGAATCGAGGGCGATTGTCGATCGTTTCGTACACCGAAAGAGGAGATTCAATTCGCCTCATTAGTGCAAGAGAAGTGACACGAACTGAGCGAGAAGCTTATGAAGAAGGATAATTCAGAAATGGAAGATGATTTGCGTGCAGAGTATGACTTGAAGAGCCTGCGAGTTAGAAGGTTAGGTCCTGGGAGAAAAAGTTTTGGTGGAGTAGCTGTCCGTTTGGAACCAGATGTTGCAGAGATATTTCCTAATGCTGATGCGGTTAATGAAGCATTGCGATTTTTGATTAGAGTGATGCGAGATAACCAAGTTCCCGATCCAACCGCGCAGGCTAACAATTCAAATGCAGTGGACAGTTGAGAGCCAATGGTGCTGAGTTCAAGATGACCTGCCGCCGCTGATTTGAGTCGTTACAAGGAATAATAAGAATACTACACGATCGCACTGCGATTCAAAGCAATTAACTCCTTAAAACTTTCATTATCCAATTCAGTTAACCAGGATCGATCACTCCCGACGCTCGCGCTGGCAACTTTTTTCTTATCTTCAATCATTTGGTCGATTCTCTCTTCTAAAGTCCCCAACGTGACGAACTTATGGACGAAAACATTCTTGGTTTGACCGATCCCGAAGGCGCGAGCGACATCTTTCTATAGATAGAGAACTTGAAGAAATTTATCTACAATACCAGTTACCAATGAATTTGACTGAGAATGTAACGCAGGCGATCATAATCATCTTTTAAGAGAATGCTAAGGTTTCTACCTACTTGTACCAACCAATCTCTATTTGCCTGACGCAGTCGATAAATTTCGCGGATAGCTGCTGCGACGAGGGATTCTACGGGAATATCTTTGACTTGCAACAATGTCCGTAAAAACTCTAATTGTTCGCTAAAGTGAATTATCTCTCTTGCCTCACAACGATACACTGCTTGGTGAATTTGAGGGGGACGAGGCGGCAGATACTGATAAACCTTGCCTAGAGTAGTTTTATCGCCATTACGTGAAGAATTAGGGATTTCAAAGCCGACAATCGCCGCTTTAAATTCTGTTTTGAGCATGGCAAAAATTTGGGGTTGTTGCTCTCGCAACTCTCCTAAAGATAAGCCCAAAGCCCTGGCACGATGAACGGAATCGATAGGAGTAGTGGTAACGTAAGTAACGATCGCCAAAATCTTGTTTCCCGATTCTTCATCAAAAGCCTTGACCCAACTGCCAAAAGGAGGCATTTGCGGAAAATTCAGGTCTTCTGGTTCTAAGCATTGAGCGAGAAATTGAGTAGTTGCCGTTTCGATCACCTCAGCGATATGGTTGGGATGGCGATCGTCAACAGCAAACTGCGGTAGGGGCAAACGCATAATTAATTTGTCCAGTATTTTGTCTGTTGTTTTGTGCCTAACAACTGACAAATGACAACTGAGCGATCGCTATTTTTTCTTTTTTTTGCCAGCCGTTGGGTCAACTGCTTCTATTTCTGAGAGTTGGAAGGTTACTAGTTTATCCCAATTACCTCCTTCAAACAAGACTGCGGCTTTACCATCGCTTACTCTTTGAACCAATCCTTGAAAATTGTAGTAAGTATCATCAGGGTTGATGACTTTTACTGTTGCGCCTGGCAATATAATCATTTCGATAACCAATTTAAAGAGCTAGTATATATTCTCTTGTATAGCTTACCAAATTTTGCAATTGATAATTGATAATTGATAATGGTTTTACTTCTAAGTTTTATTGTATTTAGATAAACAAGTGAAACGCCTTAGTTATTTTTTGCTAATATTTTCTTTATTAATTATTGCCTATATACTACTATTTATTTCTCCGGCTTTAGCCATAACAACACAAGAAGCAAAAACTATTTTGACTTCAGAAATATTAAAAGCAAGAATTAATAATTTAGTTCCAAAAGAAGGATTAAATACTGTCGACCTAAGCAATTTAATAATTGATTTGACCGATAAGAATCTTGAATTACGAGACCAATTTTATCAACAGGTACAAACTAAATTTAGTCGTACTAGTACGCCGTTAGTTTTGGACTTGAGTCAATCTTCGATCCAAGGAGAATTTTCGATCGGCAAACTAGGCATACAAACTCCTTTGGCTGAAGGAGCATTATCTTCTGTGCTTACTCCTCTAGAACAAGAAAAAATTAAAAATTCTAATTCAATTTTGCTACAACCTGGAGAACAAATTCCTTCAGTTACTGTATGGCGAGGAGGATTGCTACTAAATCAAACAGAATTTATTGGCATTGTCGATCTTGCCAATACTTTATACTTACAAAAAATTATCGCTTCTGAAGCAATTTTTCGACGCGACGTAAATTGGTCAAACAGTCGTTTTTTTAGTAATACTAAATTCGAGCAAGCTAAATTTGCAGGAATTGCCGACTTTACTCATAGCTATTTTTACGACAATATCAATTGGGAAGGTGCGAGTTTTGCTCGGTTAGCCGATTTTACTGGCATTGAATGTTTAAAAAATGCCAATTTCAGTCAAGTACAATGGCGCGATCGCGTTCTTTTTTCTAAAAGTCGCTTTCTCCAATCTTTAACATTTAACGATGCTACTTTTGAGAAAACCGCCGATTTTCGCGATACTCGTTTTAATGCTCCAATCGACTTTCAAGAAGCTAATTTATTCGATCAAATTAATTTTAGTGATGCGATTTTTACTTCAGAAGCTAATTTAAATGTTGCTGGATTAGCGTTTGAGTCAGACAGTGCCAAAATTATCGGTCAAACAGGAGTTATCGGCAAGGTTATCTCTGTTCCCAGCTTAGAAGGCAATGAAACTGTCTTGCGTAATTTGGTGCGGAACTTCCGTAGTTTAGAACAGATTCCTGATGCCAATCAAATTGAATATCAGCGAGAGAAACTACGCCTGCAACAATTAGGCGATCGCATTATCGGTACTCCCTGGCAACGACTATGGCAGTTTGGTTGGTTAGCCAAAGTACTGCACTGGTTGGGATTGAGCTTATTGTTACTTTTAGGAGACTATGGAACTAATGTTAGCTTAGTGTTGGGTACGGGTTTAATCGCGATCGCCTATTTTAGTCTTCTATTTTGGTTTGTCGATCGCTATCGGCGCAGATTACCTCAACCTATTTTGCCCAATCGTTACGAAACTATTTGCATGGCGAGTAGTTATAGTCTATTTACCTTGTTAGGCATCATTGATATTATTCAAACTACCGATCGACCTTGGCTAACTCTGGCTTGTTTAGCTGTGGTTTTGCTACTAGTACCGGCAATTTTATTAATTCGTCTATACCAACAAGGTCGCTATCATAAGCTACTCGATCTTACTTATTTTGTCGAAGATGGTTCCATGCGTCAATTTCGTCTAATGCTGGGACGCTTGCCGATTATGCCTCGCTTTCCTTTCTATCGCGATCGCTACGAACCAATTCTTTGGGATCGGCGATGGAATTGGCTCAATTACTACGATTTTAGTCTTAATAATCTCCTCAAATTTGGTTTTAACGATATTCGCTTGCGAGACGAACACCTACCAGGAATTATCTCGGCTTTAGTTTGGTATCAGTGGAGTTTGGGAGTACTGTATATCATTTTGTTATTGTGGACTCTTTCTCGTACTATTCCAGGATTGAATTTATTAATTTATTTTTAGCTTTTAGCTCTTAGCTAACTGGGTTTAAGTCCCCGCTTCAATTTTTGATTTGAAGCGTCTTCAATTCATAGTAGTTAAATAAGCGTATGAATTGCTGCTAATAGCCAATAGCCATTGGTGACAAGTTAAGAAAATGTACAAATTGTCAAGTATATAGAAATAGAAGCATCAAGGGCATTTTAAACTAAAAAAGGAAACAGATTAAAGTGCGCTCGCGCTCTTGCGTCATGGCACA
>JADEWQ010000150.1 GCA_015207585.1 Pleurocapsales cyanobacterium LEGE 06147 | reverse complement strand
CCAGACGTACGCCCCATAAGCGTTTAAAGTCTTCTGGCTTCAGACTTTTTACCTGTTCGTAGGTCATAGATGCTACTCAACTCTAACTTACTTGTCCCACACATCTAGAACTTTTGCAGGAGGTCTATTAATTTGGCTCTTTTTAATCGCCTACCTCTTCATCCCCAGGTTAATAACATTTTGGGCGACTTCACCTCCGTCACCTTACTGGCAGTAGACAATACCAACCCTGAACCCTTTACCAAACGCTCCCAACGTCTTCAGCAGCAACTATGGCGAGATTTAGAACATCGCTATTTTAGTGGAGTGCGTGTAGTGCGGGAATTGAACCGTAGAAAAGGGGGTATCCCCAGTGCCATGCCAGTGGTATTTACTAGTACCCTTGGCTTTAGTTCCCTTGGTCAAGAAACTCTTACCTTCAGCCATTTTGGACAATTGGTCTATGGTATTAGCCAAGCTTCTCAGGCCTGGATGGACATTCAAGTTTGGGAAGAAAAGAGAGAATTAACCTTTAACTGGGATGTGGTCAAAGAACTCTTCCCTGAAGGTTTAATTGAGGATATGTTTGAGGCTTATTGCCGTTTCCTTAAACAGCTGGCTAGCTCAAAGTCAGCCTGGGTTGAGACGAGGCGTAATCTCATACCTCCAGTTCAGTTGGCACAACGAGATACCATCAATGCCACTGAGGCGGCTATTCCAGATGAAATGCTGCACACTTTGTTTGCCAAACAAGTGCCAGCTAGAGCAAATGAGCCTGCTATTATTACCTCCCAGCGCAGTCTGAGTTACCAAGAGTTGTACGAACTATCTAACCAACTTGGTCATAAGCTGTATTCCTTGGGGGCAACTCCTAACCAATTAATTGCCGTGGTGATGGAGAAAGGCTGGGAGCAAATTGTCGCGGTTCTGGGTATTCTCGCCTCTGGTGCTGCCTATGTACCTATTGACCCTGGCTTGCCTCAAGAACGTTTGTCCTATCTCCTGGAAAATAGCGAAGTTGAGATTGTTCTTAGCCAATCTTGGTTAAATGAGAAACTTACCTGGCCAGGGCAAGTGAAGCGGCTATGTATAGATATAGATAAAGAAAATTTGACAGTCCAGAGTAAAGAACCGCTAAAGCCTGTCCAAACTCCTGACGATTTAGCCTACGTTATCTACACTTCTGGTTCTACAGGTTTTCCTAAGGGAGTGATGATTACTCATCGCAACGTTGCTAATGTCGTCGTTCACACTAATAAGCGTTTTAATGTTAATTCTCAAGACCGAATTTTAGCCCTTACCGCGCTCAATCATGACCTATCTGTGTATGACATTTTTGGTCTTCTCAGTGCTGGTGGCAC
The DNA here is from genome assembly GCA_015207585.1 of Pleurocapsales cyanobacterium LEGE 06147. Taxonomy (GTDB): domain Bacteria; phylum Cyanobacteriota; class Cyanobacteriia; order Cyanobacteriales; family Xenococcaceae; genus LEGE-06147. The sequence continues at coordinate 13,044 of JADEWQ010000150.1, read as the reverse complement.
AATTATTATGCCCGATGCCTGTGCGATTAAAGACCCCAGTCACTGGGCTGAGTTAATAGTACAAAAACGAGTAACCTTATGGAACTCAGTTCCGGCCATGATGGCAATGTTGCTCGATTACGAGGAAAGTCAATCACAACAACGATTGTCTAGTTTGCGTTTAGCAATTTTAGGTGGGGATTGGTTGCCTGTTGATTTGCCTAACCGACTAAAAGCTTTAGCACCAGCAGCAGAGATACTTAGTATTGGTGGTCCAACCGAAACAACCATCTGGAATATTGGCTATTTGATTCAGGAGGTTGACCCAGCCTGGAAAAGTATTCCTTACGGTCAACCCATGGCTAACTCAAAATACTACATCTTGAACGAAATTCTAGAAGATTGTCCTATTTGGGTTCCTGGTCAAATGTATTGTGCTGGAGTGCAATTGGCAAAAGGCTACTGGCGCAATAAAGAAAAGACTTGCGCTAATTTCATCATCCATCCCCGCACAGGTGAACGCCTCTACCGGACAGGAGATCTCGGTCGCTATTTACCAGATGGCAACATAGAATTTTTGGGAAGAATTGATTTTCAACTAAAAATTAGAGGACATCGGATTGAAGCTGGAGAAATTGAAGCAACTTTGAGACAACATCCAGATGTGCGCTCGGCAGTAGTTACGGTAGTAAGTGAAGGTAAGCAAGAGCGTTTACTCGCATACATTGTTTCCCAGCAGAATCAGCATCCCACAATTGAAGAGCTTAGTAAGTTTCTCAAACAGAAATTACCAGAATATATGGTGCCATCAGCCCTTGTCTTCCTGGATGCTCTACCACTTTCGGCAAATGGTAAAGTAGACCGTAAAGCACTACCTAATCAAGAGGTTTTTCTCCAGCAATTAGAAGTTTCTTATATTGAACCTCAGACTAAGATAGAACAAATTATTGCTTCTATTTGGCAAGAAGTTCTAGGATTAGACAAAGTAGGAGTTAACAATAACTTTTTTGAAATAGGTGGAAACTCATTACTGATTGCAAAAATTTACAATAATCTTATAAAATCTTTGCCCAATAAGGGAGAATATATATCATTAGTTGATTTGTTTAAGTATCCAACAATTCGTTCTTTGAGTAAACACTTAAACAAAGCTCAGGAAGAAATGTTGCTAGAATCAAAAATCGCTGATTTGACTCAGCAAATAGCAGCAGGAAAGATTCGCCTCAAACAAAGATTAAATAAATCGAGAGCAACCAATTCATAAGCTTAATTACTTGCTTAAATGGCAATTACTAACTAGCTAATATATAACTAAAAATCTCATTAAGATACAGCCTACTAAGGAATATAAAACATGAAATCTGAACAAACTGGCTTAGAAGTTGCCATAATTGGTATTTCAGGACGTTTTCCAGGAAGTAGAGATGTTAATATTTTTTGGGAAAACTTGGTAAATGGAAGAGAATTTTCTTCAGTCTTTTCAAAATTAGAGATAGAAACAAATGGTTCTAATAAGGAAATAAAAGCAGCTGCTTTATTAGAAAATATTGATTTATTTGATGCCTCTTTTTTCGGTTTTAGTCCCAGAGAAGCCGAAATTATGGATCCGCAACATCGCATTTTTTTAGAGTGTGCTTGGGAAGCTCTGGAAAATGCTGGCTATGACTCTCAAAGGGAAGAAAGACCAATAAGAGTTTACGCTGGAGTTGGCAGAAGCACATACTTGCTTTATAATCTTTGTCCTAATAATCTCAATGAAACCCTAGGATATTTTCCTATCCTACTTGCATCTGATAAAGACTACGTACCTACCCGCGTCTCCTACAAATTAAATCTCAAAGGACCAAGTGTTAGTTTAGGAACAGCCTGTTCAAGTTCCTTGGTTGCAGTTCATTTAGCTTGCCAAAGTTTATTGAGTGGTGATTGTGACATGGCTTTGGCGGCGGGTGTTTCAGTTAAAGCTCCCCAAAACGAAGCAACTCTTTGTCCAGAAGGTATTTCTCCTGATGGGCATTGCTTCGCCTTTGATGCTCGTGCAAATGGAACAATTGGTGGCAATGGTATTGGTGTTGTTGTCCTCAAACGTCTTGAAGATGCAATAACTGATCGAGATTATATTTATGCAGTTATTAAAGGTTCAGCTATCAATAATGATGGTGCTGTAAAAGTTAGCTACACGGCACCCAGTGAAGAAGCACAAGCGAGAGTCATTCGAGCGGCCCAAATAATGGCTGAAGTAGAGCCAGAAACAATCAGCTATATAGAAACTCATGGAACTGGAACTTCTATGGGAGATCCGATTGAGATTGCTGGACTCAAACAAGCTTTTCCAATGGATCAAAAAAGCTTTTGTGCGATTGGCTCAGTGAAAACAAATATTGGGCATTTGGACGCTGCGGCAGGAATAGCAAGCTTTATTAAGACAACTCTGGCTCTCAATTATAAGTTACTGCCACCTAGTCTTAACTTTGAAACCCCCAATCCTCAAATTGATTTTGCTGACAGTCCCTTTTACGTTAATACTAAGCTTTCTGAGTGGAAAACCAACGGCATTCCTCGTCGCGCTGGAGTAAGTTCCTTCGGATTTGGAGGAACAAACGCTCATGTAATTGTCGAAGAAGCACCACCAGTCGGCACTTCAACCACCTCCCGTCCTCAGCAATTACTCCTCCTCTCTGCCAAAACTAGCTCCGCCTTGGATACCGCTACAGCTAATCTGTCCCAACACCTCCAGAGACAGCCTCAACTCAACCTGGCCGATGTCGCTTACACCCTCCAAGTCGGTCGTCGGGAGTTTGAGCATCGAAGGGCAGTTGTTTGCCAAGACCTTGAAGATGCCGTCAGCGCCCTCACTGACCCCAAACGAGTTCTCACCAGTATGCACCCAAAAAGTGAGCGACCTGTTGCCTTCATTTTCACTGGACTGGGAACTCATTACCTCAATATGGCATTAGAGCTTTACCAAGGTGAATCCATATTTCGTGAGCAAGTTGATAGCTGTTGTGAGATCCTTAAACCTCTTCTTGGTCTAGAACTGACAGATATACTTTATCCCCATAGAAATCGATCCTCACAACCTTCCCAACCAACCCAATCGACTACTGATACACCTCAATCAGGTTTTGATTTGCGCAAGATGCTGGGTCGTGACCAAGAACCCACCGATGAAGCCACTCAAAAACTCAATCAAACCTATCTCACCCAACCAGCTATTTTCGTTATCGAGTACGCTCTGGCTCAGTTGTGGATGTCTTGGGGAATTCGTCCTGTCGCCATGATTGGCTACAGCATTGGTGAATATGTTGCAGCTTGTTTAGCTGGAGTTTTGTCAAGAGAAGATGCTCTAACTTTGGTCGCTAAAAGAGCGCAAATGATTCAGGAGTTACCTGGTGGAGCCATGCTGGCTGTACCCCTCTCAGAAGAAGAGGTGCGTCCCCTTCTGAGTGAGAAGCTTTCCTTATCAGCAATTAACGGCTCAAAACTTTGTGTGATTGCTGGAGAGACAAAGGCTGTCGCTCAATTGGCTGACCAGTTGACGGAAAAAGGATTGGCATGTCGGCGTTTGCAAACTTCTCATGCCTTTCATTCCCGAATGATGGAGCCAATTGCCTCTTCCTTGACCGAGTTGGTAAAAACTATCAGTCTTAAACCACCGCAAATTCCCTATCTGTCTAATGTTACGGGAACTTGGATTACAGAAGCCGAAGCAACAGATCCCAGTTACTGGACAAAGCATATGTGTCAACCCGTGCGCTTTGCTGAGGGAATCAATGAGCTATGGAAGCAACAGAAACCGATTTTGTTGGAAGTAGGACCAGGACAGACACTGAGTAGTTTGGTATTGCAGTGTCTAGAGACTGAGCAGGTGGCGGAGAAAGTAGTGCTACCTTCTGTTCGTGATGCTTACAATCAAAGCTCAGATTTAGGGTTCTTGCTCAATAGTTTGGGTCAGTTGTGGCTTTCAGGAGTCAGGATAGATTGGTCAGGATTTTCTGCTCATGAGAGTCGTCATCGCGTTCCGTTGCCGACTTATCCTTTTGAGCGTCAGCGTTACTGGGTTGAACCATCCAAAAATAAACAAGATTTCAACTTAAATCAAGGACAATTAGAACAAAAGCTTGACATTACAAACTGGTTCTCCATTCCTTCCTGGAAACAAGCTGCCCCACCTGTATCTTTTGAACCAAAGCTAATAGCTCAAAAGCAATCCTGGCTGGTGTTTGTCGATTCCTGCGGTATAGGCTCCCAAATCATAGAACAACTAGAACGTGAGAATCAAGATGTAGTAGTCGTCAGGATTGGAGAGCAGTTTGATAGGCTCGGTGAGCAGGAATACACCATTAATCCTGGAAAGAGAGATGACTATGACTCTTTATTGAAAGTACTTGATGACTTAAACAAAACACCCCAAACAATTGCTCATTTGTGGAACATCACACCCAACAAACATATTTCATCAAGACTTGAGTGTTTTGAAAAGGCTCAAGAGTTTGGCTTCTACAGTTTGCTGTTTTTGGCGCAGGCACTGGGAGCACAAAATAATACTAACCCTCTCCAAATTGGTGTAGTTTCTAACAATATGCAGGAGTTGCTTGATGAAGAAGAGTTATGTCCAGAGAAGGCAACCCTTTTAGGACCATGTAAAGTCATTCCCCAGGAATACTCAAACATCACCTGCCGGAGTATTGATATTATCCTTCCCCAATCTAGCACTAGGCAATGGCAGCAACTGATAGACCAACTCATAGCAGAAATCGCTACAAAAACATCTGAGCAAGTCATTGCCTATCGTGGTAACCATCGCTGGATTCAAGACTTTGAACCATTACCAATGAAAAATAAAACCTTACGTGCAGCTAGGTTGCGAGAAGGAGGAGTCTATGTAGTTACAGGTGGAGTGGGGAAACTTGGACTTATAGTTTCAGAGTACTTGGCAAAGACAGTGCAAGCCAAGTTGGTGTTGATTGGACGTTCGGGATTACCTCCAAAAGCTGAATGGACGCAATGGTTATCAAGCCATGATGAGCAAAATCCACTAAGCACAAAGATCAGAAAAGTTCAGGCTCTAGAAAAATTAGGCGCAGAAGTCCTGGTGATCAAAGCAGATGTTTCCAACCTTGAACAAATGCGAACAATGGTCAAGCAAGTAAGTGATCGCTTTGGAGAGATCAATGGGGTGGTTCATTTAGCCGGAACCCCAGGTGCAAGTTTTATTCAAGCAAGAAGTCCAGAAACAGTATCAAGTGTTCTTGAGCCGAAGGTAAAAGGAACACTGACGCTAGATTATGCCTTGAAAGATGTAAAGCCAGACTTTGTGCTTCTGTTTTCCTCTCTGACTTCGATTGTAGGTGGATTAGGTCAGGCGGATTACTGTGCCGCTAGTGCTTTTCTTGATGCTTTTGCCCATTACAATTTTTTCAAGCAGGAAACTTTTACAGTCTCTATTAACTGGGATAATTGGCAAGAAAATAACTTACAAGATGAGTTAATTTCATCATACGGTTCCGAAGCGGTAGCTGAATTTAAAAAGTTTAGAGAAAAATACGGTATAACTTCTCAAGAAGGTGGAGAGGCATTAAACTATGTTCTCTCTAGCACAGTTCCTCAAGTATTTGTATCACCCCAAACGCTTCATTACCGACTCGAAAATATACACGAGCAGTTTGCCAACTTACTACAAAGCCCAGAAAAATATCTACCAAAATCAACCCACCAAAGACCTAATTTAAGAACCCCCTACATTGCTCCTAGCAGTGATATTGAACGCAAAATTACAGGTATTTATCAAGAGCTGCTAGGGGTTGAGTTAGTGGGCATTAACGACAACTTTTTTGATTTGGGAGGAAACTCCCTGATAGGCATCCAGTTGATTTCTCGGCTTAGACAAGAATTACAGGTAGAAATATCCATTAATTATCTTTTTCAATCACCCTCTGTAGCTGAATTAGCTCTAGTTGTTGAAGAAATTTTTATAGGAGAGTTAGAGGAATTAACTGAAGATGAAGCTCAGAAGCTTATGCCAGTTATTTCTCATCAGTGAAGAGCACTTGGAATGGTTAGAGAGAATGCCAAACCTCTGTTAATTTTATAGTTCTTATTGATTGTATTTCTTGGTAAAAATGAGCATGAACAAAGAAGAAATACTAGCACGAAAGTATAAGCTTTCACCAGCAAAACGGGCGTTTCTTGAAAAGCGCCTGCGAGGTGAAGTTGAATCTGACTCTAGATCAAGTATTATTTCTCAACGTTTCAGCGACAAACCTGTACCTTTATCATTTGCCCAGCAACGGCTGTGGTTTCTACAGCAGTTAGAGCTAGACAACCCTTTTTATAACGAAAGTGTAGCAATACAGTTGACAGGTTCGCTCGACGTAGCTGCGCTAGAGCAGAGTCTTAACGAGATTATGCAACGCCACGAAGCTCTACGTACTACTTTCAAAATGGTAAAGGGTCAACCAGTTCAAGTCATCATTCCTAATTTGAGCATGACACTGTCGGTGGTAGAGCTATGCGAGTTGCCAGAAGCTGGGCAGAAAACCGAAGTCCAACGATTGGCAACTGAACAGAGCCAACGCCCCTTCAACTTGGCTCAAACTCCGCTGCTGCGATGGACGCTACTACAGCTAAGTGAACAGAAACATGTATTGCTACTAACTGTACACCACATTGTCTTTGATGGCTGGTCAGGGAGCATATTCATGCGTGAGTTGTCAGCGCTTTACACAGCCTTCTCTACCGAAAAACCTACGTCGTTGCCTGATCTGCCAATCCAATATGCAGACTTTGCTGTTTGGCAGAAGCAGTGGTTGCAAGGAGAAGTGTTAAAAACCCAACTAGCTTACTGGAAAAACCAATTAGGTACTAACCCTCCTGTACTAGAGTTACCTACTGACCACCCGCCTCCGTATGTACCCACCTTCCAGGGAACTAAGCAGTTTTTTACCCTATCTCCAACCCTGATAAAAAAAATTAAAATCCTGAGTCAGCGAGAAAGTGCCACACTATTTATGACCCTGTTAGGAGCTTTTAAAGTGCTGCTTCATAGCTACAAAGGTCAAGAAGATATTCTCGTTGGTTCACCCATCGCTAATCGGAATCGGACTGAGACAGAGGGACTAATTGGTTTCTTTGTTAATACCCTTGTCTTGCGCACTAACCTATCAGGCAATCCTAGTTTTCGGGAGGTTTTAGGGCGGGTGCGGGAGGTTACCCTAGGAGCTTATGCCCATCAAGATTTGCCCTTCGATAAGTTGGTAACAGATTTACAGCCAGAGCGTAATCTCAATAGTAATCCCTTTTTTCAGACTTGGTTTGTTCTGCAAAATGCTCCTACACCAGCACTAGAACTTAGGGATTTAACCCTTAATTTAGAGCTAATTGAGACAGGAGTAGTCCGGCATGATTTAAAACTGAATTTAACGGAAACACCAGAGGGTCTTAAAGGTTTCTTTGAGTACAAAACTGACCTGTTCGCAGCTTCAACAATTGCTCAAATGGCAGAGTTATTTGAAACTGTTCTCACAGAAATTGTTCAACAGCCTGATATTGAATTAAGGACACTCAAAACGATTTTGGCAGGAGTACAAAAGCAACAGCAGCTCTCCCAATCAAAAGCTTTTAAAGCAGCTCGTCGTCAAAAAATTAGAAAAATCAATCGCAGAGTGGTTAGTGAGTAAGTCAAAAATGAAGTTAATAATACGGCTAAGTAAAAAGCTCTAATTCTCCAACAAAGACAATATGAAATTTAAAAATATTAATCGCAAGTCATTTCAACTATCGCCAGAGCAGCTAGTAAAAACAGAACTATTTCGACGTGAATTTCTACTTCCTCTGATTATTAAACCAGCGCTCAATAATATTGACTTGGCTAGCTGGGCATCAGAAAATAAACACTTTATTCAAACAAAGCTATTACATCATGGTGGTATTTTATTTCGTAACTTTTCAATTAATTCAGTTACAAAAATTGAAGACTTTATCAAAACAATTTCTGGTAATTTGCTAGAATATTCTTACTGTTCAACACCACGCAGTCAAATTAGCGGCAATCTATATACATCTACAGAATATCCAGCCGATCAATTTATACCTTTACATAATGAAATGTCTTACTCCTCAAGCTGGCCAATGAAAATTTGGTTCTTTTGCGTAAAGGCAGCAGAGGAAAGAGGAGAAACACCAATTGCTGACAGTAGAAAAGTTTTTCAGCGTATCGACCCAAAAATCAGAGAGCAATTTATTAATAAGAAGATTATGTATGTCCGCAACTACGGAGAAGGATTTGATCTTCAGTGGGAAAATGTTTTTCAAACCAACAATAAGTCGAAGGTTGAAGCATATTGTTGTAAAGCTGGCATTGAATTTGAGTGGAAAGACAAAAATCATTTAAGAACTCGTCAAGTATGTCAAGCTGTAGCCACCCATCCTCAGACAGGTGAAACTGTGTGGTTTAACCAAGCTCATTTGTTTCATATATCAAGTTTGAAACCGGAAGTACGTGAATTCCTAACTTCCAACTTCAAAGAGTCGGAATTACCGCGCAATGCTTACTATGGTGACAGCTCTCCTCTTGAAACTTCTGTACTAAATGAAATTAGGGAAATATATCAACAAGAAGCGATTACATTTCCTTGGCAAGAAGGGGACATCTTAATGTTAGATAATATGCTAACAGCTCATGGACGTATGCCATTTTTAGGTACGCGGAAAGTTGTAGTGGGAATGGCTGAACCTTACATTGGCTAAACAGTTTTAGTTTGGATACAACAAAGTAATGGACATGCAGAAATCATCTTTAGAAGGTTTTCGCCTTTCTCCTCAACAGAAGTATCTTTGGCAATTGCAACAAGCTAATAATAATCAAACTTATCATGCCTATTGCTCTGTTTTAATCAAAGGAAAGTTAAATAAACAAATACTAGAGTCTGCCTTAAAAAGTATTATTAATAGACATGAAATACTACGTACTAATTTTATAGCTTTACAGGGAATGTCTATTCCTATTCAAGTCATTACTGATAACGAACCAATGATTAGTTACTATGATTTGAGGGAGTTAAGTTCTGAAGAAAAAGATACCAAGCTTGAGTTAATTTTTGATAAAGTAAAACAGCACTCTTTCTGTTTTGAGAAAGGCTCACTTGTAGATATTTCCCTAATGCTTCTTGAGCGTAACAAACATGTGTTACTAATTTGCCTACCTGCTCTCTGTGCAGATAGGGCAACTCTCAAAAATTTAGTGAGCGAAATTAGTCATACTTATGCAGCCTACTTGCATAATCAAGAACCATCAGAAGAACCATTGCAGTATGCTGACCTGGCAGAATGGCAAAATGAATTATTTGAGGGAAAAGATGGGGCAATAGGAAGGGAATATTGGCTCAAAAAAAAGGAAGTATTAGCTTTTGCAAATTTGAAACTCCCTAATGAAAATCAGACAACCGTAAAACCAGAATTTAAACCAGAATTGTTAAGCTTATGGTTAGAGTCTGATAAGGTAGCGAAACTTAAAGCGATTGCCCAAGGAGCACCAGAGGCGATCGCACAAAACTATAACACCTCAATTTCTGTACTTCTTCAAGCTTGCTGGCAGATTTTACTCTGGCAACTCACTGGAAAATCAGACATTACTATAGGCACTTATTGTGATGGTCGCAATTATGAAGAACTGGAGTCAGCGTTAGGATTGCTTTCTAAATACTTGCCCGTTTACTGTCATTTAGAAGACCAATTTAAGTTTAGTGAAATATTAAAGCAAATTAGCGAATCAAAAGACGAGGCTTTTAAGTGGCAGGAGTCTTTTAATTGGGAAGAAATAGCAGAATCAGACGAAAACACTCCGAGTTCATCCTTCTTCCCTATTTGTTTTGAATTTGAGGAACAGCCTGCTAAGTATTCTGCCTCTGACATTTCATTTTTGATTGACAGGCAGTACGTTTGCTTTGACCAGTTTAAAGTGAAACTCTCCTGTGTGTACAGTAATGAAACTCTTCTAGCAGAGTTTTACTATAATTCCAGCTTGTTTCAACTAGAGGATATCGAGCGCTTGGCAGGGCAGTTTCAGAAATTGTTAGAGAGCGTCATTGACAAGCCAGAAGCCGCTATTAATGAGTTAGAAATACTCAGCGATCGCCAGCAAAAACAACTACTAGTTGAATTCAACCAAACTCAAACTAACTACCCACAAGATAAGTGTATTCACCAACTGTTTGAGCAGCAAGTAAACATTACACCAAACCGAATTGCTGTTGTCTTTGAAGACCAACAACTAACCTACGCTGAACTCAATACAAAGGCAAATCAACTAGCTCATCACCTACAGCAACTAGGAGTTGGACCAGAGGTGCTAGTAGGTCTATATCTAGAGCGAAGCTCCTCCAAAGCCGCTTCGCTAACGCTCGAACTAATTGTCGGGCTTTTAGCCATCCTCAAAGCAGGTGGGGCATACTTACCACTAGACACAGCCTTACCAAAGGAGAGCTTAACTTTCAGGTTGCAGGATGCCAAAGTATCAGTATTGTTGACCCAACAGCAACTGGTTGAGATGTTGCCTAAACAGGAAATCCCAGTAATCTGTTTAGATAATCAATGGCAGGTTATTGCTCAAGAGAGCAAGGATAATCCCTACAGTGAGGTGACGACTGAAAATTTAGCATATGTGCTGTTCACTTCTGGCTCAACTGGCCAACCCAAAGGAGTTGCCGTTGAGCATAAGCAACTGCTTAACTACGTCAACGCTATTACAGAAAGACTAAACCTTTCCGTCTGTAAAAGTTTTGCAACTGTTTCCACCTTTGCAGCTGACTTGGGCAATACAACAATCTTCCCTTCCCTAGTTAGTGGTGGGTGTCTCCATGTGGTATCGCCTGAGCGTGCTGCCAACCCAGAGGCTCTAGCAGACTATTTTCATCACCATCCCGTTGATTGTCTCAAGATTGTTCCTTCTCACCTAGCCGCCCTCTTAACATCTTCTCACCCCGAACATATCCTACCTCAGCAACGACTGATTCTGGGCGGCGAGGCTTGCACTTGGCAGTTAATTGATATAATTCACAATTATGCCCCTAAATGCCTGATTTTCAACCACTACGGGCCAACGGAAGCAACTGTCGGCGTACTTACCTATCCTATTAACCAAGAGACTTCCCATCTAGGACAAACAGTTCCTCTTGGTCGTCCCTTGGCCAACACACAAATTTATCTGCTCAACTCTTCTCGGCAACTCGTGCCAATTGGCGTACCAGGAGAACTTTACATTGGTGGTGCAGGGGTCACTAGAGGATATCTGAATCGACCAGAATTGACAGCTGAGAAATTTATTGCCAACCCTTTTGTCGATTTTGAATCAGGATTTGCTAGCGAACAGTCTGCTCCTAATAATCCAAAATCCAAAATCCAAAATCCAAAATCGAATCGCCTCTACAAAACTGGAGACTTGGCTTGTTACTTAGCGGATGGAAATATTGAGTTTCTGGGACGGATTGACCAGCAAGTTAAAATTCGTGGCTTCCGCATTGAGTTAGGAGAGATTGAAGCAGTACTCAGACAACATAGGGCAGTTCGGGAAACTGTTGTCATAACTTGTGAAGATCAATCAGGCAATAAGCGTCTGGTTGCCTATATCGTGCCTGTTCAAAAATCTACCCTGACAACCACTGAGTTGCGCGAATTCTTGCAAGAAAAGCTGCCCGAATATACGATGCCATCTAGCTTCGTGCAGCTCAAGGCTCTGCCGCTGACCCCCAATGGTAAGATAGACCGTCAAGCACTGCCAGCGCCAGATCTGACCAGATCCGAGGAGGAAGAAACCTTTATCGCACCTCACACAACTACTGAGAAAGTTCTGGCTAAAATCTGGGCTAAAATTCTCAGACTTGAGCAGATAGGAATACATGATAATTTCTTTGAGTTAGGAGGGGATTCTATCCTCAGCATGCAAATTATTGCCCGGGTCAACCAGGCTGGTTTGCAGCTTACCCCCAAGCAACTGTTTGAATACCAGACAATTGCTGAACTAGCAGTAGTGGCTAGCATTAACCCATCTATTCAAGCTGAACAGGGATTGGTAACGGGTAAAGTACCTTTGACTCCCATTCAGCATTGGTTCTTTGCACAAAATCTACCTGAATCCCATCATTGGAACCAATCAATTTTGCTGGAAGTTCGGCAAGCACTTGACCCAGTACTGTTGGAACAGGCGGTACAGAAATTGCTAGAACACCATGATGCTTTACGCCTACGCTTTATTCACCAGAAAATAGGCTGGCAGCAGTTTGGGGCTAATCCTGACGAAGTGATACCATTTACTCTACTAGATTTGTCAACAGTTGCAGCGACCGAACAGGAAGCAACCATCTCGACAACTGCTGCTGAACTACAGACCAGCCTCAACTTATCTACAGGTCCACTGATGCGAGTGGCCTACTTTAACTTAGGTGCAGACAAATCTGGTCGTCTGCTGCTAATTATCCATCACTTAGCCGTTGATGGTGTTTCTTGGCGGATTTTGCTAGAAGACCTCCAGACTATTTACCAACAATTTAGTCAAGGTCAAGCAAGTCAGTTGCCGGCCAAAACAACCTCGTTCCAGCACTGGGCAAAACGATTAACGGACTACTCGCAATCTCAAGCAGTACAAAAAGAGTTGGGTTACTGGCTGAATATTTCCCATGACCATATTCCTCATCTACCCGTGGACTTCTCCGGAGGGGAAAATACGTTGGCTAAAGCTCGTACCATCTCGGTAACTCTCAGTCAGGAAGAAACTCAAACTCTCCTCCAGGTAGTACCAGCAGCTTATCAAACTCAGATCAACGAGGTGTTGCTTACAGCATTAGTGCAAGCTGTTGGTCAGTGGACGGGTACACACTCCCTATTAGTTGACCTTGAGGGTCACGGTAGGGAAGAAATCTTCGACGATGTAGACCTATCACGTACTGTAGACATCTCCAATAACTTATAATTTGGGCAGAGCAATAGTTTGGGCATCTTTAAGAATTTCATGATAACTAGCGATCGCCACGGTGGCTCAAGTATTAGAGGTAACGTATGGTAAATCTCGACCAA
>JADEWQ010000003.1 GCA_015207585.1 Pleurocapsales cyanobacterium LEGE 06147 | reverse complement strand
AACCACGCTTTCAATCAGGCACCATCGCACCATTGAAGTTACGGTTTTAACTGTTAGGATACAGGAATAATATACAAGAATTGAGCAGAGCGTCTCCGATTCATGTCTCTATAAGCTCTTGCTTCAAAGCGCTCGCTCGTCCCCTAGTGTTTCTTCCCTCCATAACGGGTGTCCTCGCTCCCGTGGAGCGCTTTCTAGCAACAGGAGAAGAGTTAGAGTAATGCAAATCTTTATCGAACCTTTTGACGTACTTTTATTTCGAGATGGTCGTCCTTTTTCCGCAGGAGAGGGACATCGTGCCAGAAGTATTTTTCCTCCCACTCCTAACACTATGCAAGGAGTAATCAGATCGCAAGTATTAGCAGCAAGATGCGGACGCTATCAACAATATCGCGATCGCTGTCTCAATTGTGCAGAAAAAGCAGAATGTACCATTCCTACAGAAATTGGTCTACCTGCGAATCTTAAAACAGGGGAAAAGGGCAATTTTGGCAATATGCAAATCAAGGGACCCCTAATTGCCCATTGCGATCGCAATAATCAACAACTCACTTATTATTTTCCTATACCTGCAGACTTAGTTCAAATAAAAGATAAAGAAAGTCCCGATAACTTACAACTAAAATTATTACAACCTTTAGCCAATCCTTTATCTGGAAACAATAATCGATTCTCTCAAGAGTTATTATTCCTGTGGACAACAGCAACAAAACCAGTAGAAGCAGTCTCGGGATATCTTCAACAAGAACAGTTGCAACAATATCTCTTAGAAAAATGCCCTCAAAATCTTACTAAAATCAATCTGCTTTATGAAAAAGAATCTCGTTTTGGTATTGAAGTAGACTATGCCAAGCAAACGGTTCAAGAAAGCAAACTATATCAAACAGAATTTATTCGTTGTCTTCCCCAAGTCGGCTTGTATGTTGAAATTGAAGGGATTAAACAGCTAAGGAAAAATTCAGAAAAAATTAGTGGTTTAATTGCTATTGGTGGTGAAAACAAAGTTGCTAGTTATCAACAACTTGATTGCCGGGTTTATGAAAATGATTTTCTAACTAAACTAAAACAAAGTTTAGCCCAAACTAATCAATTTAAACTTTATCTAGCAACACCAACAATCTTTCAACAAGGTTGGCTGCCTCAGTGGATTAATAAAGATACTTTAAAAGGCGAATATAAAGGGATTCAAGTACACCTAAAAGCAGCAGCAATTTCTCGTTATCAAACCATTGGCGGTTGGGATATAGCCCACAATCGTCCTAAATCTACTCTTCGCGCTGTTGCTGCAGGTTCAGTTTATTACTTTATAACTGAGGCAAATCCAGAAAAAATCTTAGAAACTTTTCACTGGCAAAATATCGCTGACGAGCAGATGGATGCACAGATTGGCTATGGCTTAAGTTTAGTAGGAAGTTGGAATTATCTCAACCAAGAATTATAACTAATTAATAATGCGAACTATTTTAACCACGACAGGAACATCTTTACTAACAAATACCGCCCGCAGTTTAAAGAAGCAGTTGATAGAAGTTACTGTTGATGAAATTCGGCGTTATCTTAATAGAACAAGTGCAGAAGAAGCAACTGCTGAAACTAATTCTTTGTTAAAAATTGCTGAACCAACAGATGAAGTTGTTTTACTTTATACATCTACAACTGATGGAAAACTCTGCGCCGAACAAATTAAACATTATCTAGAAAAAAAAGGCTGGTCTAATCTACGTTTACATCAACTTGCATTAGAGTATAATGAAGCAAATTTTGAGCGTTATGGGTTACGAGAATTAGTAGATGTTCTAATTAATGAAATCGAACGATCGCAACGAAAAAATCAAGAAGTAGTTATTAATGCCACTGGAGGATTCAAAGCAGAAATAGCCTATACAACACTGGTGGGAATGATTTTCCAAGTTCCTGTCAAATATATCTATCAAAACTTCGCTCGACCGATTACCTTTCCTTGCCTTCCTATCACTTGGAATTTAGATTTACTGATAGAGTATGAAGATTTCTTTGCTTGGATTGATGAAGATTGTAGACAATCCTATGAAGTAAAAGAACGTTTACAAAGCATACCAGATAGCGATCGCCTTCAGTCACTGTTACTTCCTCCCGATGATGAGGGTTATATCTTTCTCTCTCCCGCAGGAAATATCCTCTGGAGGCGAGTTATTCAACAACGACAAGTTGCCGAATGGATTGAAGAACCACCCCCGTCAGAAGTTCCCATCGCAGATAAAATAAGCCCTTCTCTGAAAAGAGAAAAACATCATATCCCCGATAGAACCTTAGATTTCGCGAAAAGATTAGCAGAAATTCCCTGTGTAGAACAAATTATCGGCGGTTTCTTTGAAAATACAACTATGAAGCGTATCAAAGGCATTTCCGAAGATGGTTCGATTCGCTTGTTGTGGGCAGATAACGAAAAAGCAACTAACCTGTCAATCCGCACTACGGCTAAAGGATATGCCCAAACTTTGCAAGTATGCGATCGCCATATTAGTCCTCTATTGTATTCGTTTTAAAGGAATATATTTATGTTTAAAGCAGCCAAAATTCTCTTTCTCTATGGCGAAACTCCTTTGCATGTTGGGAGTGGTAGTAGTTTAGGTACAGTAGATTTACCCATCCAACGGGAACGTCACACCGATTTACCCACGATTCAATCTAGCGGTATAAAAGGTAAACTTCGTAGTGCTTTTAAAAATAATGGACTACCCAGTACAGAAGTCTTTACTGCTATTTTTGGACCAGATAGTAATAATGCTAGCGATCATGCAGGGGCTTTATCTCCCGGAGACGGACGTTTACTTTTATTTCCCGTTCGTTCTCTTGCAGGGGTTTTTGCTTGGATTACTTGTCCCTTAGTTCTCAGTCGTTTGCAAAGAGATTTAGCTATTTCCGAACAATCTCAAACTTGGCAAATTCCTCAACCAAATAACGATCGAGTAGCAACTACTAATAATTGTCAACTGATTATTGATGGTTCTGTAATTTTAGAAGAGTTTTCTTTTAGTGCAATTGCTTCTGATGGAGTTACTGCTTTAGCTAAGTGGTTAGCAGACAATGCTTTACCTGTTGGTAATGAATATGACTTCTGGCGAGACAAGCTGAAAAAAGATTTAGTTATCGTCAGTGATGATGTCTTCAAAGACTTCTGCAAATTTAGTACAGATATAGTCTCTCGCACCAAGTTAGATCCAATCACTAAAATCGTAGAAACAGGTGCGCTATGGACAGAGGAAAACTTACCCGCAGATACCTTACTTTATACACCTTTATTTGTTTGCGATCCTCGTATTGATAAAGAAAATAGACCACAAGAAGTTAAGGATGCCACAGCAATTTTATCCTTACTTGAATCTCAATTTACTGACAATCATAAACGCTTGCAACTGGGTGGTAATGAAACTGTTGGGCGTGGAATTGTAGCAACTCGCATGATTTAAACAAGGAGTATGTATTCATGAATAAACAAGCTAAAAATCAACTTAATTCACCACAAACAAATACTAATACTTTAATAACAGCTAATTATAGAGATTTAGACCGCAGTCGTGCTGCTAATGCTTGGAATGATATTCAAAGTGTTACTAAAAAAGAGGAAAAGTTTCAAAAAAAATACAGCGCGATCGCTCGTAAACTACCTACTCTAATTCAAATCAATGGACTCGCTCAAACTTTGACTTTTTTAAAAGCTAAAGGAGAACCCCATCATCTAGATACATTTAATCATTTATCGGGCTGGGTTTGTCATCGTTTTAATTGGAATAATACTGATTTGCTTACTCAGGTTTTAGCGCAAGATATGGACAGCCAAAGATATCGTTTAGTAACAGCAGAAGCCCTGGCATTTTTGCAGTGGTTAAAGCGTTTTGCTGAAGCAGAAATAGCAGAAATAGGCATGGAGGATAATGACTAATGACTTTTACTTATCCTCTCCCTTCAGATACAAGAGATAAATTTAGAACTAATAATTTTCGTTGTAGTAATTTAAGTCTGTTATTAGATCGCTATATCGGTTATTCTCAACAATGGAAATTAAAAGAAGAAGACAAAGCTGAATTATTTAAGAAACTAAATAAATCTTTTAATCAGCCCTTACTTCAAAAACTAATTAAAGCTAACTATTGCCGTTGGCAACATTCTATTCAAACCTTTCCCCATTGCCAATATTTCCAAGCCTCTCCAGAATGGCGCATGGTAGTAGGATTAGGACAAACTAGCATTCTGGAAACCAGTTTAACCCTAGATCGAGTAACGGGAATTCCCCTCATTCCTGGAAGCGCACTCAAAGGAGTTACGGCTGCTTATGCTTTACTTTATGAATTAGTTAAAAATCCTACGGATAAACAAAAAGATTTTCTAGCAGTTTTTGGCACTCAGGAAAATGCAGGGGAAATCATTTTCTTTGACGCAGTTCCCACTAAAATACCGACTTTAGAACCAGATATTATGAATAATCACTACCCAAAATATTATGGAGAAAATCAACCACCAACTCCTTATCAAAGTCCAGTTCCAGTTTATTTTCTTACTTTAGGCAGAAACAGTGAATTTGCCTTTGCAGTTGCAGCACGTAAGCAAACGCCAGAAATAGAAAAATTAGTATCTCTTGCTGCTGAATGGTTGCAACAAGGAATTACCACTTTAGGAGTTGGGGCAAAAACTGCTGCTGGTTATGGCTATTTAACAATTCAAAAGTAAATTAAAATGCAACTTTTAACAGTTTTGGGAACGGGAAGTTATCAAAAAACCCGTTACACTTGGCAAGATAAACAGATAGAAACTCCTTACGTAGCTGAAGCTTTATGCGAGTTTTTTCAACCAACACAAGTAACTGTTTTTGTCACGGCAGAAGCTAAAAACAAACACTGGGAAAACTTGCAACAGCAATTGGGCGATCGCTTTCTCTTAACCCCTATTTCCATTCCCTCAGGTAAGTCAGAAGCGGAAGTCTGGCAGATCTTTGAAGCAGTAGTTAGTTCGGTCGAACCAAGCACAAAAGTCTTGTTTGATATTACCCATGCCTTTCGTTCCATTCCCCTACTAGTATTACTTGCTGCTGCTTTTTTAGAAAAAGCTAAAAATGTGAAAATTGAAGGAGTTTACTATGGAGCATTTGAAGCCAATCGCGAGCAACCACCGATTTTTAACCTGACTCCAGCCATAAAGTTACTGGACTGGCTGACGGCAACGGATAAATTCCTAACTACTGGTTCTTCTGTCGATTTAGCTCAACTTCTCTCCACTATCCAACAGGATTTTTATCGCAGCGGGAAAAATAAACAAGCAGAAATTAGACCAATTCGCTTAAAAACTATAGGCGATCGCATTGGGGCTATTTCCCGTTCTCTAGAGTTGATTAGACCATTAGATTTAATGACGGAAGCAGCTCAATTTCAAGCCTTACCTGCAACGCAGTTACAAGAAGAAGTCGGTCTTTTTGCCAAGCCATTTGAATTACTGTTAGAACAGATTCAACGTGATTACGGTCAATTTGCCTTAGCCAACCCCAGACAGGCTCGAGCTGATGCAGTGATGCAAAAAAAATTCTTACTGCTACGTTGGTATGTAGCTAAGGGGTTAGGCACACAAGCAATTTTATTAGCCAGAGAGTGGATTATTTCAGCTTTCTGTTTTGCTGAAGGAGTAAACTATCTAGATCGGTCTGAGCGAACAAAAATAGAAATGCAACTAGGTCAAACGATCGATCCTAAATCTAGCTTAGAACCCCCTATCGCGCGCTATGTTACTGATATTAAACAACTATCTGCTATATGGTCAAAACTGACAGAATATCGGAATGACCTTGCCCATACCCAAATGCGATCGACCACAATTTCTGCTTTAACTTTGCAAAACTATACTCGGGTAGAGTTGCTAAAGTCTTTGTCAGCATTATTTCCAGACTTTGTGGCTTAACTCATACCAATTCTCCGAAAACACAGTTACAGATGATGAGGAAAATTACTCCGCTCTCAAAGCGATCCGAGCCAATTTCGCGTATGTCTTGACAGTTTCATAAGGCATTTCCAGGTCTGAGGCAATATCTTTCAGCGATTCTCCCAACTCCCGCCGCGCTAAAATCGTCGCTTTCGTCTGACAAGCTTTTAACGCTCTCGTACCGCCTTGACGCTTTTGTGCTTGCATTAGACTTTGTGTAATCTGCTCGATTCGGCGTGCTAACAGCTCTTGTTGAGGAAACGTTGCACAAAAATCTCGCTCGGATAACCATCCCAATCTAGTCTGCCCCAAGCCAAAAGTAGTTTTATGACCCGTACCGCAGTAGGGAGCAAACTGACCCAAAGCAGAAAATAGTTGGACAAAGGTTGGCTGCTGTTGGGCTTGGGAAGCAAGAGTCAATTCAATCGCGCCTGTAAACCCGGTTACCGATCCTTTCTTGCCAGCAGCTACCTTAACTGTTTCTAACTGGTAGCGCGCGATGAGTACATTTTTATCTACCCAATCTAGAAAGGTTTCTTGGTCGAATTGTTTGCCAGAAAAGTCATTCCAGCGACGTAAATAACTATGGAAGAGATTTTTCGGTACCGGTAGGGGAAAGTGATGTCCCTGACGACGAAAACTGGTGGGAGTGATAAAGCTTAGGGCAAGTGTCCCTACTTTCTCCACCTTAAATAGCTCGCCATAGGTTGTAGGCGGCGAAACCAAATCAACCGAACCAATCTTTAAGACAACATGCCGCAGCTCGATGGTTTCGGGCAAATGCTCTAGCCAATGTCCCATCCACTGTACTACCGGAGGCGATAGAGCAGTAACGTACCAGCGATAAGTTTGGTCGGCAAGTAATTGGATCTGTTTACCAGCGGTTACTATCTGACCCTCTAACCCCGATATAGTAAAAGGTTTTTCCGATTGCCCGTCGTGGAGATAGGCAGATAAATCGGGATTAAATTGACGTACCTGCTCTAAAAACCAGGCGTGCAAACCAGTAACATACTGAGGAAAAAGACATGCCTTAGCTAGAGGAACAACTTCCAAGACTAAACCAACCAGTTCCCATGAATCTGACCAGGAAGTACCTAGAAGTCTTTTTTTGTCAGAACGTCTAGTCATATTGTCCTAATGTAATTTTGGACCAAAGCAATTATGAAGAGTGTCAATAAAGTTAAAGTTGTAGTGTCAAGCGATCGCTATTTGGGAAAAGTTTTGCGTTAATCTATTTAATTCTACTGCCATTGCTGTTGTTGAACCTGCTCTTGTCCTACCTCATCAGCCTCGGGGGTCATCTCGCGTGCTGCAATTTGGTTGCCTAAAACTGTTTCTAAATCTTTAGTTAAATTAACTCATTTTATTCGTTGTAAAGCCTCAGATTTTTGAAGTTGAACTAAATTAGCATTACCAGTACAAAACAAAACCGTTTTAATTTCTGCAATTAATAACTTTACCAATTCGTCCACAGCTTGGGTAGATTGGGCTGCCGCTTGTAAGAAAGGAAAAGCTAACCCGGCTAAATCGGCACCGAGAGCGATCGCCTTGGCTACTTCCATTCCATCTCTTAAACCACCAGAAGCAATGAGAGGAATAGCCGGATATTGGTTGCGAATTTGCACGATGCATTCTGCTGTCGGCAAACCCCAATCGGCAAAAGTCTTGCCTAATTTGCGTTGTAAACTGTTTTCTGCTCGTTCGCTTTCTACTTTCGCCCAAGAAGTACCGCCAGCACCCGCTACATCGATAGCACTAACTCCCGCCTCGATTAACTTTTTTGCCATACTAGCAGAGATCCCGTTGCCTACTTCTTTAGCAATGACCGGAACTGATATTTTTTTACATAAATTGTGAATTTTGTCAAGTAATCCTTTAAAATTAGTATCACCGTGAGGTTGAATGCACTCTTGGAGAGGATTGAAATGGAGAATGAGCGCGTCTGCTTCTAAAAGTTCAACAACTCGCAGACATTGTTCGAGATCGTAGGTATAGTTAAGTTGAACGGCACCGAGATTAGCAAACAGAAGTGCATCGGGCGCAAGGGAGCGTATGGCAAAAGTATGGGCAACCTTAGGATTTTCTACCGCTACCCGTTGCGAACCTACACCCATTGCCAAACGGTAATTTTGTGCTACCTCTGCCAGTCGATAGTTAATCAGTTTTGCTTGTTCTGTACCTCCTGTCATTGAAGAAATTAACAGGGGAACGCCTAACTTTTTTCCTAAAAAAGTAACATGGAGATCGATTTCGCTAAAGTCTAGCTCGGGTAAGCAACAGTGAGTAAAACGATAACGTTCCAACCCGTTAGTCAATTGCCGAAACTGTACGTCTTCTTCCAGACAAATACGCAAGTGATCTGCTTTGCGCGTCTGGGTGTCAGTCATTATGGTCACCTCTAATTAACTCCACCGCATCTCGTCCATCTACATCTTGAAGATAGACTTTTACCTGTTCTTCTCTAGCTGTCGGTAGTTGCTTGCCAACAAAATCAGGGTGAATGGGTAATTCCCGATGTCCCCGATCGACTAACACTACCAACCTAATCGCTTCTGGTCTGCCATATTCGATCGCGGCATTGAGGGCAGCGCGAATAGTACGACCTTTGTAGATTACATCATCTACTAATACTACGGTTTTGCCGGTTAAATCTACCGGAATTTTCGTTTTTTCGGGAGTGCGCACGCAAATTCGATCTAGGTCATCGCGGTAGAAAGTAATATCAATTGCTCCTACTGGCACTTTAACGTTTTCTAGCATTCCAATTTGCTGGGCCAGTAAATGAGCAAGAGGGACTCCTCTAGTATAAATACCAATCAGAACTACCCGACTAAGATCTCCAGACTGTTCGACTATTTGAGACGCAAGACGGGTGAGAGTACGGCGGATTTCTTCAGCAGAGAGAATTTCAACTACCTTAGCAGGCATTGTTTTAGTTATCGGTTATTAGAAATTAGTTTATAGTAGTTTCTTACTTTGGTTATGCTTTAGCGGTTAAACAAATCGCCACTTCCTCGATAAAAAGTGAGACGTCCGACACCAAGATATAAACTATGAGGATTTTTCCCTGCCGGAACAGTAGTAACGCCAAATAAATAAACCCCGCTATAATCAGGATTGCGTTTTGGTCTCAAACCAACGGTCAAAGTAGTTCCAGCAGGAATGGGAGGCACAAAAGTTACGGCGATCGTCCCTGTTTGCTCGTCTTGAGTGACTGACTCGATGTTTAGTGTTTCTCCTTTGCGCCGATGAGTTCCTTCAAAAGCAACTGTTCTATCCAAATAAAAAGAGATCTCATCTGGTGCCTGACGTTGAGCGATGGCAATTTTGCCAAGAGAATCTCCAGCATCGTGAGGCAATTGAATGGTGAAATAGTAAGTTGCGCCCCATGCCCTCACACTACTGAAAGTAGTAGTTGCATTTAGCAGACGAGGAGATTTGCGAAAAAAAGATCTTTGTTGGGCTAATGGCATAGCTGCTGTCATGGGATAGTAACCCAATAAAAGGGTACAGCTAATCAAACCAGTACCGAGAAATTTAAGAAGCGGGGCTGAAATTTTCATAGTTACTACCTCCTTGCCGGAGAGAGATGGGAAAGGATAAATATTCTTTCCTACTTATCTCGACTTTAATCTATTTGATGAGGAAAAAAACAAGGATTTTGTTGGAAATAAGCCAGTACGGCATGTTTCCAAATTTACTTGTCATCACAGACTATCCGAAAACCGATAACACTGAGAACGTCATGCTCCCTGATGCCGTCGTAGTGGTAAACCGAACGGCAAACCTCCGGATAAGCTGCCCAAGAACCCCTGCATAGAGGAGAACGATCGCGATCGCCATTAGCTATCCAGGCACTGCCATCGGTCGGTGCTCCTTCATAGTTGTCATGTCAAGTGTCTGCACACCACTCGAACACATTGCCGTGCATGTCGTACAAACCAAAAGTATTAGGACCAAAAGTATTAGGAGAAGTCGATAGGCTTTGCCAGAACTCGATCGCATCATACCAACTGACACACTCTACGGGACGGCGATCGCTACCTTTAAAGCGAGATGGTTCTGGGTCAAGATCCCGAGCGACTCTAGTAGATTTTTTTAAACCAGGATATATAGCTGACGATAGTTGACAAAAATAAAAGAAATGATGAGGAGATTATGAGAATTTTATATATTTATTGTTTCAGTTAAGGAAACGACGAAGTAACGTTTGAAGGAACTCTTGGCTGTTGTTGCGATAGTAGGTTCAAGAATATGGTTAATAGTCGTGACCTCATACTTGAAGATAAATTCGCTATAATCTGCCAAATTATCGAGTCCTAAAAGATTGAGGAGGATCTCTGCTATAACCCAAACGGTTATTTCGATTAATGTTTTTTTCCACCGCGTCTTCATCACCCTATCACATCCTTTCATGAGCTGTTTGGCTTGCACCCTTCTCATTTACTACATATGTTTGACTTTTGTAGTGTTATGCAGTAGCTCGTCCATGATGCAGCTCTGAGGCGATCGTCAGTACATAGGATATCAACGATTCAGATTAAGGGTCAGTCCTTACTAAATATTTATAATTTCTGGCAACGTAAAGCATTTAGAAAAAGATATGTCTTTTATTTGTAGTTTTTGCTAATTTTTTTTGAGTTTTGTTGTTATTTTGGCGATGTCAAGAGAGTAAAGTTTATTATATTTTGAAATTGATACAAGCTTTTTACCTTTTCCTCTTAACCAAACCGTATTCTCTTAGCCTTGATAAGAAACGGCAGACATTCCGCGAACATCGGTTTTGAGGCAAAAAAGATCGCCAGAGTAAAAGCTTTTCTGGATTTCCTTTTGGCTCAGTCCGACAGATGCAGTGGTAATGTATAGATCGTTTAGCTGTTCGCCGCCAAAGGTACAGCAGGTGGGACGTTGAACGGGCATTTGAACTCGCAGCACTTCTTGACCTTCTGGGTCAAACCGAATCAAGCACCAACCATCCCACATAGCCGACCAAAGATATCCCTCCGAGTCGATCGCCAGTCCATCGGGTACGAAAGGTTCACCGCTGAGATCGACAAACACCCGACGGTTATTAATTTGACCAGTCTCAACATCGAAGTCATAGGCATAAATCTTCTGGGTTGGGGAATCGGTCAGATAAAAGGTTTTCTCGTCAGGACTCCAACCCATCCCGTTAGAGATAGTCAGTCCCATTTCCATTACGTGAAGAGAGCCATCAGGGTCGTAGCGATATAAATTAGCTTGGGGTTCTGCTTCACTCATCGAACCAAACCAAAAACGACCCTGGCGATCGCACTTGCCATCGTTTAAGCGATTGTCCGGTTTGTCGGCTTCTACTGACATAAGGAAAGTAACTTCTTCGGTTTGGAGATTTAAAAAAGCCAGGCGCTCGCGCAGCGCGAGGAGGAGGCGATCGCTTCCTGCCAAAGCAATCGAGCCGACAGCATCGCCTACATCAAAAAAGCGATCGCTTCCCGCAGACGGGTCGAACTGATGTACCCGATAGTTGTAAATATCGACCCAGTAGAGAAGTTTGCGTTCGGCATCCCACAGGGGACATTCGCCCAGTCTGGCACGGGCGTTCAGTACATTTTGGAGTTGATAAGAATTTGCATTCATTTTATTTTCGTTTGTAGGGGCACATCGCGATGCGCCCTTGTAGATATTTTTAAGAAAGTGATTAATCGCTCGCGCCATCGTGAATGAGCGTTGTTACCAATCCCGTCCAACCCGTCTGGTGATTGGCACCCAAACCAGCACCATTATCACCATTAAAGTATTCGTAAAAAAGAAGCAAATCTTTCCAGTGAGGATGGGATTGAAAGAGGGAATTGTCGCCATGAACCGGGCGATGGTTATCCCCATTCCTGAAAAAAATCCGAGTCAGTCGGCGAGAGATTTCAGGAGACGCATCGCTCAAGCGCAACCAGATAACCTGAGTTTCCCCTGCCTCCAGGGTTAGACCGTAATGGGCGGCAACTTTGGTTCCTCGTTGTTCGGGATTGACTGCTTCCGTTTTGCCATGAATAATGTAATTTTCTATTCCATCCTTGACATAGGGAGAATTATTTTTAACAGTAATATTCTTTGACATCCTCGCCATGATTTCCTTGAGGTCCCGTCAAGCCAAATAAGCGTTCTTTGAGGATGGGGTCTCGTTCGTTCCACAAAGCGATCGCCAAACACAACCGCTGATGATTGTCAGAGATTCCAGCAATGCCATCTTCACCCCACCGATAGGCTCGCGATCGCGCACCATCGTGAGGAAAATAATCCCAAGCAGAACCATCCGGACTATAATCTTCCCGTACGGTTCCCCACTGACGCTCGCTCAAATAAGGACCCCACCTGCGCCAGTAAGCAGTATGCTCGCGGTTTTCTTTTAGTCTTCGTTCTTCAGCAGTCATTACTTATAAAGTACAGAAACTACAGTAAGTTTTTAAAATCAAGCTCACTCGACCCAATAATTTCTCCTGAATCGGTCGATTGAATAGATTAAAAAAATTATGTGACACAAAGGTGACAAGATTCGGCTAAAACGCTTTGAAAGTGTCCGACATTTATTGATAGCCGATTCTAGAAAGCCATTTTATTAATTGGGATTAAAGTCAATATTTGTTTAAAAAAAATTAACCTAATTTAAAATTGTTGTTACACTCAAAAAATAGCGATTAAATCATCCCCCAACAACCAACAATGAACAATTCTTTTTTGTTAATTCCTATTCCCTCACCTCTTAAGCCCAAATCTCGCGTTTTCGATCTCAAAGAGCGTCTTGACTGGGGTAAACCAGCTCTCACGATTATTGATATTAGAGACAGAAAAGCCTTCAATAATAGTCATATAATGGGGGCGATTTCTATGCCCTTGGAAGAATTAGTCGAGCGTGCTTTAAGCAGTCTCAAATTAACTCGCGATCTCTATATTTATGGTTCTACTAACGAAGAAACCGCCGAAGCAGCAATTCGACTCCGTGCGGCTGGATATCAAAACGTTTCTGAACTAATTGGTGGTTTGGCAGCTTGGAAGGCAGTTGGATATCCAATTGATGGTAATTCTGCAATCGTAGCCTAATTAGAGAGTTTAAATACCCATTGCTAATAGTAGAGATTCCATTTGTTCCCAAGTTAGTCCTTGTTGTATGTAATTCGGTTGCGCTGGATTGTAAGGACTAGTCAGGCGATCGATAGCGATGATATTTGCTCCTGGTGGAATAACTGGTACATCTGGATCGTAACTAGTAGAACGCATCAGAGAGCTAGAAAAACCGTTATAAATCAAAACCGTGTCTGCTTCTCCCGAAATTTCCACCGTCACGATTAAAACTTCTTGTTTACGTTGGCTAGTATACTGTTCCAAACGATGAGCGATCGATTGAGACATCTCGTTTCTTTCAAGAATTGATAATTATCTCTCCTTAAAAGGAAAAGGATTGAAAGAACGGAAAATTATTTTTTTGTTTCTCTCGTTAGGGAGAGGCTTTAAACCTTGAATGAATAATTATCAATTATCCATTAGTAATTTATTACTGTAAAGCAGAACGTCCCTGTTTGCCTAGTCGAACTAGTACAAAGTAAGCCAGGTAAAGTACATAAATAGTGAGTCCAACCATTCCTAAAAATCCTAAAAAGCCTTCATTACCAGGATCTGGATGAAAGTTTTGTCGATACAGTTGAGGAGCTTCCAACCAAACCTGACAAGAAGATGTTGCCAGAGTAATTTCAGAAAAGGCACAAGAAATAAAAGGAATAGTGGCAGCTACACCAATAATACAGTAAATAGTTGTTGCCCAACGCCAAGAAGTAAACACTAGCTTGAGGGAACTTTTTGGCAAATCCTTAATTTCTTCGTTTAGATCGACCCAAAACCAAAGAGCAATAGGAATTAAAATTCGACCGGCGATCGCAGTAATAAAACTAATTCTCCAACCTGGAATCATTAGATAAACTGTAATCATTAACAAACTAGCAACTCGCCAGTAAATAATTAATAATTTTTGAATCGCTTCTTTTCTGCGCGCAACAGCCCAAACTAGTAACACTAAAGGCATACCTACTAAAAATAATGCTGCTAGGCGATAGTCTGCCCATACCAGCGGTCGAAACCAAATTTCGTTCATTCCCGTCCTTGTTTGTTACAGAATAACTCTAATAACCCTAAATTATTCTAAACCGCATCTATCTTGAAAACAGTAGTTGCTGAGCATAAGGGAATGAGGAATAAGTTAAATAATGAATGAGATAGGCATCGTTACAATTAGAAAACTAAAAGTAACCCTGCGATCGCTCCAGTCGAGAAATTTTCGCCTTTTTTTTATCGGACAAGGTGTATCGCTCATCGGCACTTGGATGGCGCAAGTAGCGACGATTTGGTTGGCTTATGAGTTGACTCAGTCTGCTTTGTCTCTTGGGATTCTGGGGTTTATCAGCGAAATTCCTATTTTTCTGATTTCTCCTTTTGCCGGAGTTTTTATCGATCGCTCCAATCGCTATCGGCTTTTGATTATTACTCAAATACTGACTGCCCTTCGCTCCGCAGTCTTAGCCATCCTGGTTCTAACGGGTATAGTTAATATATGGTATTTACTCTTGCTCAGCGTCACGCTCGGTTTGATTGCTTCTGTGGAAGTACCTACTCGTCAGGCTTTTGTTCCTGACATGGTCGATAAAGAAGAAGATTTGGGTAATGCGATCGCTCTTACTTCCTCTCTAGCTAGCGGAGCGAGATTGATCGGACCAGCTATTGCCGGTATTATCATTACAACTATCGGAGCAAGTTGGTGTTTTTTTATCGATAGCATCAGCTATGTGGCAGTTATCGCTGCCTTATTTGCAATGAATATTACTTCCTGTCAGAGAAGAACTTCAGTTGCTCATTCTGCTTGGGGACAGTTGAAAGAGGGCTTGAATTACAGCTTTAACTCCTTACCTATCCGCTCGATTTTGCTATTGCTAGCCCTAGTTTATTTTATGGGTACTCCTTTTATTGCTCTCGGACCGATTCTTGCTAGCGAAGTTCTTGGAGGAGATTCGGATGTGTTTGGCTTTCTGATGACTACTTCGGGAATAGGTGCTCTCATAGGTGGGGTTTATCTCAGTTCCCATCAAAAAGTAAAAGGATTCGCCAAGCTGCTGGCTATATCTCC
The DNA here is from genome assembly GCA_015207585.1 of Pleurocapsales cyanobacterium LEGE 06147. GTDB lineage: Bacteria > Cyanobacteriota > Cyanobacteriia > Cyanobacteriales > Xenococcaceae > LEGE-06147. Next base: position 107,519 of record JADEWQ010000003.1, on the reverse strand, counting down.
AGCAATTTTAGGAATTGCCTTAATCGGATTTTCTCTCTCGCGCGTCTTGTGGCTTTCTTTATTAATGGTGTTGGTAGTTGGCTTTTGTTTGATGGTACAAAACGCTGCTAGCAACACAGTTTTACAAACAATTTTAGAAAGCGATAAGCGCGGACGAGTGATGAGTTTGCATGCAGTAGCTTCCGAGAGCATGGTTCCTTTTGGTAACCTATTTGCTGGTGCTTTGGCAATTCACATCGGTGCTACAAATACGTTGGCAATTGAAGGAATCTTTTGTCTTATAGGCTCTTTTCTGTTTGCTCGCTATCTTCCTCGCTTAAATCGAACATTGGCTCAAATTGAAAGCTCTTAGCTGTTAGCTAATATTTAAAGCTATTTTGATAATAATCCTCTTGTATGAGTTTTAATGGCTTGGCTACGAAAGACAAGGAAGAAATCGATCCTAAATTTACTTTTGAGTCTTGGATTAGCATTTTTACTTTGGTTAGTTACTCAGATTAAGGTTAATAGTTTGCCTTTAACTAATGAATTCCCTTTAAGAGCAACTAATTCGGGCAACTCGATTGGTATTGTTTTACTGTCTCAGACAGATACATCAACGAGCAACGAGCTAACTATCTCGGATTCATCGGAAATAAAAACTGATGACAGTAAAAGCGTGCACCGCCCTACTAAAGCTTCTTCCGTGCAACCTTTAAAGACTTATGTTCTTACCCTCTTGCCTGGAGGAGCGAGATTCTCTGTCAACATTCGTCCTCCTGCAACCAAGATTGTTGTAACTTTATTATCGGGAGATATGGCAGTACGCTGTGGCGATCGCCTTCGCAATTATAGCTGCATCCCCGGTAAGAGATTAGAAATCTCAGCCGAGCCTACCAATGCGATCGCTCAATTTTGGGGGGAAAATGCCTATCAAACTGAGATGCGACTGCGAATCGACGTTTATGAAGTAGCTGGAGAAGATTCTAGCTCAAAAGTGAGTAATTCCTCCTAAAATAATCGCCAAGAAAAAATGGGACAATAAAACAGCTGAAATATAAGATTGGGGAAAAATGTTGAAGTCACTTGCTGTTGCTTTGCTACTCATTGTGAGCCTCGCTTTATCTAGTTGCTCTTTCGGAGTTGGGGCAATGCAAAGCTATGTTAACCCAGCCCAAGGATATGAATTTCTTTATCCTAATGGTTGGATTCCCGTCGATGTAAAAAATGCCTCGGCTGGAGTAGATGTAGTCTTGCGAGATCTAGTAGAACGCACGGAAAATTTGAGTGTGATTGTCAGTGATGTTCCCGCTGATAAGAGTCTAGAAGACTTGGGAACTCCTACAGAAGTAGGATATCGTTTCTTCCAAAATATAAATAATAACCCCGAACTCGATCGCCGAGCAGAATTTCTTCGAGCCGAATCTCGTGAAAATAACGGAAAAACCTATTATATTCTCGAATATGCAGTAAATTTACCTAACGATCGACCAAGGCATAATCTTGCCAGTGTTGCTGTCAGTCGCGGCAAACTTTTTACCTTTAATCTGTCTACCACTGAAAGTCGTTGGAAAAAAGTTAAAGACGTATTTGAAGTAGCTGCTAATTCCTTTTCTGTCCGTTAACTACAATTAGAAATGTGAACTTACCTACTTTTGTTTTGGCTTCAGCCTCCCCTGCCCGTCGCAGACTCCTGCAAATAGCAGGCATCGAACCTCTTGTCTGTCAAAGTAATTTCGTCGAATCCCAAATCCAAGAGGAGGATTCGGTTGAATTAGTACAAACTCTAGCAAAATGTAAAGCAGAAACCGTTGCCAGTCAGTTTAGCGATGCTTTAATTTTAGGCTGTGATTCCGTTCTGGAAGTAGCAGGAGAAATACACGGTAAACCAGAATCTGCCCGAGAAGCGATCGCCCGTTGGCAAAAAATGCGAGGACAACAGGGAATTCTATATACGGGTCATGCTTTACTCGATTTAAGGCAACAAAAAACTCTAATCCGTTGCGGCATCACTAAAGTTTATTTTGCCCAAATTAGCGATCGCACTATTGCTGATTATGTTGCCAGTGGTGAACCGCTCAAGTGTGCTGGGAGCTTTGCTTTAGAAGGCAAAGGGGGATTATTTGTCGAAAAAATTGAAGGCTGTCATAGTAACGTCATCGGTCTTAGTTTACCTCTTTTGTCTCAGATGTTGAGCGATTTAGGCTACAATGTCACAGATTTCTGGGGAAAGTAATCTACCCTTTTTTGGCAAGAAGAAACTTAAAGCTTGTCTTTGTTAGGAAGGAAGTTTTCAAGATAACTAACTCGGCAGATAATGCTACCCTCATCCTCAATTATTAATTTGTGAGCATTAACAACTATGACCATAATTGAAGAATTCAGAGAAAAGATCGAAGCCGGAGAAATTCTCGATGCTCTTACTCTGGCTATGAGCGAATCGATGGAATTAAAAATTACTACTTGGGTTTCTTCTGACAGTCAATCTTTGGACTCAGAGGAACCACCACCAGGATACCGCCTGCGCACTCGGATCAATATATTAGAAGGCGAAGTAGAAAACGAAATTGGCAGCGAATTGATTGGTAAGGAAGCCTACGCAGAACTACAGCAACTTCATCTGGAGCAAGTTGAACAAAGCAGGGAAATTTTACTTAAAAACCTAGAAAGCTTGCAAAAAATGATGATCGTGTTAACGAATACTCTATCGGAGTTACCCCAATCGTCGTTTCGCCATCTTCAATCGGGAGAACAACCAATTATTTCACCTTCTCAAAAAGAATAAGTAGTCTTTGGCTAAAACTGTCTCATGCTAAAGCGATTTGAGAAAGATAATTTAGCCTCATGCAAAGGCAAGACTGAGAGGCGAACTAGTTTGTCCCATTGAAGTCCGTTGCAAAGCACGCCAACAAAGTACGCTAAGAAAGAGCACAAAGAAATAATCAGAGAGAAAATACTCGAACTATGGCATCTAGTGATGAATTTAGAAAGGCTCTCAGGGCAGGAAAATTAACTGATGCATTCGTTCTGGCTATGAGCAAAGCTCACCAGTTAAATATTACTACCTCGATAGCCTCTCCTGAAAAGAATTTTCCTCAGTCGGCAACTTCTTCAGCACCGCGCTTGCTTTACCGCTTGCGCACTCGGCTCGACTTGGTTGAAGGCAAAATTGACAACCAAATCGACGAGCAATTTCTTGGTAATCCTCTTTATCAAAAAGTGCAGCAGTTTCATTGCCAACAAGTTAACCAAGGACATCAAACTATTGCCCAAAATTTAGAAAGTCTCCAACAAATGTTTCGCCTGTTGGTTACCTTGCAAAAGCAGCAAATAGAAGGTAATTATCGCGAGTTCGGCTGGTTGGATGTGGCAACCGAATCTTTACCCGGTGAAAAGGCGATCGCTAAAAACGATACCGCGACTCCACCGGCAGAACAAGTTCACTCTGATATTAGCGGTGCGGCAGCACCCGCAAAGCGGGATCGCATTCCTACTCCAACTAGTGTCGAATCGGATCTAGACAGACAACAAGAGGAAGAAACTGAGGCAGAACAAACTACCATCGAATCTAGAGAGGCAGAAGCTGAGACACAGGCGTACATCTTATCTCTTGAAGATTTAGAAGAAAATGAAGAAGTTATCCCTACAGAAGGAGAAGAAGAAGATTGGGGTGATTGGTTAGAAGAAGATGATACTGCTTTGCTCGATCTCGCTTCTCTAGAGGGGGAAGAAGAATCAGAAGAGTGGCAAGAAGGGAAAAAAAACAATTCTCCTGAAAACAGGAAATAGGGAACAGTCAATAATTGACAATTGAGAATTGATAATTATTAATTATCCATTGACTCGGTGACTCCTGAATTATGAACTTCAATCGATCGCTCTCAGCAGAATCAGCGTATTATTTAGTCATTAATCTAAGTATCTAATTAATGAGATAGAAAGCTGTGACAGCAAGACGAACAAGACAATTAACAGCTATCTTTCCCAAACGCCAAGAAAGGGATAAAAGCGGTGCGGCAGCACTCGCAAAGCGAGATCGCCTCCAAAAACGGTTGGAACGTTCCCTTAACTTTTTAAGCGATCTTCTTGGAGAACTTTCTGACTTGGAAGTTAACACGACAATCGTTGAGGAAATTGTCGAGGAGCAAGTAATTCCTTGGGAAATATATCAGGCTATCTATCCAATTTCTCAATCTTATCTAGAACAATTAAACATTCATCCCTCTTTGCGCGATCGCTATCTCAATCTTCGCCGTCAGCTAGAACTAGAGTATATTTTGCTGCTTAGCAATCCCAATTCAGATTTGTATAATCCCCCCCTAGCTGCTCATCTCAACAGAAATTTATCTTTACTCGCTCAGCCTAACTCTGATTGGGAGGCAATTCCGACTAGTCTACCCCAACCATCTTCTGCTGAAAACTCCGAAGCTGTATCGGCGGTTCAGCAACTTTTACACGATTATTATTTTCTGAGAGTTTTGCGTAGGCTGGGAAATGTAAAAATGGCTTTAGATAAACGCAACAAATATTTATGTCAGTTAGAATCAGAACTATCTCCACTCCACGATAAAATAATCGAAGTAAAAGAAATAACCTATGCGCAAACTCTAATCGGGCTAGATGGCAAAATTGTCAATCGCTATTGTCAAGACCTATTAACTCATCCTCATAAAGATCTCATCTTAGCCATTCACAAAAAAGGCGTGCGACTGGGAGAACAGCAATGGCGGGGACTTCTAGAATTTATTCTAAATATCTTCCAGACAGAGAAGAGGATAAAAAATTCATGAGCTAAAAAAAATTATTAAAAATGCTCTGCGAGTGCATTCACATCGATCGAAAACGTCTAAATCGTCACCGATTTATTCCTCAAAGAATTTCTTTTCATTTCAACAAAGATAACCTCAAGGAATTTCAGGAAGCTAGAGCCAAGAATCAGCAACTTCTTCTTTCTCCCGCTTTACTCGCAGATTTTCGCTATTATGTCCTTCTAAACCAATACAATTATTTCCAGTCAGGACTAACTTTTTGCACTTATTATCAGGAACGAGAGCAAGAAATAGCAATCGTGCAAAGTGTAATTTCTCTAGAAGGAAAAATCGAGCAACAAATTCGTCGCGATCGCTTGGACAATTCTTGCTGGCTAAATAGTATTATTTCTATACATTACTGGTCGCTTGCACAAATGTTCGACCAATTACCACTCCAACCTACAAATTACAGCGATTGGTTATTTTGGGGTTTAGCTTTACCCATCATTATCGCGATCGCTTTTTTTTCTTTCCAACTGTTGGATATCTTTCCTCCGATTCTACTATTAGCATTGATAGTAGTTAGTTGGCTTTTCCAAAAATGCAGTAAAAATTTACTACTACCCTATCTCCGTACTTGGATTTTACGCCAGTTGCTATTTGGTATTTTTTCCTATCCTTCAGGAAGAAGAAAAATAGGTTTCGAGCTTTTGAGCCTGATTAACGATTAGAAAGAAATAAAGTTATCTTCATCAGCAAAAAAAGGGCAATCTGGCACAATAGAGAATAGAAGATAGAGAATAGAGATGTCCAAGCCACAAAAAATACTATTGGTAGACGATGAGCCGGGTATCAGAGAATCAGTACAAGCTTATCTGGAAGATAACGACGAATTTCAAGTTCAGGTAGCAAGTAATGCCACAGAAGCTTGGGAACAAATAGAGACAGATAAACCAGATCTGATCGTCTCCGACATTATGATGCCTCAAGTAGATGGCTATCAATTTCTACACAAGATAAGAGAAGATCCTCGCTATCAAGCTATTCCAGTAGTTTTTCTCACTGCTAGAGGCATGACGAGCGATCGCATTCAAGGTTACGAAGCTGGCTGCGATGCTTATTTACCCAAACCATTCGATCCAGAAGAATTAGAAGCAATTGTCAAAAATTTATTAGAAAGACGTGGCTTAACTGATAAAGAAACTACTAATAGTTCGGATTTAGAAAAAATTGCTCGGGAATTAGAAGAAATTAAAGGTAAGTTAGATGAAAGGCTGGGACAAAATGCGAATTTCACGCCAACTTCCTCACCCCTGAATATTGAACTAACTCCGCGAGAGCAAAGTGTTCTCGATTTAGTGGCACAAGGCTTAATGAATAAAGAAATTGCCCGCGAACTAAATACTAGCGTTAGAAATGTTGAAAAATACGTCAGCCGTTTATTTAGTAAAACGGGTACTAATAGTCGCACCGAATTAGTTCGTTTTGCCCTAAAACACGGGTTAACTAACTAAAGAATTTGGCATCGAGCTACTGGGTTTTCTCTTCATTAGTTTTTCAGTCTCTGAGTAATAATACTCAGAAATTTTTGTTGTAATTAGTTAATTTACATAAATTTAAATTAAGAAAAGTTTCGTTTATGAGTCGCTAGGTAAATAGTTTAGATAATATTAGGAGTTATAAAGCTTTTTTTTAATAAAAGAAAAAAATAGATTTAAATAAAAAGCTCGATCCCCTATTACTTTTCTCTTGTTCTTTTTGGTTTGTTGCAAATTTCACTGATAGTAAACTTAGTTTAATAGGTATAATGCCATGAAAACCACATCCCAATCCTCATTAGGACAAATGATTGGACTTGCTTTGTTATTGGTACTAACGAGCATAGGAGTTATTGTCATGATGAGTTTTCAAAGCGGACGATTTTAAAATAAATAATTGGTTTTTAGCGATGAGCAATCGTGAGTCAAGCTGCTTGGATGCAAGCGGCTTTTTTTATTTATTTTAAAATTTTGTAGAGACGTAGCATCATGCTACGTCTCTACGAGGGAACTTTGGACTTAAGCGAAAACCGTCATATATCCTATCCAATACCCAAACCTACAATCTATTAATTCAAAATTTCAGGAGGATTTATCGCAGAAGGACGACGAGTAATAACCAAATCGATTAAACCATAATCTCTTGCTTCTTCTGCAGACATAAAGAAGTCTCTTTCCGTATCTTCTTCTATTCTTTCTATAGGTTGTCCCGTATGTCGAGCTAAATGTTCGTTCAGTTGTTTTTTGAGATACAAAATTTCTTTGGCTTGAATTTCAATGTCTGTTGCTTGTCCTTGTGCCCCTCCTAGAGGTTGGTGAATCATGATCCGCGAATTAGGTAAACTCATTCGCTTTCCTTTCACTCCGGCACTGAGTAAAAAGGCACCCATGCTAGCAGCCAACCCAAGACAAATCGTGCAGACATCGGGACGAATTTGATTCATAGTATCAAAGATACCTAGTCCGGCAGAGACAGAACCACCAGGAGAATTGATATAAAGATAAATATCTTTTTCTGGGTCTTCTGCTTCCAAAAAGAGAAGCTGCGCCACGACTAAGTTAGCAATTTCATCGTCAACTTGCTGTCCTAGAAAGACAATTCTTTCTCTCAGGAGGCGAGAGTAAATATCAAAAGCGCGTTCGCCACGACCTGAAGTTTCAATAACAGTAGGAATCATCTAGTTATAGTCTGCTTGAGAAGTTCACTTTGATTGTAACTAACTACTACCGCTGTGCGGAAGGCAAAAGGGAACAGGGAACAGAGAACAGTCACCAGTCATCAGTTAAACAGTGAAAAATTATTAATCTCCTGACTCGGTGACTCCTGAATTCTGACTCCTGTTCAAGATAACTACTGACCAAAAATGGCTTTTTCTATTTCTTCAATAGCAGTTTCCAAGTCGTCATTAACAATCTGGATATTGAACTCATCTTTAGCCTCTATTTCTGCTCTAGCTCTTACTAAACGACGGGAGATGGCCTCTGGTGAGTCTTGACCCCTTCCTCTTAATCTTCGCCCTAATTCTTCTAGTGAAGGAGGTAAGATAAATATAAGTAAGGCATCGGGAAAAATTTTTTTGACTTTTCTAGCGCCGATTAATTCAATTTCCAGCAGTATCCATTTACCTTGATTAATTTGTTCTTCTACACTAGTTTTTGGCGTACCGTAGTAATTACCAGCATATTCGGCCCATTCCAATAATTCTTCCCGTTCGATCGCCCTCTCAAACTGTTCTTTACTGACAAAGTAATAATCTTTGCCATCAATTTCTCCAGGACGAGGCTGTCTGGTAGTAGCCGATATGGAAAGATAAAGTTCCGGATGACGTGCTATGAGCGATCGCACGATGGTACCTTTCCCAACACCACTGGGTCCGGTAATGACAATCAGTTTACCTGCTGACATTGAATTTGTTTGGGTAACTGTTTAACTATCGATCAGTTATTATTTCCCTGAGAGTCTTTACTAACTACAAAACGATGAGCCACGGTTTCTGGCTGAATCGCTGATAAAACTACATGACTCGAATCAGTAATGATTACTGCCCGGGTTCGGCGACCATAAGTAGCATCTACTAACTGACCTCGTTCTCTCGCTTCGGTAATGATCCGTTTAATCGGAGCCGACTCCGGACTAACGATCGCAATAATACGGTTAGCCGAGACAATATTTCCGAAACCAATATTAATGAGCTGGATATCCATGATTGTCAAATTTCTAAGATGCAGTGGAGGGGAATAGAAAAATATAATCTTAATGTTATAGATAACAAACAAGCTTTACAAGCTTAAAAGTTATGAAATCGATAGTATTTTAGGATTTTTTAGCTTTTTTTCAGTTTTTTCTGATTATTTAAATTGTCCGGCAACGAAAGAACGCCGAAAACTGATTCGACATTCATAATTCTTAAAAAATCCGAGCGAAAATTCCCCTGAGGAGATGCTACGCATGCCTATGGCGGAATAGCAAGGATAAGCGATTTATATTTCGAAAACCTCACTTTTAGTATTCTCATGCAACCTGTAGACTATACTACTTTAATTGCCGCTTGTGCCGAACTGCGTCGAGATTGGATACCGGCTCGTACAGAGCAAGTATATCAGCGCGATCGCTATACCATTGCCCTTGCTTTACGTACTCTCAAAAAAAGAGAATGGTTAACTATTTGTTGGCATGCTCAAGCAGCGAGAATTTGTCTTGGCGATCCCCCTCCCCGTACTCCCGATACTTTTACTTTTAGCGATCAACTGCGACATCAACTCAATGGTTTAGCTTTGATTGCCATAGAAATAGTTGCTCCGTGGGAAAGAGTTTTAGACTTACAATTCGGCCAGCGTCCTGGAGAAGAACCTCTATGGCATCTCTATGTCGAGATTATGGGCAAATATAGCAACGTTATTCTTACCGATGCTAACCGACAAATAGTCACGGCAGCCCATCAAGTCAGTCCTTCTCAATCTAGCGTTCGTCCGATACAGACGGGACAACCCTATGAATTGCCTCCACCACTGTTAGGAACTCTACCTAAATTAGATGAATCCTTCACTAGCTGGCAAGAACGAGTCAGTCTTATTCCTGGTAAGCTTAAACGACAATTACTAGACAGTTATCGAGGTTTAAGTCCTAGGATTGCTACTGAGATAATTCAAGCAGCAGATCTCGAACCGGAACGAGCCACAACAAGTTTGCAGCAGTCCGATTGGGAAAAATTATTTACCTACTGGCAAAAATGGCTGAAGATCTTGCAAACAAAAGAATTTCAACCAGGCTGGACGGAAGAAGGTTACACAGTTTTGGGTTGGAATATGAGTCAGTCTGCTCCCAATGTACAAAGTTTACTCAATCGTTACTATACGGATGAATTGAATCAACAGGAGTTTAAACAACTGCTTCATCAACTGATGCAGAAAGTCACTAATTTGCTCAAGAAACTTCAACAAAAAGCAGCGATTTTTCAAAAACGGTTGCAGCAATCGAGCGAAGCAGAAGCCTATCGCCAACAAGCCGACCTACTTATGGCTCATCTGCACCAATGGCAACCGGGAATGACTTCAATTACCCTGTCGGATTTTGAGACGAATAAGCCGATCGCGATTAAACTCGATCCCGAAAAAAATGCAGTGCAAAATGCCCAATCTCTCTATAAAAATCATCAAAAACTCAAGCGGGCAAAAGATGCAGTCGTCCCTTTACTGGAGGAAGTAGAGTCAGAAATAAGGTATTTAGAGCAGCTATCAGCTACTTTAAGTCAGTTGGCAGATTATCGCGCGCACCGCGACTGCAAGGAGCAAACCACTCGCGAAGACTTACAAACCCTCGCAGAAATTCGCGAGGAACTGATCGAGCAAAATTATCTAGCAGATGCTCGGCAACGCAGCTACCAAGTTGTCAGTAACGATTCCAAACCCTATTGCTATAAAACACCTTCAGGCTTTGAATTGTGGATCGGGCGCAATAACCGCCAAAACGATCGCCTAACTTTCCGCGTGGCTGGAGATTACGACCTTTGGTTTCATACGCAGGAAATTCCTGGCAGTCACGTGTTGCTACGCCTAGAACCAGGAACGGTGCCCAATGAAGCCGACTTACAATTTTCTGCCGACCTGGCAGCTTATTACAGCCAAGGTCGTGAAAGCGAACGAGTACCCGTAGTCTATACCGAACCAAAAAATGTCTACAAACCCAAAGGAGCAAAACCAGGAATGGCTATCTATAAACAGGAACGAATTATTTGGGGTCGTCCCCAGCTAGCAAAAAACTATGCGGACGTTACCAACTAAATCGACTCTTTTATTTTTTTTTACAATTTAGCCGTATCTCCTGTTACAATTCTTAGTAAGAAATCTAGTTTAGTTGCCAAAATTGGGAACGCGCAGCTAAGATTTCTCCAGGATTATACGACAACAACTTTTTGAAGAACCAGCGATCTCGTCGCTGGTCTTTTTTTTCACTATTACAGTTTAAAAATCCTACTCCTTCCCTCTGCCTTCTGCCTTCTGGAGGGGCTGTGGGGCGAATTCAGTGAACTGCCCGACTCGTCGGGCGCGCCCCCTTGTAAGCCCCGTCCCTCTGCCATAAGAACACCAGTCACTCCAACCACCGGCATAGAGCTTGACTCCCTCGATGCCTGCTAGATGTAAAGAAAATAAATTAACACAGGCAGTAACCCCAGACCCACAATATACAATGATTTCATCGGCTTGTTGATAGTCAGCCCATAGTTCTTGCTGTTCTTGAAGAGGACGTAAATAGCCTTGTCCATCGGTAACCCGTTGCCAGGGAGAGTTAACTGCCCCAGGAATATGACCGGCAATGGGGTCGATTGGCTCTCTAACACCAGCATAGCGATCGCTATCTCTCGAATCGACTAATACTACCGAGGATATGTCTTTGCGCACCTTTACTGTTTCGAGATCGACAATCCAATCGGTTCGCGGCTCGGGGACAAAAGAACCAGATTGAGGTTGGGGAACTACCTCACTCACCGGATAGCCGCCACTCTGCCACGCCGTCCAGCCACCATCTAGAAGAGCAACTCGTTCGTGACCCAAATAGCGCAATAACCACCACAAACGTGCGGCAAAAGCAAAACGAGAGTCGTCGTAGGCTACTACCAAAGTTTCATCTTTAACTACGCCCATATCGGCTAATTTACGGGCAAACGGCTCTATTTCTGGTAGGGGATGGCGACCTCCACGGGACTGAACGGGAGCAGATAAGTCGCGATCGAGATCGAGATAATAAGCACCGGGAATATGAGTGAGACGATATTGCTCGTAACCCCAGGTTGGATTTAGTAGTTGAAAACGACAGTCTATTACTACTAACTTTGAGCGATCGAGCTTGACGGACGATTTGAGTTGCCGTGCTAACCATTCACAAGTAACGTAATTGTCATCGATCATTTGTCACTAGATTTCTTGTTTCAAGTTAGGGAATCGTTAATTGGCTTAGAGAGGTGTTAGGTATTAGTTAGAGTATTACTTAACCTAAAACCTGATAACTGGTAACTGATAACTGGTGACTGTTTCCTAAATTTTTTCCTCATTTTTATTACTTTTGATTAATATCAATTTAATTAATGTCAATCATAAAAAGTTAATTAATTTTTTTGTATGGGGATGGAGAATATCTGTTCGTTATGGCTCAAATCCTGATTATTGATGATGATGTAGCAACGCAATTACTGCTTAAGAGAACTCTAGCAAGTCAAGGTTACGATATTACTTTAGCTAGTGATGGCGAAGAAGGTTTGCTTAAGGCTATGGAAATTCGTCCTGCCTTAATAATTTGCGATTGGATTATGCCTCGCCTCAATGGCTTACAAGTATGCCGTCAAATTAAAGCGACTCCCGAATTATCCACTACTTTTTTTATTTTGCTGACTTCTCTCGGCTCAGTAGAAGATAGAGTCAAGGGATTGGATGCGGGTTCGGATGATTTTTTATGTAAACCGATTGATATGTATGAATTGCAAGCTCGCGTTCGTGCCGGACTTAGGTTACATCAACTCAGTCGCGACTTGCAACAGCAAAAACAAATGCTAGAAGCAGAACTAGCAGAAGCCGCCGAATATGTAATCTCTATTTTGCCAGAACCTCTACAACATAAATCTTTAGCCATTGACGCGCAGTTTATTCCTTCAAAGAAGTTAGGAGGAGATAGCTTTGATTATTTTTGGCTGGATGCCAATAATCTTGTTTTTTATTTACTCGATGTTGCCGGACACGGTTTGCGCGCTTGTTTACCTTCTCTCTCAGTAATTAATCTGCTCCGCTCCCGAGGATTGAGTAAGGTTAATTATTATCAGCCCAATGATGTTTTGCGGGGTTTAAATCAGACTTTTCAGATGAGCGATCGCAACGACAAATACTTTACGATTTGGTACGGAGTTTATAACCAGAAAAAGCGGGAATTAATTTATGCTAGTGCGGGACATCCTCCTGCAATTTTACTCGTTCCCGAATCAGGAAAAAATTTGCAGGAAATTCGACTGAGAACTCCTGGAATTCCTATCGGTATGTTTCCCCATGTCAAGTATGTAAATGATTATTGTTTTATTAATTCTCGCTCTAGTCTTTATCTTTTTAGTGACGGAATTTATGAAGTAGAGCAAAGTGATGGGTTATTATTGGGTCTAGAAAACTTAATTATGTTGCTCAAAAAATATCAAAAAGTTTCTAGTCGTAATCTCAATCAGTTACTACAGTTTATTAAAGAATGGCATCCCCAGCTTGAATTTGAAGACGATGTTTCGATGGTACAGATTGATTTCTTTTGAAAAAAACTTTCTTATTAACTAACTCTAACGAGCGCTCTAAGTAAATTTTCACAAGAGGGATTTGCTATTATTGAAGGCTGCGTTCTAATTCGGCTCGGTCGGTAACAATATTAAAAATACTATCCAGGCTGGTCAATTCAAACAACATTTTAATTTGCTCGTTAATCGAACAGAGAAAAAGTTGTGCCCCAGCAGCCCGCACAGTTTTTAAAGAAAAAACTAAAGCTCCTAAACCGGAACTGTCCATAAAAGTAACGTCACTAAAATCTACTAAAATAACTTTGGCTCCGCTCTTAATAGTTTCGCTAATCTTTTGGCGAAATTCAGTGGCTTTTGTTTCGTCTAAAATACCTTTAGGTTTGATGACTTCAACAACAAAACTCATAGACGATCGCGGTGAAGTATAAAAGTAGTTTTAAGTAAGTATAGCAAAGGAAAAAAGATAACCGTGAAAACCGAAGTCTTCTCCTTTTAGCTTAACTGAGATTTTGGTAAGCTCGGTTTAAGTATGAGTATGCTAACCCCAGCAAAGGAATCAAAACTTTATGAATTACGAGGTAATTATCATTGGTGCAGGTCACAATGGTTTGGTTTGTGCTGCTTATTTACTAAAAGCTGGATTTAGCGTGTTGTTACTAGAGAAACGACCAGTTCCCGGAGGGGCAGCAACCACGGAAGAAGCTATACCCGAACAAGCACCTGGCTTTAAGTTTAATCTCTGTGCGATCGATCACGAGTTTATTTTTCTCGGACCAATAATTCAAGAACTAGAACTACACCGCTATGGCTTAGAATATTTGCACTGCGACCCTCATACATTTTGTCCCCATCCCGATGGTAAATACTTTTTAGCATATAAATCTGTCGAGCGAACCTGCGCTGCCATTGCTCGATACAGTGAAAGGGATGCCCAGAAATATCGAGAATTTGTCGAGTATTGGTCTCGTGTGATGAGTGCGATCGCTCCTTGGTTTAATGCCTCGCCTCAATCTGTTCTCGATATTGCTACAAATTACAGCAAAAATAACCTAATAGATGCCTTGGGGTTAGTTGGTTCTAAACAAAAAGCGCTAGACTTTATCCGTACGATGATTACTTCTCCAGAAGACATCCTCAGTGAATGGTTTGACACGGAAATTGTCAAAGCACCCCTGGCACGACTGGCAGCGGAAATTGGTGCCCCTCCCTCTCAAAAAGGCATGACTGCTGGTTTGATGATGCTGGCGATGCGCCACCAGCCAGGAATGGCAAGACCCCGTGGCGGAACGGGGGCACTGACGCAAGCCTTGGTTAAGTTAGTTACTGCTAAAGGAGGAGTAATCTTAACCGAACAATTAGTTAAGGAGGTAATTGTCGATGGCAATCGTGCTGTCGGAGTTAAAGTAGCTGGTGGTGAAGAATACCGCGCCCGTAAAGGAGTAATTTCTAATATTGATGCGCGACGATTATTTTTACAGTTAATCGAACCGGGAGTAATAGATAGTCAGTTGAGAGAAAGGATCGAACGCAGAACGGTTAACAACAACGAAACAATTCTCAAAATCGACTGCGCCTTGTCCGAACCCCTTCGTTTCGAGGCTTACGACCACAAAGACGACTATGGAATCGGCACGATTTTAATTGCCGATTCCGTCAGTCATGTAGAACAAGCTCACTCTTTGGCTATGATGGGACAAATTCCCGACCAAAATCCTTCTATATATCTGGATGTACCGTCAGTACTCGATCCATCTCTCGCTCCCGAAGGCAAGCATACTCTCTGGATTGAATTTTTTGCCCCCTATCAGATCGCTGGCAAAGAAGGAACTGGTTTACACGGTACGGGTTGGACGGATGAATTGAAGCACCAAGTAGCAGATAGGGTAATCGACAAACTAGCTGAATATGCACCCAATGTCAAACAAGCTATTATTGCTCGTCGCGTAGAAAGTCCAGCCCAATTGGGAGAGAGATTGGGCGCATATAAAGGTAACTACTACCATTTAGATATGAGTCTGGATCAGATGATTTTCCTGCGACCTTTACCCGAAATTGCCAACTACACCACCCCAATTCAAAATTTATATCTAACTGGTGCGGGTACTCATCCAGGGGGTTCTATTTCAGGTATGCCGGGACGCAATTGCGCTCGGGTATTTTTACG
Source organism: Pleurocapsales cyanobacterium LEGE 06147 (assembly GCA_015207585.1). Classification (GTDB taxonomy): domain Bacteria; phylum Cyanobacteriota; class Cyanobacteriia; order Cyanobacteriales; family Xenococcaceae; genus LEGE-06147. The sequence goes on along the minus strand of JADEWQ010000003.1, from coordinate 92,326 downwards.
CCAAGAAAGCTCTTTGTTTGCCAAAGCGCAGCGATCGCTTCAATCGCTAGTCAAATCGGTCTTTGATAATCCATAATAAGATACTCAACCCGTATTTCTCATGCCGGCAGCAATCCCATTAATGGTTAACATTGCCCCTCGCAGTAGCTCTTCTTTGCTAAAACGAAAGTGAACCACGTTTGACCGTTCGTATTGACGCAGTCTTTTAATCAGGGAAACTTGGAGGAAGCCTAAAGGCACGATCGTTCCATTACGCAATTGCACCGAACGCTGTAATTCGGGATCGCCATCGAGTAATTTTTTTTGACCGTTAATCGTTAAGATTATTTCTTTAGTCAAGTGATACTCTTGGGCAATTTGCTGGAACAGTCGGTCAAAACGTTCTTGGTCTTCCGGTCGAGATAGCTCGTTAACGTAATGTTCTGCGATTTGGAGATCGACTTTGGCAAGAGTCATTTCCACTTTGGAAATCACCATTCTAAAAAAGGGCCATTTGAAGTAAAAGTAACGCAGTAAATTGAGATTTTTTTCTGGCTCTTGGTCGAGAAATTCTTTTAAAGCAGTACCGACACCATACCAGGCAGGTAAGAGAAAGCGACTTTGCGTCCAGCTGAATACCCAAGGAATAGCTCGCAGACTACCGATACTTTTTTTGAGTGTATTGGTCTTTTTGCTGGGACGTTTAGAAGGACGAGAGCCAATTTGCAATTGACTGATTACATCGATGGGAGTAACCGAAAAAAAGAAATCGACAAAGTCTGGTTGTTCGTATATTAAAGAACGGTAAACAGCTCGCGCTCGCGTCGCTAATTCTTCCATGATCTCGTTCCATGGTTTAATGCGATCGAAGCCATTTCTCAGGAGACTCGATTGAATAACCGCAGTAGTAATCGTTTCTAAGTTATACAGTGCAAGCTCGGGTAAGGAATACTTAGAAGCAAGAACCTCTCCTTGTTCGGTGATCTTAATGCTGCCTTTAATTGTATCAGTAGGCTGCGCTAGGATTGCCGCATAAGCCGGACCGCCACCCCGTCCGACAGAACCGCCTCTTCCGTGAAAAATACGTAGAGCGATCCCGTATTCTCCAGCTATTTGTTGCAGAGCTTTTTGTGCTTTATGAATTTCCCAGTTACTACTCAAGAAACCAGAATCTTTGTTGCTATCGGAATAACCCAGCATTACTTCTTGCAGATTAGCTGGTTCTAGAGGAGGCGGTTCCGGTTCTTGCTCCAGCTCCTTCCCTTGCAGTTTTGCTAGTCGGTCGTATCCTCCTGCTAAAGCCGCCCGATAGAGTGGTAGCTCAAATAAAGCATGCATCACGTCAGGAGAGCGTTTGAGATCTTCTACAGTCTCGAACAAGGGGACGATCCTCAGGGTCATTCGGCTAGTAGCTGGGTCGTATAGTCCCGCTTCCTGGGCCAAGAGCATTACTTCGAACACATCACTGACGTGATTGGTCATGCTGATGATGTAAGTCGTACAGACATTTAAACCAAATTCCTGCTGTAGCTGTCGCAACATCCGCAAAGTTTCGATCGCTTCGCAGGTTTCAGGAGAAAAAGGCATCTCCGCTGGAATTAGAGGACGACGGGTTTTCAGCTCCTCAATTAACCAGGCAGTTTTTTCTTCTTCCGAGAGTTCGTTATAAGGTTTAGGTAAGATTTGAAGATATTCGGCGATTTCTTCAATTGCCTCGGCGTGTCGGCTAGATTCTTGCCGAAAATCTAACTGAGTTAGGTTAAAATCATAAACTTCTACCTGACAGATTAAATCATCAAGTTCCCGACAATTGAGACCAGTTTGAGCTAAATTGTCTTGAATTAGTTTCAACTCGGCTAATAATTCTTCTCCAGAATGATAAATCTGCTCCGAGTTAAGCTCGGCGATCGCGTGTGTTCCGCGAGTCTGAGCGAGAATTCGGTTGCGATCGCGGGTGTTTTTCAATCTTTGTTCGATATAAGCTAGCTTTAGCCGATAAGGTTCTTGACGATAGCGAATCGCTAATTCTTCGTAAATTTCGGGGATTTGTTGTCGGTCTTTTTCTAGAGAGTCGAGTAAATCTGGTAATACGTTACTCCAATGAAGAGATAAACTTAATATCTCCCTTAGTTGCTTGACGGATTCAAGATATTTTTCTAAAACTATACTTCTTTGATAGCAAGCAGTTTCCCAGGTTACTTGAGGAGTTACAAAGGGATTTCCATCACGATCTGCTCCTACCCACGAACCAAAATAGCAAAAGTTGTTTGAGGGGAGTGATAACTGCGGAAAAGAGTTGCGCAGAGCTTGCTTAAGACGAGAAGATAATTGCGGAATCACGTCAAATAACACTTCTTGAAAATAATGAAGAGCGTAGTCTACCTCATCTATAACCTTTGGTTTAAATTGATGTAATTCATCTGTACGCCACCACAACAAAATTTCTTCTGCTAGTTGGTTAGTTGCTTCTTCTGCTTCCCAGGAATTGGTCAGTTCTATTCCGCGAAAAGTTTCTTCTGCTACATCTAGTTTTTGGAGAATATGGGAAATTCGTCGTTGTTTTTTGCGAATCGTATGACGCACAATTTCTGTAGGATGAGCCGTAAAGACCAGACGGATATCCAGTTGATTTAGTAGCCGCTGGATTAGTTGCGGCGGCATATTAATCTTTTTAAGATAGGGAAATAGCCAGTGGAATGTGCCTGGTTTGGCTAACTGACCGTTTTGTTTGGCATAGTTTTGCTCTAAATGATTTGCCCCCGGAATATTAGTTGAAAGCCCGTTAGGCACACCTAAATTTTTGTCGTTTTCGTTCTCTTTTTCTCTGGGTTTTGCCTGGGGAATTGTCCACTTTGATAATTTATGGTCTCGTTGCTCGTAGTGCTGTTCGACTATATTAATTAGCTGGAAATATAGGGCAAACGCACGAGCTGCTTGAATAGCATCGTTAAGAGTCAGCTTTTCGATTAGATGAGGTACTGAGGATTGGGGAAGTTGTTCGGTCGCTTGTCCTTCGGGAGAAGATAGAGCGCGCATTTGCTTTAGTAAATCGACCATCTCTTGTCCGCACTCGGAACGCAATACCGACTCCCATAATTTTTCTACTAGTTTGAGTCGATGGCGTAGTAGTAAATGAGAGGTCGAAAAGATACTAACATCTGACGAGGAAGATTGAAGCAGCGGACCCATAAAAACCTCTGGCTCTATATTAATTATTAAATTCGATGTTTACTTTCTTTAATTCCTGGTTGTCGGGCCAGTTCCATTAAGAGAAAGTCAAATACCCTGACAATCAATGTTGATTAAGTCAATAGTATTAATAATATTAGAGATTAACGTACTTACTAGTGGTTTTAATGAATACTGAATCAATCGTTAAAAATCAAACATCCTCGAGTCGATAACTGTCAAGCTTTCACCAACATTAAACTTTTTACCTATGTAAGCGAGAAGTCCCCCGATTTATCAGCGGGACAGAGCGTATAAACTTGCGAGGTTTCCTTGCAAGACAGCCCATCATGAAAGCGAACTTGTATCTAATTTTGATAATTTCTTTTTAGACGCTCTAATTACCATAGAATTTTTTATAAAAGAGGTAGACCGTTTCTTTGCTTCTAGTAAAACTTGTAATAACTGTCTCCATCAAGTAAGCGACCTGACACTGGATGTAAGACATGGGCAATGCCCTAGTTGCGGGACTCAACACTCATTAGAGATATCAACGCATCTAGAAACATACCTTCGGGACCTTCGACCACAGGAACTAGAGCTACAGCCTACTGTCCAGATGTAAGACCTAGTAGTAGGGGACGAAAGAAATCTACCGTTGGACAGTCGGGTAGAAAGCCCTCACGTGATTTGATGGATAGTTCACTCTTCTTCTACTTCGGGTTCAAAGTTAGGGAAGTGAAGTACGGGTAAACGAGTACCACGGAACAGTTCTTCGCTAGCTCGACCTAACTGGATCGAGGTTTCGCTCAAAAAGCTGACGGCAAGAAAACCAAGGATAAAAGGACTGGTCACCAAACTCAACCAAATGGTTGGAACCAGTGGCGAAGAGTTTTTGGAATTCATATCTAGATAGTCAATTATTCACTACTCTAGTTTAAATTAACTGGCTCTCAAGTAAGATCGAGGTCTAGTTCGGCTTTTTGCCGTACGGGTTGTTCGGGTTCGAGACGGCGTTTTACTTGACGGATAGGCAAGTTAGCAATTAAGGCAGTTATTCTTTTGTTATTTTCCAAAGAAAACTCCATCTCGGTCCGATCCACTTCTACGTACCGAGCTACCACCTCTAAAATTTCTTCCCGCATCGAACTGAGAATTTCCGGACTTAGGGTTGCCCGGTCGTGTGCAATCACTAATTGCAGACGTTTTTTTGCTTCTGAGCGACTGTTATTGTTACTATTCCAAGGAAAAAGCATTTCCAGAAATTCGTTCATTATTTCGTTAAATCATATCAAAGTAAAAGAAGAAATATCTGCTCCTCTACTACGGTTGCGAATAAAGTTATTTATCGCCCTCGTAGTACCAGAAACTTAACCGCCAAACATACGACGAATACGGGTCAGCAGATTATCGTGAGCTGCCATGAAATCGAGAAAAGGCACTTTTTCTCCTTGTAAACGGCGTGCAATATTGGTAAAAGCGATCGCTGGCAAAGAGGAATCTTCGTACAGTACTAAAGGTTCGCCCTTGTTAGTGGCGACAATCACCCTTTCATCATCGGGAACGACTCCGATCAGGGATACGCCAAGCAACTCCAATACGTCCTCGACGCTCATCATTTTGTTGTCCTGTACCATTCCTGGTTTAAGGCGATTGACAATTAGATTGATGTTATCGATTCCCTCTGCTTCGAGTAGACCAATGACTCGGTCGGCATCGCGGACGGCCGCTACTTCTGGAGTAGTAACGATCAAAGCTTCTTTAGCAGCAGCGATCGCGTTGCGAAAGCCCATTTCAATACCTGCCGGACAATCGACGATGATGTAATCATAACCTTTCGCCAGTGCATCGACGATTTTTTTCATTTGTTCTGGTTGAACCGATTCTTTACTGCGGTTTTGTGCTGCGGGCAAAAGCACTAATCCTTTTAACCGCTTGTCTTTGACTAAAGCTTGTGCCAAGCGACACTCGCCAGCGAGAACATCGAGGGCGGTGTAGACTACTCGTTCTTCAAGCCCTAACAATAAATCCAAATTGCGTAAACCAAAATCAGCATCGACTAAAGCTACTGTACATCCCGAACGAGCTAATGCTGCTCCTAAATTGGAGGTAACAGTGGTCTTACCCACTCCTCCCTTGCCAGAAGTAACAACGATTATGCGACTCATATTATGCTTAGCTGTGAGTTAATTGAGAGTTAGTTACCGTGGAATGAGTTCAGGGTTTTCACTCCGTCAAACGACGGTGTGGTGATGACTAAAAAGAATCTTTCCAACCTTCAACTTCCTTGGAATAAGAATGAGTTTTGGCAAAATCCATCGCCTTTGCCAGACGAATGCCTTCGGAGGTTACATAAGCTACTTCGGGTTCGACATGGTCGGGCAAGAATTTGGGTGCTCTTGCTACCATGTCAGCAATCCGCAGTTGCTTAGGTTCCATCTGGAGTGCCATAATCCGACACTGTCTATTGCCTTGCGCTCCTGCGTGAGCTATTCCTCGCAGACGACCCCAGACGAAAATATCTCCCGCCGCGATCGCTGCACCCCCTGGATTGACATCTCCCAAGACGATAATCGTCCCCCGATGGCGCACTTCCACCCCAGAGCGAATGGTGTTTTGCAGGTAGAGAGGTTCTTCCAGTACGAGAGACTTGGTCTCTTCAGCAACACCGACCAAAGATTGAGGATGTGAAGACTGTTGTTCGACACTATAGCCTGCAGCAGCAGCAGCTACGGCAGTTTGTCGCCGACTGGTATAAACCCACTCCAAACCAAGCTCTACTTCGCTCAAGGTTTCAGCAATTTTATGTAGTTGCCTGGCATCGAGCAATTGATCTCGGGCAATTAAAGACACTGACGATCCTGCTTGCCAAGATTGTTCTTTGCCTTGTAAGTGATGTTTGAGTTCTTGCCATACTTCCGACCAAGGTATGAGATTCAACTTCATTTCTTGTTCTGTAGGCAAGATCAGCAACAACTTTTCGCCCTCACTTTTGAGCAGTACTTGGGAGTAGCGAGCGACTAAAGGCGGAGATAGAGAATCATCGGTAATATCTATCGAGAAAGTGGACTCAGAAGTCATGCAACTATTACACTTGACCGCAGTAGGTCTAAATATTCAAGCACATCCTAGCGTAAGTTGGGTATTTTTAATAATTAGGAATTTCTTAAGCGTTGCCACACCGTGACCAAAGCTTGGCTATCTCCCACATTGCCAGGAAACAAAACTACGGGCAAATTGGGCAACCGAGGATGCTCTTCAGGAGTGCGAACGACAGAACAGCCTGGTAAAATTTGACCGAGGAGTCTCGCTGCTTTTAATTCCAAGCCCTTACTGAGAACGTCGTTCGAAGTAATGCCTCCCTTACTGACTAAAAAACCTATCTGAGTTGGCAATCCTTTAACCACATCCATAAGCAAGGAAGAGACCGCTATTCCAAAATCTAATCGCTGCTGAATGCTATCAAACATTAGTTCCTGACGACTGGTATAGACTACAGGAGTATAGCCAAGGTCAAAAGCTTGATGCACTAAGTCAAGGGTTTCTGTTAATAAAACGTTACGCTGGTGGGGTAGAGCGCGCAAAAGGGTTACGTCTACTTCAATTCCTCTTACTTCTGGCTGTTGAAGTAATGCTTCTAACTGTTGAGTAGTCGTTCGTACGTGAGAGCCTACTAATACTACTCCTGGTTTAGAGGTAGGCTTGTACTGAGCCATAGCTTGAGGTGGGATTGGTTGGTCGCCAAGTTGAGCCAAGGAAGTTAATAAACTAGCTGCCGAACGAAAAAGAAATTTTTTGCCCGCGGCTGCTGTGGCTAAGATATCTTGGGCGAATAAATCGAAATCTGCTTGAGTTTGACCATCAACTACTACGCATTGATTGCCAGCTAAATTCATGAGCCGCTGACGCGTACCATTACGGATATCTTTTAAAAGAAATCTTTCTACAGCGGTTGCCGGGATACGACCTTTCGTTTTTTCAGCTACGTAGTCTGGTAAATAACTGTGGTGATAGCCAAAGACAGAATCTCGAGCAAATTCTGTTTCGTGAACTGGAGTTTTGATACCATCAACGAGGAGATAGTGAATGCTATCAATGGTAATGCGTCCTCCTTCAAAAAAAGCAGGTGTAAGAAAATGAGCGTCAAAATCTCCCAATTCTTCTGCAATGACATCGGTTTCCACTGGATAGTGTCCCCGTAAAGTTGAGTCAGAACGGCTAACTACTAAAAAATCTTTCAATCCCGTGCTAGCGATCGCTATTTTCAAGTTATGGCAAACTTCTTTAGTAACGGTCGCCGCTTTTTCGGGTGTCATTGCTCTAGTATTGGTCAGAATAAAGAAAATAGGTGCGGGATCCGACAATCCTTCTTGGAGAGTTTGTACATCCCAACGCATCAGTAATAAACAACTGTGTACTGTCTGAGAACCAGTAGGATCGTCGTCGAGGACGATAATTTTAAGTTTGGTATTTGTCATCTTTAATTTAAAGAGTAACTAATCGTAGAAGATAATTGAGATAATTGTGAAGGATCGCTAATGATTGTTATGGATGCTTTTAATCCTACTCCTCCAGAATGGACAAAAAAAGCCATTCACGCTTTACAATTTTGTTGTCCTACCTGCCAAGGGACAGCGACTAAGGCTCGCAAGGTCTGGATCAATCGCCGCGCTCCCGTAATTACTGAAAATCATCGCCGTAAATGGCAAGAGTTTTATCAGTGCGAGTGTCATGCTGTTTGGTGGGCTTGGAGTAGCGATCGTCCGCCTTCGGATTTGGCTAACAGAGAAAGACCACCACTTTTTTAGGAGCAAAAAAACTTATCCTAATCTAATAGATTGAATCAAATCCACCTTCACATGCAGAAGTTTGCCAAAATTTTGATTGCTAACCGAGGAGAAATTGCCCTGCGCATTTTACATACCTGCGCCGAAATGGGTATTGTTACTGTTGCCGTTCATTCCACTATCGACCGTCAAGCTCTCCACGTTCAGCTAGCTGATGAAAGCGTCTGTATCGGACCGCCTCCTTCTAGCAAAAGCTATCTGAATATTCCCAACATCATTTCTGCTGCCCTTACGCATAACGCTACCGCCATTCATCCCGGCTATGGTTTTTTAGCAGAAAATGCTCGTTTTGCTGAAATTTGCGCCGATCATCAGATCGCTTTTATCGGTCCATCGAAAGAAGCAATCCTCGCTATGGGGGATAAATCTACTGCCAAAAAAACGATGCAACAGGCGGGAGTTTCCACTATTCCTGGGAGTAGAGGACTACTGAAAGATGAAGAGGAAGCGATCGCCACTGCCCATCAAATTGGTTATCCTGTAATGATCAAAGCGACTGCTGGTGGTGGCGGACGAGGAATGCGTCTAGTCAGGAATGAAAGCGAACTCTCCAAGCTATTTCAAGCAGCACAGGGAGAGGCGGAAGCTGCCTTTGGCAATGCTGGAGTTTACCTAGAAAAATTTATCGAACGTCCCCGTCATATTGAATTTCAGATTTTAGCCGATAGCTACGGCAATGTTATTCATTTGGGGGAAAGGGATTGTTCTGTTCAACGCCGTCACCAAAAATTACTTGAAGAAGCACCCAGTGCTTTTCTCACCCCAAACTTAAGAGCCAAAATGGGCGAAGCTGCCGTTAAAGCAGCTAAGTCTATCGATTATGTCGGTGCGGGCACGGTGGAATTTTTGGTAGACGAATCTGGTGATTTCTACTTTATGGAAATGAATACACGCATTCAAGTAGAGCATCCCATTACGGAAGTTATTACCGGATTGGATTTAATTGCCGAACAAATTCGTGTTGCTCAGGGAGAGAAACTCAGACTTACTCAGAAACAGGTTCGGCTTAGAGGTCACGCCATTGAGTGTCGAATTAATGCTGAAGATCCAGAGCACAATTTCCGTCCCCATCCGGGACGTATTACTGCCTATCTGCCTCCTGGAGGTCCGGGAGTGAGAATGGATTCTCACGTGTATACGGATTATGAAATTCCCCCTTACTACGATTCTCTAATTGGCAAATTAATTGTTTGGGGGGAAAATCGGGAAGCAGCGATCGCCCGCATGAGACGAGCATTAAGGGAATGTGCCATTACAGGGATTCCCACCACCCTTAGTTTTCATCAACAAATTCTAGAACATCCTGTCTTTCTTGCAGGAGAAGTTTATACTAATTTTGTTCAAGAACAATTACAAGGAAATAAGGAATAGGCTTTTTCAGTTATCAGTTATCAGCCAAGAAGTCAGAAATCAGGAGTCACCGAGTCAGTTATTAAATATTGACTGGTGACTGCTCCTCGGTCACTGATAACTGTTAAGAGCCATGGTAATTAATCCCTGTTGCCCTAGCAAAATTTCCCGCATTAGGGTACAGATACCAACCCAAATCACAGGCGTTATATCGACTCCTCCCAGGGTGGGCACAAATTGGCGCATTGGTGCGAGTAACGGTTCTGTAGGCCAAGCAATTAAATTGAAGGGCACACGGTTTAAATCTATCTGGGGATACCAAGTTAAAACAATTCGCAAGATAAACAAAATGGTCATTAGTCCCAGTAGCAGGTTGAGAACTAAGATCCCTAAACTCGACAAGTTCATAAAGTCAATCTCAATAAATCACCACTCAGAGGCGTATTGTTACAAATCATAAAGAACTATAAATCTATTTTATCTTTATAGGGTTATTTCAATAGAAAAAAGTCGTGGCGAGTGAACTCGAAACTAAATTTGTCAGTTAAAATAGTTAAGACTTACAGTTTGTGAGAAAAAACTTTTAGAATTATTAACGAAGTAAATTATCAATAGTAAACAAAAGGGATTTTTAAACTATGACTCCTTCATTAGCTAATTTTTTGTGGAGTTTATTTTGGGGTGCTGTAATCGTAGTCATTCCCGTGATTGTAAGTCTGGTTTGGATCAGTCAAACTGATAAAATTGAACGTTCCTAACCTTGGGACGATTCCAACTTTGTCGATTTTCCTTGATGGCGACGGATAACACCAAGAAGAGGTGATTCTGTCGCCCTAACTTCCTTGTTAAAAGCACGATTATAGATATAGTTAAGAAAATAATTGCTCTTGGCAAAGCTGAGGTAGTGTGCGACTGACTATAGATTAACAGCGTTCCCGTACGCGGAGTGCGTCGAAGATTGGGATGACGCAGTCTAGCGGTCTCAGTGAAACTGAGGCACTAGGCGGTGCGGCAGCACCCACAAAGCGGGATCGTGCCTAAGCCAATTGTTTCTGAGCTATGACATTTATGATAAGAATATTTAGTTTTAAAGTGGATTTCTCTAGCCATCAGTAGCTACCATAGAACCAAATGAGGAGAGTAGAGTAATGGTCAATTTTGGGCTGAATTCAGCCAGTCTTTTAGGCATTTTCTTGGCGGTAGCAGGAGCATCTCTCTATTTTTTGCGGTCTGTCCGCCCAGAATTATCTAGAGATCACGATATTTTCTTTGCCGCAGTAGGTTTATTGTGCGGTTTTATTTTGCTTTTTCAAGGATGGCGACTCGATCCCATTCTTCAATTTGGTCAATTTCTCCTGACTGGTTCGGTGATTTTCTTTGCCGTAGAAACTATTCGCTTGCGTGGTTTAGCTACAGAACAAGCTAGACGCAATACTCCCATCGTCGATCGCGAACGTCCTGTCAGCCATAGTAGAGTATATACGGAAGCGGAGTTAGATCGAATAGAACCTGACGAATATGAAGGAACGCCGAATTACGACAGTCCTAGATTGCGGGGTTACGAAGAACCTCCATCTCGTCAAACTCGGGGTATGAGAGAAGAACCTTATACCTTCCGCAATCGCAGTCGGTCAGAACAGTATAATTCTCCAGAAAAAGGAAGTTATCGTCGGCGAGGTAACAAACCACCACAAGGCGATCGCTATAATAATAATAACCGTTACGATGATTGGGAAAAGCCCGACAGAAGAGAGGAACCTTCCTATCAAAACCGTTCGCGTTCCTATACCGAAGACAATCGTCCAGAAAATGGTCCTCGTCCGCCCAGACCCAAAAAACCTGATTTGACGGAACTAGGTAGAAAATATGACGATGACGAACCGGAAGTTATTTCCACCGATTATGTAGATTATCAGCCGATAGATGAAATAGAAAGAGACGAACACCATGACGATTGGGAAGATACTCGCAACCGCTCTTCTCAAAGAGAAAGACAACCAAGACCCAGACAGGAAGAGAGTAGAGGCAATCCGATCAATTTCGATTACTAATAAACAAAAAACTAGATTAGATGAATATGACTCCCCAGGTTAATCCAGTCAGTTCGCTGATCTGGTTGGGGAGTCAGATCGATTTTCTTTCCTCACTTTAATTTATATAAAATAGGTCAAGCAACACCAACTAGCCAACCTACTAAGGAAAAATAAACCCAGAGACCAGTAGAGTCTTTAATGGTGGTAATAAAAGGGTCGGCACCTGGAGCATGATCGAAACCAAGCTTTAGCATTATCCAGGGTAAAATAGTACCCAAAGCAGCACCCAGTGTCACCACGCAGAACAGAGCAATTCCTACAGCCAAACCGAGTTGAGGAATATCATTTGGTGCTCCCTGCCACAAGTAAGCAATGATGCCAGCAGCAATTCCCAAAATAAGACCCATGGTTGCTCCGATGCGGACTTCCCGCAGGAGATAGGGTAAAAATCGATTGACATTGATATGATTCCAGGCAAGTCCGCGAGCAAACACTGTCGTGGATTGAGTACCGACGTTACCTCCCATATCCATAACTACGGGAATGAAAATAGCTGCCGCTACAACCGCTTCTAGAATTTCTTCAAACCGCTCAATCACTCCACCCACAAGCATTCCACCAATTAGAGTCACAATTAAGAAAAGAATTCGCAGTCGAATCGCATACCATTCTGAACCTCTAACCAGTCGCTCGCTCCAAACTTTGTCTCGGCTCAATAGGTTACCTACTCCCGCCTGAGCATAGGCGGCATCGGTAGCTTCTTCTTCCACCAAATCGATTACATCATCGAAGGTAATATCTCCTACCAGTCGCCCTTCATTATCTACCACTGGAAGGGCTGGCAAGTCGTTATCTTTAAGCAATCGGACCGCTTTTAAATCGCGATCGCTTGCCCGTACCCGTACGGCAATATCTGTACCTTCTAGCAGTGCGCTTATTGGCAGTTCGGGATCGGCTTTGACCAAGCGAACGGTGCGAACAAACCCGCGATAAAATCGCTCGGCATCTATGATAAAGACAACCGCCAGTTCATTCTCTCGTAACTCGGATTCGCGGACGGTAGCGAGAGCTACCCCAACTGTGATGTCGTGGCGAACGGCTAGATAGCGGAGATTCATAATCCGTCCGGCACTCCGTTCTGGATAGCCCAAGAGGAGATTAACTGCTTCGCGGGCTTGGAGACTCAAGTTAGCAATCAGCCGCTTAGTAACTTTAGCGGGCAGTTCTTCAAATAACCTCACCCTGTCGTCCGGATCGAGAGCTTCTAATAAACTCATCACCTCTGGATTTTCCATTGCCCGAACTAAGTCGGCTTGCTCTTCTGGTCTAAGATACTCAAAAACAGCGATCGCTTTATTCTTTTCTAGCAGCCGAAATGCCAGAACCCTTTTTCTAGGTTCAATTTCCATGAGTAAACGTACCAATTCAGATACATTTAACCGATTTGCTTCATGCTTTGCTGCTTCGAGTGCATTGGGTTGCAACAGATCTCTTAAAACATTCTGACGCACGATCGTTTCTCCTTCTTATCTCAACAAGGTTGTTTTTCATAAAAATAAAGATTGATTTTTGCCTAGATAGCAGATAATTTAATCAAAATCCCTACTATTTGCGATTAAGCGGTAATAGGGTTCTAATTGCGCCCATAGCTCTCTAAGTTCTTGATAGACTTCGTTGGAGGAAATTTTGCCGTTGGTATGAAGCGCGCACAGAGTCGATACCCGGTGAGAGAAAATCTGAAAATGAGCATTGAACACGAGCTTGTCCGGCGTGCGTTCTCCACAGTAGCGGGAAATCGGGCAAGTTAGTTCTGAAATTTGCATAGTTAATTACCTCCTTATCTCAGAACTAATTTATAAAGAGAAGACTAAATGTCATGCTGAGTGGAGCTTTGCTCAGCGAAGCATCTCAACGTATTACATGAGACTGAGATGGCTGAACTACGTTCCACTCAGTATGACAAGGGACTTTACAAATCAGCTCTCAAATTGTTCATCATCAAAGAATTTCAAGGTTTTGGTTAACTCTTTTAAGTATTTGGCAATTTCATCTATCAATTGTTCGACTACAGCTTGGACAAATTGCTCTGCAACACTTTCTAGAACACTTCCGAAGATTTTGGCTAAAAATTTGAACATGATTTTACCTCCTTGACACTTTATGGAGCTTCAACTTGTGTTCGATAATTACCTAAATTGGCATGAAAAATAATGCTAAATTCCGATTTCAAAGCATCAGAAATTAGCCCAATTCATGCAGCAAAAAAACTACTTCATGATGGGAAAAATAATTTATATTCAGTACAGTTGAGCTAAAAGATTTAGCTTATTGACGACCGCAAATTAGTAACGAGGAATTGTTTTGAAACCTCGCCAATTACTAATCATTAGTTACCAAGACTAAAATCTCAAGCTCTTTTCTCTAACTGCACAAAATATAACTATTCAATTCCTCAACTTGCTTAAACAGCAGCTAATAGGAACTGCGATATTGAGATTATGCTGTTGAAATTAAATCTTGCATGGTTCATCTCCTTATCTTCACAGTCGCCATAGCCAGTGGCGACCAGAGATGAACTCAAGGCTTTATAGCAGAGCTAATAAGGGTAAATTCATCAAAGCGATCGCCAATATGATAAGAGACAATAGCTAATCCTATTAACAGGTAGATAAAAGGACTGTGAAAAGATTTGAGCAACTGCCAAGACCAAGGTAACGTTTTTTCGCGGACGATTTCGTTGAAGCCATATTTTCTAATACGTTTGCGTGCTTCTGCTGCGGTCAATCCCTTACGGCGCGTATCGAGAGCAATCAGCAAATTCCCCAATGTGGTGTGAGCCTCTTCTGCAAAACGCAGTGAAAGTTGTTCCGGTTCTGGTATTTTTTTAGGCTGCCTAAACAATGAAGATAACAGAATTGACACTACCTATTACCTCCCAAATTACCTCCCAAACAACTGTACCTATTAGCTTTAGCTAGAGCTAACAGCTTTCTGACTTTTGCTTTTTGCCTTTTGCCTTTTGCCTTTTGATTTTTGACTTCCGCGCAGCGGTACTAGATTCAACCGTATTCTTCTTCAATAATTCGCCACTCGACCGCAGTAACTCCTGGTTCTAAACTCAGACGATTAACTATTTGCTCTAGCACGTCGTCTTGACGCTCTTGGGTCATTATATCTGCTTCAACTTCGACCATCTCAGGCTTTTCTAGATCTTCACTGCGGAGCGATCGCAAACGCACTTTACTATTGCTAAGAGATTGGAGCAGAAGTAATCGAACATGAGCTTCATCATCTTCCCGACAATCAATGGTACAGCGGTAGCATAACTCTAGTTCGGTTCCTTTAAGAGGCTGCTCGTTAATCCGATATCCTAAAGGTCGTAAAATGATATTGGCAACCAAAACTGCGATCGCTCCCAAAAAAGCTTGAGAAATTAGTCCCAATCCTGCCAAAGCACCAATTGCTGCCGCACACCACAAAGTGGCTGCCGTATTTAACCCTCGCACGCTCAATCCTTCTCGCAGGATAACACCTCCAGCCAAAAATCCGATTCCAGAGACAATCTGAGCCGCAATACGAGTTGGACTGGCATCTTCAGGAGTCAATGCTGATAGGATAACAAATAAAGCAGACCCCGTTGCCACTAACGTGTTAGTTCGCAGTCCTGCCATACGCTGTCGCCATTGCCGTTCCAGATCAATAGCCGATCCCAATGCAAACGCTATCACTAAGCGAATAACAGATTCAAGTAATGTCATGAGGTAACCTTCAACTTATCCGCATCTTTACAAAGCACTTTAAGTTAGCAAAAACCTTAATGGGGAGAGTATACCAGCCGTTTTTAAAGAAAATATTATGCAAGCCGCCTATACTAAATTACCTTTATTAAAGGAGTCGCTAATTATGTTGTCCGTTCTACTGAACCTCGAAGATTTTACAACGAACTAGTAGCTTTTCGATTGGTTTATCTAGTCAAAATTAGCTCAACTATTTGATTTCTTTTAGGTTTAAATTAAATAATTAACCTATTTTTGTTCTCACAAAACCGATTATTATTGTCGGAATTAAGTTTGCTACCTTTATTTAGTCTGCTTTTCGAGTTTTATTCATCTCTACCGAGAAAGGTCTGGATATAAGATAGATAATTCAATGCATTTAAACAGACTTAATATAAAAAATTAAAATTAGTATTTGATTTTCTTGCCGTTTACTTACAACAAAAAGAAGCAACTAAAAAATTATTAAATAGTTCGGGTTTTGAAAATAATACCAAATGGAAAAAAATTCGACATATAGTTTTTGTAGGGTCGTTCCTAAAGAGAGCGAAGCTGCCCAGCCGTTCGCCCTTACGCTCGATCTCTCACAAATATTTTTGGATTTGGTATAAGTTGCGAGAAGCTGAAGAAAAGCAAAAACAGGAAAACTATTTTCTTTTGACAAGATTTGCTGTAATGTATAAATTTATCTTGACTCGCAAAGCGCAAAAATCATAAGTCGCTCCATCTCTGGTATCAAAGTTAAATAAATGTTTCGAGCAGTTATATCAAAATCTGTATAACCATCGCAATATCAAAAGTTTTAAAGGTAATTTTGTCGTGTGTTTTCGCTCTATCGATTTGGCACTTGGCAAGTTTTATCTAAAGTAGATGAAGAGAAAAAAGTTATTAATAGCAGCTCGTAAGGAAATCTATCTTCAGCAAATAAATTCGGACAATTGCAAAATTAATTTTTATCTCATTCACTCTTTACTAAACATCAGCCCATTTACGTAGTAAATTAGCAATACTTTTAGAAAGCAAGTCAAATTCAGGAGTTTTACCTTCTTTAACAAAGATGGTGCGTCGTATAGTATCGAGGTCGAATAAGATTTCCCGATCGCTAGCTTCACGAATAAAGCTTTGTACCCAACCGACTGCCACCAAACGAGTTCCTTTAGTTACGGGGTCAACTCGATGTAGAGTTGTAGAAGGATAGACAATAGCTGAACCAGCTTCTAGTTTATAGGCTTTTTCATCATCGGCACCTTCAATTACCAGTTCACCACCCTCATAAGCAGAAGGTGGATTTAAAAACAAAGTAAACGACACATCCGAACGCCAGACTTTTGAGTTTCCCATCAAAGCATTATCAGTATGTCGATCGTAGGACATACCTAGATCGTAGCGGCTGATTAATAAAGAATGAATTGCTTTAGGGCGAACGGCAGTTTGAAATAAAGCATTCCGATTAAGAGATGCTTTAATGAGCTCTTGAAGTTTTTCTGCTAAAGTAGTTTTCTGTTTTAGTTGCTGATTGTTCTTAACCAACTTGGCATGCCAACCAGCGGTAAGTTTGCCGTCTATAAACTTAGCTTTTGCCAGACTCGAAGCAATTTCTTCTAATTCCTGACAAGTTAAAACATTGGGGATGGAGAAAATCATGTTCGGATGGTCCGTGAGCCTTTTACTATTAGTTCCCCGTTTGTTGTCAACTGCTAGCTGCGCAGCTCGATTTGCGAAACCAAGCTGTAGACTTCTGATGGATCTTTGATAGGAGTATCGGGTGGAGTCACGGAAGGAAAGGCTGTTTTTAATTGGGCTAAACTTTCTTGAATCACCTGATGATCTTCGGGATTTTCCTGACTCATCTGGTCAGCAACGTTTTGATAGAGTTCTTCAGCATAAAGAATAAATCCCCGGGCATCTTGATACTCTTCCACTTCGACAATTTTACCGTCTGCGATCGCTGCTTCGTATTCTGCTGCTGCCGTCTTTAACATCTCGGTCATTACATCTAAAACAAACTCAGGAGACTGACGCTCGCTTTGTGGTACTGCCGCGATCGCTTGGTCGATCGATTCCATCGAAGTGGCAAAGGCATCTTGCATTTGGGGTGATTCGGGTGCTGATTTGGCTAGATCGTGAAGTTCGGTTAACTCAGTTTTAAACTGAGATACGTTACGCTGGGAAAGTTCGTTTTCTATCCCTCCATACAATTCTTCCACTGGATGTCCAATATGAACCTCTGCCTCATCATAGTTGCCTTGTTCGATTAACTCTTCGGCAACAATCAAGTGCCCTTTCATCAATCCCAGGGTTGTCATGTAATCTACATCTGGATTACCGCTGCTAACCCCTGCCTCGCCGCCTTCACCACCTTCACCACCTTCGCCGCCTTCACCGCCTTCTCCTCCTTGAGCCAGGACGGGGGCAGTCGCTTCGTTTACGGTCTCGTCTCCTTCACTGGCATTAGCCGAAGGACTATTAGATATACCGATAGTAGCAGCAAGACCAAAAGCTAAAAATAGTTCTACAGGTTTTAAATGTTTTGTCATCTTAATTGGTAATTTATATTACTACTGAGGTGATAGATTACTTCTAATGCCATGTCTTGTCAATAATTTTCAGTAAAAAACTACATTGTCTAAAAAACTACATTGTCTGTTAACTCGGGATTACATCAAAATATCCCATACAGCCGCTTTCGGCGATATCATCTTGATGAGGATGAAACATGTATTGACCGGGATAAGTATAGGCAAATTCGAGGATGTGCCGCTCTGCCGTGCCCAGGGTAATTACGTCAGATTCTTCGCTAGGTTTTAGAGTTCGTCCGGTAGGATATACCTGGAACAGATTGGCATGAATGTGAAAGGTAATAGCAGGGTCAAATTCGATCATGTTGAGTAGATAGAGACGCACCAATTGATTTTGATAGATAGGAATGGGGCGATCGCGATAGTAATTGGGAATACCGTTGAAGGCATAAAGCTCATTGTGTCCGTCATCATCTAGGTCATAACCTCCCATGACCATTACCATCTCATCGGCAGGAGGACGACCTTCACGGGGGTCGACGATAAATAGACCGTATAATCCTTTGCCTATGTGTCGAGTTACGGGAGCGATGTGACAGTGGTAGGGATGTACGCCGTAGGGTCGAGCATCGAATTCATAAATTGTGGTTTTACCGTGACGTATAGGCTCAACTCCGTCCATCTCTGCCGGATGAATACCGTGGAAATGCATGCTGTGAGAGCGTCCGCCTTCATTATGAAAAATAACCCGAACGCGATCGCCTTCGGTTGCTCTGAGGGTTGGTCCGGGAACGCGATCGTTTAAATTCCAACTAATAAAAGAAATGGCGCTGTTTAGTTGTAGCGTCGAGCTTTTGGCAACTACCTCAAACTCTCGTACTAGGCGACCATTTTCCCGTTTAACCTTACCATAATTAAAATCCCGTAGAATTGTCATGGGATCGAGGGTTGTGCCCGAAGCTAAACTACCTTTCTCAAGGGGAGGAATTTTGACCGAAGCTGAAGCTTGACGAGGCTGAGAGCCAAGTTTAACTAATATTGCTGCTATTCCCAATCCCGTTAGTCCCCCCGTTATTAGTTGACGGCGAGTCCACAAATCTTGGTTTGAATTCTTAGAGGAGCTGGACATTAAGTAACAAAAAGTTTTGAGCTAACTTAAAATTTATTGAAAAAGTTTTTAGATAATTTTATCTCGATTCGAGAGTAATAACTGTCACTTCTGGCGGACATAAAAATCTGCCTGGGGCATAGGTTCCTAACCCTCGATTGATGTAGAGTTGATTTTTACCTACCTGATGCCATCCTTCTGACCATTGCCAGTATTTCACTACAGGAGAGCATTTTTTAAAAAAGGGAAGAAAATTGCGTAAAAATTTGGGCGTACGCCTTCGTAGGTCTTGTAACAAAATGGGGGCTGGTCCATAACCAGGAATAACCACTTGACCGCCATGGGTATGTCCGGAAAGTTGTAAGTCTACGCGCCATTTTTGTAGGATTTCTGCCGAATCGGGATTGTGAGAGAGAACAATGCGAGGAAGATGGGAATCAATATGAGTAAAAACTGGTTCTGGCTCAAACTCCAACGACCAAAAATCTGCTAGTCCGACAATCGCTAATTCCTCACCCAAAGGATAGGCAATTTCGTTCCAGAGAACTTTAATTCCTACCTGGGAGAAAGCATTAATAATCCTTTCTCTAAAAAGATCGTGATTGCCCAAACAAGCATAAATTCCTGCCCGAGCATTTAAACGTTTGAGTCGCAGTGCTAGTCGTTCGATTGGTGTGGGGTCGTCAGTAATAAAATCTCCCGTTAATAAGATTAAGTCGGGATTTTCTTCATTACTGATATCTATTGCTTCGGCTAGTAATTTTTCGGACAACCGTACCCCATCATAATGCAAATCTGATAGCTGCACTAGCTTTGTTCCTGACAATGAAGAAGGTAGATCGGCGATCGCTACTATTAATCTTTCTATCTTTAATGGTTCGTTAATAATCAAACGCATTTTGTGTCAAGGTAAAACAAAAATTAAAAATGCTACGTTCATCGATATAGTTTACCCAGACACAAATTTGAACTATCGTCTGCGGAACTATATCCAGAACAAATTTCCCTTTCGGTTTCTTGTTGATGACATAAAAAATGGTAGAGAAAATTACTTCCCTACCATTGTGTTAATTGCTAGTAATTGAAATTTACGATGAAGGTAGCAATTGTGTCTCTTTCTGCTGAGGAAGAATTTTGACTTTACCTTCCTCATCGATATCTACTTTAGCCGTATCTCCTTCCTGCAGACGACCGGAAAGGATTTCTTCGGCCAGTACATCTTCTAGCAAACGCATAATCGCTCGACGGAGAGGACGCGCGCCATAGGCAGGATTGTAACCTTCTTCGACCAGACGATCTTTGAATTTCTCGGTCACTTCTAATTCGATTCCCTGTTCTGTCAGACGTTGGAATACTTCTTTGAGCAGAATATCAGAAATTTGTTTGACTTCGTCTTTGGTTAGCTGACGGAAGACAATGATTTCATCCAAACGGTTCAAGAATTCGGGACGGAAGTAGTTTTTCAGTTCTTCGTTGACGAGAGAACGAATACGATTGTATTGAGACTCAGCTTGATTTTCGGCAAATTCAAATCCGAGACCACCGCCACCTTTCTCAATAACCTTAGAACCGATGTTAGAAGTGAGAATAATTAGGGTATTTTTGAAATCTACCGTTCGTCCCTTGGCATCCGTTAGACGACCATCTTCTAAAATTTGCAGGAGCATATTGAAGATATCTGGATGGGCTTTTTCAATCTCGTCAAAAAGCACTACCGTATAGGGACGACGACGTACCGCTTCGGTTAGTTGACCTCCTTCGTTGTAACCTACGTATCCTGGAGGAGAACCAATCAGCTTAGAAACTGTATGCCGTTCCATATATTCCGACATATCCAGCCGGATCATCGCTTCTTCCGAACCGAAGAAATAGGCAGCCAGTGCTTTGGTCAACTCGGTTTTACCTACTCCTGTGGGACCAGAAAAGACAAAGCTAGCAATAGGTCGGTTGGGATTTTTCAGCCCTACCCTAGCGCGACGAATAGCGCGGGAGATGGCTTTGACCGCATCTTCCTGACCGATAATACGCTGGTGGAGGGTATCCTCCATGTGCAATAACTTTTCTGATTCCGATTCGGTAATTTTGTTAACGGGTACTCCAGTCCAGGAAGCAACAATGTAAGCAATTTCTTCCGCATCGACTACGGGACTCTCTTCTCCTTCTCCTTCTGCATTCTTGGCAGAAGCGATCGAGCGAATTTGCTCTTTAATTTCCATTTCGCGATCGCGCAATTCCCCAGCTCGGTCGAAGTCTTGGGCTCTTACCGCATCGTCTTTTTGCTTGAGAACTTCCCGCAGTTCTTTATCCAACTCTTTAGCAGCTGGCGGCAGTTGAGAGTGAATCAGGCGAACCCGAGAACCAGCCTCGTCAATTAAGTCAATCGCCTTATCTGGTAAATAGCGATCGCTAATATAACGATCGGACAATTTGGCTGCTGCTTCTAAAGATTCGTCTAAAATTTTGAGTTTATGATGTTGTTCGTAACGCTCCCGCAAGCCGTAAAGAATTTCAATAGTTTCTTCTACGGTAGGTTCGCCAACCATCACTGGCTGGAAGCGGCGTTCTAGGGCGGCATCTCGCTCGATATGCTTGCGGTATTCATCGAGAGTTGTTGCTCCAATACATTGTAATTCTCCCCTTGCTAAAGCTGGCTTGAGGATATTAGCCGCATCGATCGCTCCTTCGGCTGCACCGGCACCGATTAGGGTATGGACTTCGTCGATAACCAGGACAACATTTCCTGCTTGACGAATTTCGTCCATAATTTTTTTCAGCCGTTCTTCAAACTCACCCCGGTACTTTGTGCCTGCCACTAACAAGCCGATATCGAGAGTAACTACCCGCTTGTCTTCTAAAATATCGGGAATGTCTTTATTAGCAATCCTTTGTGCCAGTCCTTCGGCGATCGCTGTTTTACCAACCCCTGGTTCTCCAATTAAAACGGGATTATTTTTGGTTCGACGACCTAATATTTGAATTACCCGCTCGATTTCTTTTTGTCTACCCACTACTGGATCGAGCTTACCTTCCGCGGCTAACTGAGTGAGATTAGAGCCAAACTCGTCGAGGGTTGGGGTTTTATTTCTACCGCTACCGCCTGTGGGAGCACCTACTTCTGCTGTTTCACCCAACATCCTGATGACTTGGGTTCTCACTTTAGACAGGTCTACTCCCAGATTTTCTAGTACTCTTGCAGCCACCCCTTCCCCTTCCCTAATTAAACCGAGAAGAAGATGTTCTGTTCCTATATAATTGTGTCCTAGTTGTCGTGCTTCTTCTAAGGATAGCTCTAGAACTCTTTTGGCTCTGGGGGTGAAAGGAATTTCCACCGCTACGAAACCGGAACCGCGACCAATAATTTTTTCCACTTCAATCCGTGCGTCTTTAAGATTAACGCCCATAGATTTAAGGACTTTGGCTGCGACTCCAGTACCTTCGCCAATTAAGCCCAGAAGAATCTGTTCTGTTCCTACGAAGTTATGTCCCAGGCGGCGTGCTTCCTCCTGGGCTAGCATGATCACTTTTATAGCTTTTTCTGTGAAGCGTTCAAACATGATCTATATCCATCACCTGCTGCTTGCCCGTGTTAAGCTGATTCTAGCACAGCCTTACTATCAAGCTGTTTTTTCTCAAACACCAAGAAGTCAAAATTAACACTTTATCGACATATATTAGTAATTTTGGCGTTCTCTTGACAATCTAGAATCAGCCTTTAATAATATTTTGTCTAATTTTATTCAGAGAATCTAAATATTTTATTTTCCTCCATTAAAAATTCTGTAAATTTGGCTGGTTAGTCGTCCAATCTTGTCTTAAATTACATTTGTGAATCAAGAACTCCTCGTTGAACAGTCGCCAATTTCCTTGCTTAAGACCGATGAAGATTTGATGGGACCAACTAGCTAAATCATTTTTAAAATCCACTTCAGCCAGCCCCGCGCGCCACATAATCAAAGCATCTTCACCCGTTAACTGATAATATCCCTTGCGTCGTCCCGCAACCTGAAAACCAAATTTTTGATACAAACCCAAGGCGGCTTGATTACTAGCTCTTACTTCTAAAGTTGCCCGTTTTAGTTGACATTCTACTGCCTTGACGAGCAAGGTATAAAGTAACAATTGCCCTAAACCTTGACCTCGATAGTCTGGATGAATGCCCAACAGGGTAATATGAGCTTCTTCTACAATTGACCAAAAACAAGCGACCCCGATGATTTGGGATTGTAAATTGGGACTTTGAAATAAATATTTTTCTATGTCTTCCTCTTCCCCTATCCTCTTCTTCAATAAAGACAAAATTAGCAACAGACTATTGGGACTGGCTAGTTCTCTTTGATAGCCTTCCTTTGTCCACAGTTTGCCAAAACAAATTCGATCTAATTCGATAATTTCCTCTAACTCTTTTATGGTTGGTGGCTTAATTGCTAATAATTTCACGGTCTGTGATTGTAAACTAAAGAAATGGAACCCTCTCGTCCGTTCATCGAGGGAGCAAGAAGGGAAATTTATTCTTACTTATCCTACTTAAACGGTGGGAAGGAAGAAAAAAATCTTTTTTCCTCTACTTTTTTACTTGATTGGTTGACAATACAGAATAACTAAAGAAAAAACTTAGATGATGCTATCGACAGATCCCAGCTTACAAAATTCTGGACATCGTTATTTACCTAAAATCGATAACTTAGAAAATTTACCTTCACCGAATCAAGAGCTACTACCCCTAAGCGCCAAAGTAAACAGGAGTGACTGTCTGGAAATTGGTGGCTGCGATCTAAGCAAGTTGGTAGAGCAATTTGGTTCTCCCCTATATGTATTAGACGAATTCACTCTCAGAATTGCTTGTCGTCAATACCGAGATAGTTTTGCTACCTACTATAGTGGCGAATCTCAGATTATCTATGCTTCTAAAGCTTGGAGTTGCTTGGCAGTATGCCGCATAATTGACAGCGAAGGTTTAGGCTTCGATGTAGTTTCTGGCGGAGAACTTTACACTACTCTGAAAGCTGGAGTTAAGGGCGATCTCAGCGGAGCTGAGGCGCTGCGCGATCGCATTTATTTTCACGGCAATAATAAATCTGCCGACGAGTTGCACTTAGCAATCGAAAGCGGCTGCACTATCATAGTTGACAATTGGTTGGAATTAGATATGTTAGCAGCAATGGCTGCACGTGCCAGCCAGCACCCAGTCCCGATAATGCTCCGCTTAACTCCAGGAATTGAATGTCATACTCACGAGTATATTCGTACCGGACATTTAGACAGTAAATTTGGCTTCGATCCCAGCCAGATCGATACAGTTTTTACATACGTCAGTCAACAACCAGCTCTCAACTGCGTAGGCTTACACGCTCATATTGGCTCGCAAATTTTCGAGCGTCAACCACACCAAGATTTGGCAGAAGTGTTGGTGGAATGGATGAAAAAAGCCCAAGAGTATGGATTGCCCGTTAAAAAATTAAATGTAGGGGGAGGATTGGGTATTCGTTATACCGAGGAGGACGATCCGCCGGCGATCGCCCAGTGGGTTGAAGCTGTAGCCAGCGCAGTAGAGGCGGCTTGCCAGCATTATCAACTCCCATTACCTCAATTAATTGCCGAACCGGGGCGATCGCTGATTGGTTCTGCTTGCGTTACTGCTTACACTATAGGTAGCCGGAAAGAAATTCCCGATATACGTACTTATATTGCCGTAGATGGAGGAATGTCTGATAATCCTCGTCCGATTACTTATCAGTCTCTCTATCGTGCCTTAGTAGCTAATCGCATGTCAGCACCCTTAAGCGAAACAGTAACAGTAGCAGGCAAGCACTGCGAGTCGGGAGATTTATTAATTAAAGATGCTCTACTGCCAAAAACCGAACCAGGAGATATCTTGGTAATGTTGAGTACGGGAGCATACAATTACAGCATGGCATCTAATTACAACCGAATCGGACGACCGGCAGCAGTCGTAGTCAATCAAGGAGAAGCTAATGTAATTCTCAAGCGGGAAACTTATCAAGACTCGATCCGGCAAGATCGCTTGCCGGAAAGACTGGTTAATTTCCCCTAGGTGCGAGTAATTGTACCCAAAAATCTCCAAAACTTTGATACTTGTCTTGGATTTCAAGACATCCTCATCCACCCAATCTTTGTAGCTAAGTGAACGCAATATAATGTCTTCGTCGGGTTTTGTTCCTGACTTTAGCTGGATACCCTCTTGGCTACCTTACAGCCTAGATGTTGGTTTAGTTCTAGCCTTGAGTTATGTCCTTCTCCTCGTAATTGGCGAGGGGGAGCGTCGTAGTCTATGGATGGTTAGAGGGTTTATCGTGCTAATGTTAGCTACGGTGGTGAGCAAAAGACTGGGGTTAAGTCTACTAGGATTTCTGTTGGAAAAATTAGTTTTGGGAGCAGCGGTAGCGATGGCGGTGATTTTTCAATCGCAATTTCGCCGCTTTCTCGAACAAATCGGACGAGGAGAAGTGCTCCAGTTATTTAAATCTACTGGAAGACCTAGTTCTCAACCAGATAGCGTCGTCGATGAAATTGTCGATGCGGTTAAAGATTTATCTCAAAACCGCACGGGAGCTCTGATTTTGTTAGAAACTAATGGCTCTTTGGAAGAAGAGGATTTCGTCTCGCCAGGAGTAACTCTCAATGCCGAAGTTTCCAAGGAATTACTACAGACTATTTTTCAAACGACAACTTTGTTACACGATGGAGCCGTTCTCATTCGGGGTTCTCGTTTAGTGTCAGCTGCCGTAATTTTACCCCTGTCCGAGCGAACTGCATCTCGTCAATTGGGCACGCGACATCGTGCAGCTATGGGTATAACCGAACGGGTTGAAAACTGTCTGTGTGTCGTTGTTTCAGAAGAAACAGGTTCTATATCTCTAGCAGAAAAGGGAATTCTCAACCGACCCTTAACCAGTAGTAAACTTAAAGAGCTATTACAAGAAAGATTTGCACCCGTAGTAGAGCGGGATGCGGTTCGTCTCAGTCGTAAACTCGGCTTTCAAGGACGGATTTTGGTTCAGAGGCTCTTGCGTCTACCATCATCAAAGTCACGAGAAAAAAATAATTAGAGATCTGTCAAGTTATTTTCTGAATTCTTAATTTCTAATTCAGATGACTGCCAAGCCAATTGCTTTACAAGAATTACCCGCCGATTTAGACCGGAGCCGCCTTCCCAACCACGTAGCGGTTATTATGGATGGCAACGGAAGATGGGCCAAACGAAAAGGAAGACCCCGTATTATAGGTCATCAAAAAGGAGTCGATGCTCTCAAAAATTTACTCCGCTGTTGTAGAGATTGGGGCATTCCCGCGCTTACTGCTTATGCTTTCTCGACAGAAAATTGGGGCAGACCTCTAGAAGAGGTCGAATTTTTAATGACTTTATTTGAGAGAGTATTGCGACGAGAACTTCAAGAGATGATGGCAGAAAATGTCAAAATTCGCTTTGTGGGGAATTTAGAAGAACTACCAAAGTCCCTACAGTCAGAAATTGAACGCTCGATGCACGACACTCAAAATAATTCGGGCATTCAATTTACGATCGCTACCAACTATGGAGGCAGGCAAGAGATACTGCAAGCATGTCAGGCGATCGCCTCTAAAGTAGAGCAAGGCTATCTTAAAGTGGAAGAGATCGATGAAGCTTTATTCGAACGTCATCTCTACACTCAAGGGATTGTTCATCCGGACTTACTCATTCGTACTAGCGGTGAAATGCGCATTAGCAACTTTCTGTTATGGCAAATGGCTTATGCAGAAATTTATGTGACGCAAACCCTATGGCCAGATTTCGACCGCGTCGAGTTTCACAAAGCTCTTTTCGCTTACCAACAACGTGACAGACGCTTTGGTAAAGTTTAATTGGGTCAAGAAATCAGGAGTCAGGAGTAAATACTGATAACTGATAACTGAAATTAGGGTCCGGAAAAAACTGCTGCTTCGATGTCTTGACGAGTGAGAGAATATTTAAAAGAGCGGGTAAGGTCTTTGCCTCTTTCTCCAGCTCCCAGATAACAGACGATCAATTCTTCAGTTTCTAGATAAATTTCTGCTTGCCAATTAAATTTTTCCAAATGCCAACAATGAAGATGTTCTTGGTTTTGTTGACAACCTAAGCTAGTAAGCCACTGTTCTATTTTGGGCAAAGGATGATTGTAAAGAGGCGTTTGAGGGTCGGGAAGAGACATCTAAATTAGAGCGATAAAAAAATTAAATTTTTAATCCAAAACTAAATATAAGCGATCGCGACTGCAAATTTAAACCCAAGTCTCGCCTCGTAAGTAGGCAAGCGCTATTGCTAAGAACAGACAGCCAATCAAAGTCAGACCGAGGAGCAATAATACAAAAATCTCTCCTGCAGAAAGAGGACGTTCTGTTGGACCTTGATACGCCGTTTCCGACCATTTTTTCTGAGAGGAGCGTTCCCAATCAGGAGGCACTTGAATGATATTGAGGCGGGAATAACCTATTTTTAGATCGTAAAGCGATCGCCGCTCGGGATTGCTGAGAGTAGCGTAAGCTTCATTGAGTTGTTGAAATTTGATTTTAGCGACTGGAAGAGGTAACTCAGTAGTGTCTGGATGATATTTTTTGCTAAGCTGCCGATAACTCCGCCGAATTTCGAGCATTGAAGCAGAGGGATGAAGTCCTAAAAGTCCATAATAGGTATTTGCCAGTCTGATTTGTGCTGGAATTTTCGTTTGCTTCGATTTGCCAGTTGTTTGCTCCTGACTCACTCTATCTCTCTAGTTGAAATTGTTTCCCTTATTTAATAGTTAGCGAATTTTGCCAGTAACATCAAGTCAGGAAATTTATTTGGATTTAAACTCATCTTCTCCCTAAAGTCCGGGGGATTTCGCGGTAATTAATAATTGACCCATTACCAAAGTTGGCGGGTGGCTATCCCTGAGTGCTCTTCCCCAGGCTATAGCAACGGCACATCCCACATTTTGAAGGAGATCGATTCCCGCCGATAATCGAATATCGATACTCTCCAACAAAAACAAGTGTAGTTAAAGCAGATAATAGAACTTGGCATAACTATACTAGAGACTGTAAGATAAACAAATTAGTAAATAATGAGATTTGCTCAGTTAAGATTATTTCGTTCGATTCATTCTCAGCTGCTTACTTGGAGAAAATTTTTACTTAATCTTTGTCTTTTAACTTTGCTAGCAAGCTTAACCAGCTTATTTGTTTTGAGTACTTCACCAGCTTGGGCTGGTCTCAATGATGATAAATACGAAGGAAATATCTTTCTTATCTTTGCTGGCAACGGTGGTATCGTCCCTCCTCGCTTGAGTTTAGTACAATCTTTCCAACGGCAGCTCCCTACCTTGTTAGTTTTTTATCTCGATGACAGTAGTGATTGTAAACAATTTTCCTTCGTCATCACTAGACTACAAGATACTTACGGTCGTGCTGTTAGTTTTATTCCTATTAGCGTGGATTCTCTTCCTGTTAAATCTACCTATACTCCTGAAGAACCAGGTTATTACTATGAGGGTGTAGTTCCGCAAACTGTTTTATTCGATCGAAAAGGTAAAGTTGTTTTTAACGGTCGAGGTCAAGTCAAACTTGAAGAGATTGATGACGCTTTGCGGGAGGTATTCGATTTGTTGCCTCGCTCCCAATCAGTGGAATTAAAACGCCGTTCTTTTAATGAATTTAATTCAGAATTAGTAGAGCCATCTTCGTAGTTTTTATTTTTAAAAGTAGAGGATTTGAACTTTTGTCATATTGAAACATCAAAGGCTACCGCCTCTTTGGCAATTTTGGCGGAATTGATAGCTCAAAAAATTATTAGACCAAAATTTTAGAGTTGAGCGTTAAGCTTTCTTGGCTTATCGCTTTTTAACTTTATTAGAGAGGAGATCCGGGCAAAAGCTTAGATCTATATTAATGTTTGCCTTTATCTATCGGTTGAAAAGGTTATAATCGCCGTATTTTCACTAGTTATAAGCAGGATTTAATTGAAGAGACATGAAAGACTTTGTCCGCAGGATTTTCAACTTCCGTGCAGACAGATCGATCCTCTGGGGAGTTGGAAACAATTTGTTCGAGGTACTGGATTTTTCAAGAGGCAAATCTAGTTGGCTTTTGTCAGTAGTGCCTTGCTTAGCCAAAATAAAGTCAGCTAAGATTAGCAGACAATCTAGTCATCGTGGTTGGTTTTTATTGCTCCTAATTGGTAGTTTTGCTGTTGCTACGCTTTTGCCCCTTGCCGGTTATGGTGAAAACACTGCCTCTCTTTCGCGGGAACTTGTTTCCCGCGCCCGAGGCACTCAACAAGAGCAACTCTCGAATTGTTCTTCCAAAACTGCGCGAGAATTGAGAGGAGTTTGGCTGACTAATATCGATAGTGATGTTCTATTTTCTCGTGAAAATACTACCCGAGCGATCGCTACTTTAGGGCAGTTAAATTTTAATACTCTCTATCCCACTGTATGGAATTGGGGTTATACCCTCTATCCTTCTTCAGTAGCCGAAAAAGTCACGGGATACGAACTCGATCCTACCGAAGGGTTGCAAGAAAGAGATGTATTAGAAGAAATTATCGATCGCGGACACGAATTAGGAATGGGAGTAATTCCCTGGTTTGAATTTGGTTTTATGGCACCAGCAGACTCGGAATTGGCACAACGCCATCCAGAATGGTTGACTCAGCATCAAGATGGCAGCACTATTTGGTGGGAAGGCAACGTACATCAACGAGTTTGGCTCAATCCTTTACATCCGGAAGTACAGCAATTTATTACCGATTTGATTGTAGAACTTGTTAGTAACTACGATGTTGACGGCATTCAATTAGACGATCACTTTGGCGTTCCTTCAGAATTTGGCTACGACGATTTTACTGTCCAACTTTACCGTCAAGAACACGATGGTCAACTGCCACCGGAAGATAGTCAAGATGAGCAATGGATTCGCTGGCGGGCGGATAAAATAACTGCCTACATGAAAGAATTATTTGGCACGATCAAAAAGAATAATCCCGATGCTATTGTCTCTGTGTCCCCCAATCCGCAACAGTTTTCTTTAAACTCTTTCTTGTTGGACTGGCATAGGTGGGAAAGAATGGGGCTGATTGAGGAACTAGTATTACAAGTATATCGCTCCGACCACGACAGTTTTACTAGGGAATTAGAGCAACCAGAAGTGATTGCCGCCAGAAATCATATCCCAGTAGGTATCGGTATTTTGTCTGGTTTAAATGGTCGTCCCGTATTCTTGAGCGACATTCGGCAGCAAGTCGAAGCTACCCGCGATCGCGCTTTTGCGGGAGTATCTTTCTTCTTTTATGAAAGTCTCTGGCAGATAGCGACAGAATCTCCCCAACAACGACAAGCTGCTTTCAAAGCTTTATTTGCACGAGCAGTTAAGCGACCTAGTATTTCTGATTGTTGGGTAGCCAGGGATGAACAGTAAATTTAAATTTCTCACGAGTGATGACTACAATCTCTTGTGGGAAAAAGGCAAGATCGTTACTTATCACAAAAATGAAGTCATTCTTCCAGAAAATCATCCTTCTCAAGTAATTTATCTACTGCGTAAAGGAAGCGTTCGGGTAGAACGTTCTGCTTCTGGTCGAGGAGTGGCGATCGCTTGTTTAAATCCCGGGGATATTTTTGGCGAGATGTCTTTGTTAGAAGAAGAGACTACCAGTGCAGCAATTATCGCTCAAGAAGAGGTAGAAGTCAGTATTTTGGAAAAAACGACTCTCTACTCTTTGCTCGTTTCTATTCCCGGTCTTTCTATCCGTTTTTATCAATCTATAGCTTACAATCTTTCTCTGCGTTTGCGCGAAACTTCATTTCTTCTCTCTTCTCTAATGGAGAAAACAGGTTTCTCTCCCCAATCGCGACAGCGGCGGACTGGTTTAGTCGGACAAGACGATATCCCGCCAGAGTTAGTGAGCGAAGTGGAATTGTTTAAAAATAATTTAGTCGGCATAGAGCAATCCTTGCGAGCCAAACAATTGAATGAAGCAGAAGCCCAAGGAGCAATTACTAAGGCATGTAACATGCTCGTTAACTCCATGCGGGAGCAAATTATTCAAGAATCGGACATAGAAAAAGCGATCGGCACTTATATCTTTCGCGAAACTTTTTCTTTCTTGATGCTTAGTAGCTTCATCGATCGCGCTTTTCGTCAATCGTGCGGTTACGCTAACGATTCTGTCATCACTGAAATACTTTCTCAAAATGAACCCGAAGGAGACGGATATTTAGGTATCTATATCGACCGCTGGATTCGCTCTATTCCTACTTGTTTGG
Source organism: Pleurocapsales cyanobacterium LEGE 06147 (assembly GCA_015207585.1). Taxonomy (GTDB): domain Bacteria; phylum Cyanobacteriota; class Cyanobacteriia; order Cyanobacteriales; family Xenococcaceae; genus LEGE-06147. Next base: position 61,271 of record JADEWQ010000003.1, on the reverse strand, counting down.
CATTAAAAAATCGTGGCAGTATTATTACCGAAACAATTAAAGAATTAGCCGTAGGTTGGACTTCTGCCAATCCCATGCCCGTAACTAGCCTCGTCAGCGGTTCGGCTAATGAAATTTTAGACCTCTATTTGAATGCCAATCCCCCTAACGTTCACGTTACCTGTGTCGATTGCGATCGCGAACATTTAGCTTATGCAGCTAACTTGGCGCACAAACTAGGTTTTGTCGATTGTCTTACTTTTATTCAAGATAGTATTTTTCTGCTTTCCCAGGGTTGTAGTAATATTCCTCTACCGCCCCAACAAATGATTTATAGCGTCAGTGTCAGCAACTATCTCCAAGATAAAGAACTGATTGCCTTGCTTAACTGGATTTACGACCGTCTTTTGCCTAATGGCACTGTAATCTTAGGTAACTTCTACGCCGCCAACCCCGATCGCGTCTTACTCGAACATATTTTGGAATGGCATTTGCTCTATCGTTGTGCCGAACAATTGGAAACCTTATTTGGTCAATCTAAGTTTGGTTCACTTCCCGTAGAAGTACACTCTGATGAATATGGTGTGGAATTATTTGTTGTCTGCACGAAAGCTTGGGAGTAGTTGAAAGAAATTACAGCTAATTAACTGAATTTAACATTACTGCTCACTATCGAGCGACTTTTCTGCCAATGACTTTAGCTAATGGATTTATTCTTGCTGGTTTGGGCATATTCTCCGGACTTCTGGCGGGGATGTTTGGTATTGGTGGCGGTGTAGTGTTGGTACCAATCATCAAGACTTTTGGTTATGCACCAGTTCAAGCCGTGGCTACAAGCAGTTTGGCTATTATCCTGACATCTGTTTCTGGTAGCATCCAAAATTGGCGCATGGGTCATTTAAATTTACGGCGCGTGCTATTACTGGGTTTACCTTCTTTAATTACGGCACAATTTGGTGCATTAATAGCTAGCAATATACCTGCTTATTTTCTGCTAATTGCTTTTGCTTGTTTCTTGATTGTCAACATTTTTTTAACCAATTGGCGCAAAAGGATAAGTACTAGATATAGGGAACGAACACAGCCAACCATGAATCCTACTGCAGCCAGAATCGTTACAGGGGGTATAGCTGGTTTACTGGCAGGATTATTTGGTATTGGAGGTGGGGTAATTATGGTTCCTTTGCAAATGTTTTTGCTGGGAGAAACAATTAAAGTTTCTATTCAAACTAGTTTGGGAGTAATTGTTCTTACTTCTATTTCTGCTTGTTTGGGACACGCTTATCAGGGTAATGTTTTATGGTTAGAAGGAATTATTTTAGGATTGGGAGGTCTTTTAGGAGCACAAATCAGTACCCGTTTTTTACCTAAATTACCCGATCGAATTGTCGGTTTTGGTTTTAATCTTCTCTTGGCTATACTTGCTTTCTATACTTTTTGGCTTGCTTGGCAGAGTTAGTAATATTCAATAATTTGGTATTAAAATCTAATTTTAGTGTTTTACCAATAGATACAGTGTCTAGTTAACTTTTACGAGATAAGTGTTCGAGAAAGAAATCTACAGTATTTGATTTGAGCATATGACTAATTATAAGTGATGCTACATGGGTCTCGTTTAGCTGATGTAGCTAGTATTAATGTTAATTATCTAAAAATTGTTCGTACTAAGACTGAGGCATTACAAAGAATGTAAAGGCTATTGTCAGAATAAGTTTTTCTCTAAATTTTTATATTTTTTAATGAATATATTTTTAATTATTTTCTTTTTTTTGTTTACTGGTTTGATGTATGCTTTAGTTCAAGAAATAAAAAAACAGCGTAAAAGTTATCGAAAGAGATACAAACAAAGACAATAAAACAATCGAGTTAACAACAAAACTTTTTCTTGCCTTCAAAAAAAGCTTTTATTAATGTTAGGAGGAGACCGAAATGCGGCTTTAAGATTAGTTAGTGCAGCCCGGCAAAAAAAGCCAGGACAAACAGAGTTGTGGTATTGGGAAAAGGTAATCCAAGATTTAGAACGCGATCGCTACTAACCGCTCATCAAAAAGTTGGGTTTTCTGGCGCTAACCCAACTATAATTATTATTCTGACTCCTGGATGCTGAGTTTTGAATTCTGGTTTATTGGCGTTGCTTTAGCTTGAGCTTCTTTTTGTAGGAGATCGAGAATTGAATTTTTTTCTAATAAGCCAATAACGACCCCATTTTCTTTTACTACAGCCAGTTCCGTCAGGTTGTCTTTTTCAATGAGCTGAACTACTTCCAACAGAGATAGATCTGATTCGACTGTAGGAAGCTTATCCGCAGGTTGAACTAATTCGCGAACGTCAGTTTCCGTCCACTGAGAAGTAGGAATTTGTTTCAAGTTTTCTGTTGTAATTATCCCTAAAAGTTGCCCTTCTTCATTAATAACCAGGTACTTGCTCCACTGATTTTTACCGATTACATAATCATTGACAAACTCTCTCAAAGTTAAATCCGCAGAGACAACAGGATTGTTGGGGATAACTGCATCCTCGGCAGTATAATTGCTTAGTTTTTCTTGAATAGTAGCCGACTGAGCGGCAAATCCAGCATTCTGCAACAAAAACCAACCAATTAATAGCGTCCAAAAACTACCTACAGGACTAATCCTTAACATTCCCAATGCGCCAATAATTACTGCCAACCAGCCAAAAATTTGACCGACTCTACCGGCAAAAATTACTCCTTTATTGGGATTTCCCGTAATTTGCCAAACAATTGACTTAAGGACATTGCCTCCATCTAGCGGAAGTCCTGGAATGAGATTAAACAGTGCCAAAACCAGGTTAATATAAGCCAGTAGAGAAACAACTGCTTCTAGAGGCGCAGCTAGGGGTAAACTAGCCCTGATAAGGATAAATAAACCGAATAAAAGTACACTAACTACTGGTCCTGCGATCGCAATCAAAAAAGATTGTAGCGGTGTATTCGATTCTTTTTCTAAGGTAGCCAAACCTCCAAATAAAAATAGAGTAATTGACCTTACTTTAATTCCTTGAGCGAGAGCAACAAAGCTGTGACCCAACTCATGAGCTAAAACAGATGTAAATAGCAATATTGCGGCAACAAACCCTAAAATCCACGGCATAATCCCTCCTAGCTGTGGAAATTGCGCTAGTTCTGCGCCGTAAGTAAGGGTTACCAATCCCAAAATAAAAAACCAGGAAGGATTGATAAAAAACGGAATACCAAATAAGTTGCCTATGCGAATGTTGCCGTTCATAGGATCTCCTCCTATCTATGTGGCGAAGTATAAAAGTTTTCGCCTGACTCTAAAAATAATCGTAACGAAGTGTAACAACAAATTCATCTTTCTCCAGTACAGTAAAAACCGTCCGCAAAAGTACGGTTATAATTTTCCGCTCTTAGGCATAATAAAATTAGAGCTAGTATCGGAATCATGTCTACTTCTCCCCTGCAATATCCACAATCTTACACTCAAGAAGATATTCAGCAAATTTTACAATTGGCGATCACCCATAAAGCCGATCGCGACGATTTGACTAGAGAGCAACTATTGGAAATAGCGGCAGAGTTAGATATAGACACCCAATCTTTAGAAGCCGCAGAAAACCAATGGTTTCAGATGAAAACGTTGGAGCAAAAACGCCAAGCTTTTGATATCTATCGTCGCAGTCAATTTAAGCAAAAAGCAACCAGGTATTTAATTGTTAATACTTTTTTAGTCTCATTTAATTTATTAGTCGTCGGCGCGCTTTCCTGGTCGCTGTATATTTTATTATTTTGGGGACTCGGTATAGCCCTTAATGCTTGGAAGACATTTCAATCCCAAGGAGAAGAATACGAAAGGGCTTTTCAACGTTGGGAATTTCAAAACGAGCTTAAGCGTACTGCCGCAACTGTTTGGGATAAGCTACAAAAAGCCTGGCAAGCATAGATAAATTTCCTTGCGTCCTTTGCGTCTTTGCGTGAGGCTAAATTAATTTTTTTAAATTACACCATCAAAAATTTAGGGTGAGTAATACCCACCCCAATCTACTTATTCTTTTTTGTTTGTCAACGCAAGTTGGATAAACTTACGTATTTTTAGGCAGCACCTAAATTCTGAGCGACAAAATCCCAGTTGACCACCTTATTGATAAAAGTATCGATATATTCGGGACGTTTATTTTGATAGTCCAGATAATAGGCGTGTTCCCAGACATCCATAGTCAGCAGGGGCGTTTGCCCGCTAGTAAGAGGATTATCCGCATTGAGAGTTTTGGTCACTTTTAAAGTGTCACCATCCAAAACCAACCAAGCCCAGCCGCTACCAAATTGAGTCGCACCTGCATTTTTGAACTCTTCAACGAATTTTTCAAAGCTACCAAAGTCCGCTTCAATTTTCTTGGCTAATTCTCCAGTAGGAGTTCCGCCACCATTGGATTTCATGCATTGCCAGTAGAAAGTGTGATTCCAAGCTTGAGCGGCATTATTAAATAAACCGCTTTTGCTAGAATCGCCTGCTATTGCTTTAATGACTTCTTCAATTGGTTTGTTATCTAGTTCCGTTCCTTTAACCGCATCATTGTATTTGTTGACATATGCTGCATGATGCTTATCATGATGAAATTCCAGAGTCCTTTTAGAAATATAAGGTTCTAAAGCCGTGTAATCGTAGGGTAAAGGTGGTAATTCGTATGCCATTGTGTTCTTCCTCTAAGAAACTCTACCTAATACTTTAGGAGTAAAGGTCGGGGAACATATCTATCGCTGGTGATAGCTTGTTTGATTTAGTACACCAGTTCGATTGTCATACATAGTTCCGCAATACTCCGCTATAGTATAGAACGGAAAAATGCGCAGACCTCCTCAGAATAATAAAGCGATGCGCTTGCGAGCAAAATCCCCCTCCCCGGGATAAGTAAAGGAACGTATAGCCAGATTGCTAATAGAGAATATCCGGTGCGACGATACAGCGATCGCATCTCTAAACTCCTGACTCCTGGTCTTAAAGTTTATCCTCAACTAAACTTCTTATCAGTTACAATCCTGATAAAATCCCCTGCTAGTGCTATGAACGATCCTGTTCTCGACATTCGCAATCTTCAAGTACAATTTTTCACCGAAGGAAAGCCTGTTGTTGCGGTTGATAATATTAGTTTTCAACTTCAACGAGGAGCAAAATTAGGTATCGTCGGCGAGTCAGGTTCGGGCAAATCAGTAACTTCGCTGGCAATTATGAGTTTAATCCCCAGTCCGGGAAAAATTACTCGGGGAGAAATTTGGTTTCGTCCAACTGATCGGCAAGAACCAGTCAATCTTCTCCAAATAAGTGAAGAAAAAAGACGCGGTTATCGTGGCGGTCAAATTGCCACGATCTTTCAGGAACCAATGAGTTCTCTAAATCCCGTTTATAATATAGGTTTTCAGTTGACAGAAGCAATTTTGCTGCATCAGCAAGTATCCAAAGCAGAAGCAAAAAGGAAGGCGATCGCCCTGCTACAAGAAGTGAAACTCCTACCTAGCGACGAAAGGTTGAGAGAGCAATATTTAGAAGAAAACAAGGAATCAACCACAAGCGATCGCCAGATCGGTCAATACATCAATCAGCAGAAGCAGGCAATACTCAAACGCTACCCTCACGAACTATCGGGAGGACAATTGCAGAGGGTCACGATCGCTATGGCGATTTCCTGCAATCCAACAGTTCTGATTGCCGACGAACCAACCACTGCCCTCGACGTTACCGTTCAAGCAACCATTCTGGACTTGTTACGGGAACTATGTAGTAAGCGAGGAATGACGTTAATTTTTATTACTCACGATTTGGGAGTTATTGCCGAATTAGTAGATACAGTCGCAGTCATGTATCAAGGCAAAATAGTAGAATCCGGTCGTGTCGAAACCATTTTTACTAATCCACAACATCCCTACACTAAAGGATTACTCGCCTGTCGTCCCCGTTTGGATCGGCAATTGAAATATTTGCCGACGGTGTCTGACTTTATGGAAGTAGACATGGATGCCAAGGGAGAAATAATTATTCGCGAAAGAAATAGCCATTGGGAAGATAAACTCTCAGAAGTAGTTGAGCCATCACAGCAAGCAGCTAGATTGTCTAGCTTAGTTGCTAATCCTCCTCTGATCGCTATTAAAAATTTGCGGGTTGGCTTCCCTATCAAGGGCATGTTTGGACGCACCCAACGCTATTTTATGGCAGTAAATAATGTTTCTTTCGATGTTTATCCGGGAGAAACTTTGGGATTGGTTGGCGAATCTGGTTGTGGTAAATCTACCCTGGCACGGACTCTGTTAAGACTTATTCCCCCATTGCAGGGAACAATCGTGTTTCGGGGGGAAAATATTGCTAATTTGCCCATGGGGGACAAAAGATTGCGATCGCTGCGTCGGGAAATGCAGATTGTCTTCCAAAATCCCTATAATTCTCTCAATCCCCGTATGAGTGTGGGTAAAGCGATCGCCGAACCAATGGCAATCCATCAGCTGGGAGGAGATCGACGCAAACGCAAAGAAAGAGTAGCCTACTTATTAGAAAGAGTGGGTTTGAATCCCGACTGCATGAATCGCTATCCTCACGAGTTTTCTGGCGGACAAAGACAAAGAATTTGTATCGCCCGTGCTTTAGCTCTTCAACCTCAGTTTATTATATGTGATGAATCGGTTTCTGCCTTAGATGTCTCGGTTCAGGCGCAAGTACTTAATTTGCTCAAAGAATTACAGGCAGAATTCGGTTTAACTTATATTTTTATCTCCCACGATCTAAGCGTAGTTAAGTTCATGAGCGATCGCATTGTCATCATGAATCAAGGCAAAATCGAAGAAATAGGTACGGCTGAGGAAATTTACCGCACCCCACAAACAGAATATACTCGCAAGTTAATTGCTTCTATTCCTACCGGAGAATTTAATTAAGATTTTATGCAACAAAAGTTAAAACCAGATTGGGCAGGTGAGGATTTCCTTTCTCGTTTGGTGAATCTATCAATCCAAACCAAGCCTCTCTATAGTCTCATGAAATACCAAGCACGGCAGGTACTAATTAAGACGGCGGAGAAAAATGGTATTCCCTGGCGTAAAAACTACCAAGAATTAGAAAAGTCGGGGGCGAAAGAACTGTTAGAGGCGATCGCCAATTCCCATATAGTTTACCCAGAATATTACCTCGTTCCTTTTCATGCTTACGAACGGGGCAATTTGTGCTGGCAAGCTGCTTTTGAAGCGGAATCGGCTACTTATTCAATGGCATTGAGAGTTTGGCCCAAAGAAAACCTCACCTGGCAAGAAGCACAAGCACGCTTGCGCGGTAGTTTTCATCGAGTACTGGAGGAATACAGTCCGCCCAAAGTTAGCGATGTCCTTGACATAGGCTGTTCCGTAGGCATTTCTACCCTCGCTCTTCATCGTTTTTACAGGCAAAGACAGAACACTCCCATACGCACGGTAGGCTTGGATTTATCCCCTTATATGTTGGCTGTAGCTAAAATTAGAGACCGCGCGCACCGCGAAATCTCTCAGTGGCTACACGCCAAAGCAGAAGATACCCGATTGCCGGACAATTCCTTTGATGTAGTTACTCTTCAGTTTGTACTTCATGAATTGCCTCGCCAAACGACCAAAGAAATTTTCCGCGAAGTATTGCGCCTTTTAAAACCTGGGGGAATCATGGCAATCGTAGATAACAATCCTGCTTCTCCGGTGATTCAAAATCTGCCTCCCGCGCTGTTTGTCTTGATGAAAAGTACAGAACCTTGGAGTGACGACTATTATACTTTCGATCTAGAAACTGCCATAGAAGAAGTTGGTTTCGAGTACAAGACGACAGTTGCTAGCGATCCGCGCCACCGCACTGCTATTGCTATCAAACCCAATTAAACTACAAGCAAATTATCTCAATAGGGTGAAAGTCATTATTTCCCGTTCCTTTTAAAACTATTCAATAGACTTTTTCTGAAAATCAAACTTTTAACTTTTGACTTTTACAGGGCTTATAAACGCCTGAAGTGAATTCAAGCGACAGCCCCTCAACTTTTGACTTTCAAGACAAATTTAATGTAGCAGTTGTTACTTTAGTTTGGATGGCAGTTACTTAGAATGAAAATATTCATTAAACTAGTTTTTAAATTAAGAAGAATACCGACCGCGCATCCAAGATAAATTAATTATAAAATTAAATTTTTTGGCATGAAAGCTTAACTATCGACGTAATTATTTATACAATATCGAACTCTTCTATTCTTTTGACTCGCTTATTGCCATTAAATGAAAACGCTAAATGGAACACCAAACAAAAGCGCAACAATCTCCGCCTCATGTAGTTATCGTAGGAGGTGGTTTTGCTGGTCTTTATGCTGCTAAATCTTTGGGGAAAGCACCGGTAAAAGTGACCCTCATTGATAAACGCAATTTCCATCTGTTCCAACCGCTACTTTATCAAGTGGCAACGGGGAGTTTATCTCCTGCCGATATTGCTTCTCCTTTAAGGGCAATTCTCGGTAAAAACAAGAACACGCAAGTCTTATTAGATAGGGTATTAGATATCGATCCAGAGCAACAAAAATTATTGCTGCGAGATAGAAAAGAACTGGGTTACGACATACTTATAGTGGCAACGGGAGTTAGCCATCACTATTTTGGTAAAGACCACTGGCAAACTGATGCTCCTGGTTTAAAGACTGTTGAAGACGCTTTAGAAATGCGTCGCCGCATCTTTCTAGCATTTGAAGCAGCCGAAAAAGAAACAGATTCGGCAAAAAGAGAAGCATTAATGACTTTCGTCATTGTAGGCGGTGGACCCACAGGAGTAGAATTAGCAGGAGCGATCGCCGAAATTGCTCACAAATCTCTTAAAAATGACTTCCGCAATATCGATCCAACTACTGCTCGCATTCTTCTGCTGGAAGGTATGGAACATATTCTTCCTCCCTATCCTCCAGAACTATCTGCTAAAGCCCAAGCTTCGCTAGAAAAGTTGGGAGTTACCGTTCAAACCAATACTCTAGTAACCGACATTGCAAATAATATAGTAACTTTTCGACAGGGCAAGCATACGGATAAAATTAAGGCTGGCACTATTTTATGGGCAGCCGGGGTTAAAGCTTCTTCTTTAAGTAAAGTTATAGCCGAACGTACCGAAGCCCAATTAGATCGCTCGGGAAGAGTAATTGTCGAACCAGACTTAAGTATTAAAGGATACTCCAACATTTTTGTCATCGGAGACTTAGCTAATTTTCCCCATCAAGGAGAAAAACCCTTACCTGGAATAGCCCCCGTAGCTATTCAAGAAGGAGAATATATTGCTAAGTTAATTAAACAACGTCTGCAAGGAAAAACTGTTGCACCCTTCCGTTATTCTGATTCGGGTAATTTGGCAGTAATCGGACAAAATAGGGCAGTAGTAAATTTAGGCTCTCTTAAGCTTTCTGGTTTCTTGGCGTGGCTGATTTGGGTATTTGCTCATATTTATTATCTAATCGAGTTCGATAATAAATTAGTCGTCATGGTGCAATGGGCGTGGAACTACATTACCATGGGGCGAGGTGCGCGCCTAATTACTGGTCAAGACTCGACAAATATTCCTTCAGAAGTCGAAACAGAACAAAAAGAATACCAACTCATTGAGAATTAAGCTCAAACACACAAATATTGACTTCTAACTCCCGATCGGTGTTCAAAGTTTTGTTTTCACAAATGATTTAAGAGCTGATTCGTTAACTCGCTGAAATCTTTGTATAGTGAGACTTTTATTTGTTTAGTTCTTTTGAACTAAACAACAATAGAAAGGTAAGCAGATCGAGTAATCCAGCTTTCTTAAGATTTGCTTTATGAATCAGCTCTAAGACTGCTATAGCTCTTTTCGGTCAGTGTAGGTTCGCAGGCTGAAATTACGTAATCTTATTAAAATCTCTCAGAGAGATGAAGGAGAGATAGACAAAAGAACATGATTACAACAAAGAAAAATAAAGTTTATATAGCTGAAACAACAACTATTGTCCCTCGCCATTATTCGCCAGAAGAGTTTGCAAATATTTTTTACCCTTCTCCTATAAAAGATAAAAAAACTCTAAGAATAGTTCGGAGATTAGTTAAACAAATAGGCATTGAAAATAGGTATTCAATTTTAGACGTAAGTCAATACCCTCAGAAAAAATTACTAATGGATGAATATAGTGGAAAAAATTGGGGGTCTCAAGTTATAGACAAATTAACAAAACTTGTTGCTCTTAATGATATTGGACATTTTTCTACTTCATATAATGTTTATTCTCATCAAGAGATACTCCCTAGTTTAAGTTCTCAGATTGCCAGTGCTAATAACTTAGAATTAGCTTCATACCCCCAAGAAATAGCTTTCTATGGTTGTGGATTAGGAATTCTTGCACTTAAAGCAGCTGTTGAATTCTGTCGTAACAACAATAAAGCTGCAATATTATATATTTACGATCATTGTTCATGGATATTTAATCCTATATATGATTCCTCAAACCCAGATTTTGCAGGCTCTTTACGAACTACACTACTATTTAATGATGGAGCGGCTGGGATTTTATTAATACCTGAATCTTTTATCTATAAATATAATTACAAAAATGTAATAGAAATTATAGATATTGATTTTAATTTTCAGCTAGGTAATGCTATACATATGAAAAATAATTATTTTTTGGTTGGAGATAACGTCAAAGACGTTATGCCTTCTTTAATATCTCAAAAATCTATAATACCATTACTGAAACGAAATGGTTTAAATACTAATTTAATTAAAGAATGGTCTATTCATCAAGGTGGTATTCCGGTTTTGGAAAAATTTAAAGAACCAAATGTATTAGGTTTGACGGATGAGCAATTATTACGCTCAAAGCAAATGTTTATTCAATATGGTAATATGAGTTCTCCAAGCTGTTTTTTTGTTTTAGACAGTTTTTTAAAAGCTCCCCGTGAAAAAAGTAATAGTTATGGAGTAGTAGCTGCTTTTGGTGCTGGTTATTATTATGGGACAGCTCTTTATAAATGGAATTAAAAATCTTTGTTTTATAACTTTCCTCCCCAAAAAATTAGGTAGAACACTTCTACCCTGAAGCTTTACTTACAGCCAATTGCCAATTAATACATAAGGTGCCCAATAAAAGGGATGTTGATAGAAAGGATTCTTGAGCAAGGTCAATTGAGCCTGTCGAACTGCCTCTGCTTTGGTAATTTGTTTTGTGGCTAGTTCTCGATAGAATTGACCCATCAATTCTGCCGTGGCTTTGTCATTAACCGACCACAGAGTTGCGACAGTACTTCTCGTCCCCGCACGTACGGCTATGCCTGCTAGTCCCAAACCAGCCCATTTATCTCCACTAGCCGTTTCGCAGGCACTGAGAACCAACAACTCGATCGCTCTTTCTCGAGTAGGAATTCTTGTTTGCAGAATACGATCTAGTTGATTGAGATTGATGCGGCTATCCCAGGCTAAGAGAAATGTCTCCTCTATGTTAGAGCTAAACTGACCGTGAGTAGCAATATGAACTATAGGAAAATAAGAAAACTGAATTTGTTGCTCTAAAGCCTCTCGTGTAAACTGTTTATTTACCAAGACTACACTAGCTACCTGTTCTTGAATTTCTTCGAGTTCGAGATTTACATAGTCGAGAGCCGGAAAACCTGGCCTTTCTAGAGTCACTCCTGCTGCCAGAGTTTTTAACTTTATCTGCTCGAGAGGACGAGAAGCTAATAATTGTAACCCCGGCGTGAGAGCAACGTTGTACTGCTCGATCAAGAAATGTTGACCGTCGTGTAAGGCTGCTACAGGAATATTGCGTAAAGTTCCATCAAGCACAAATACGATGGTTTTAATATCTTTGCTAGTTAAATCTGTCAAAGCTGGACGAATTAGCCAGTTATATAGTTGTTGTGCTGGGGTGTAAAATTCTCTGCGACTGCGGATGACAACAGTGCGACGGAGTTGTTCGATCGCTCGTTCTACTTTTTTTTGTTCGAGCGAGACGGTATAGTGACGAAGGGGTTGTTGAGGCAAACTTAAAATAACTTCTAAGCGATCGCGCAAAATAATCGGATAAATTACTGCTGCTTGTCGATCTATTTGGTCGATGCTGTCTTGTCGAGCATTTAAACAAGCTTCGCGAAAGAAATTATTTAATTCGGCTATTTGTAGAGATTCGATAATATCTCTCGCTCGTATTAAATTGGCTTGACTGACCTCCTCGCCGCTCTCAGACTGGAGCAATAAACTGACTAACTCGCGGTAAACTGGCTCCACGCTCTCTCGAAACGAGTATTGTAAATCTGGGTCAATAGCCACTAAATCTTGACTCAGAGATTCTAAGATGCTCACGGCATCAGAGTAAATTGCGATCGCCTTTTGACGCTCTCCTCGTGCTTGCCAAATTCTACCTAACTGCCATTGCCAAAGATAAGTCACTTCTGATGCATTGAGCGTCTGCGCCAAAACAAGAGCTTGTTTGGTTAATTTTTCAGCACTTGCCCACTGTTGCAACAGTTCGTCGACTCGACCCTGTAAACCAATTGCATGAGATTCAGCCCTGAGATCGCCTATAAGACGGGCTTTTTGAGTAGCATCAGTTAATATTTCTTTTATTTCATCCCAAGAAGGAACGTTTTGCAGTTTAATTGGCTTTGCTAGTAATTTACTCTTTAAATCGAGTGAAAGACGGACGAAATTAATCTGTTGATAAATATTAGTGCGACTGGGTGCTAAATTACTCAACTTCGATTGAATAGCTGGTACTATTTGGTCGGCTTCGTGCCACTGCCCTGTTTCTATTAATAAACTTAACCGAGCTAGATTAATTTGTAGAGGAATGATAGTCGCAGTACAAACTCGATCGCTTTGACAGGTAGTCAATCCTTGATGATAAAATTCAAAAGCTTTAGAGTTTTTTCCCCGTGCTTTCACGAGATTACCCAGAGCCAACAAAGTTTTGACCTCATCCACTGGCAATTCTAGTTCGAGGGCAGTCGCTAAACTTTGCTCCAAAACCTGCTGTGCTTCTTTTAGTTCTCCTACCAGTCGCAACATATCTCCATAACTCCTCAATGCTACTGCTTTAGAGATAGAATCCGGTTGTTTTTCTAAAGAGCGATTAACTTGAACGAGGAGCTTGAGTGCGCGACGATACATCCCTAAAGCTTTAAAAGCACTAACTTGATTGATTTGACTGCGAATGACTCCTGTTTCTTCTCCTATTTGTTCATACACTTCTGCTGCTATTTGCCAACTAGCTAGTGCTGCTTCGGATTCTCCTCGAGCCAACTGTAACATTCCTTGATTATTAAGAGCTTGTGCCAGGACGCGGTCGCGATCGGATTTTGTTCTTGCCAGCGAGGTTCGCTCGTCTAGAAGTTTAAGACTGTCTTGAATCGCTTGCTCAGCATGCTCCCAATTGCCCAATTGCTGATAGGCAAGAGCTAGATTACTTAACACCCTAGCCTGAGCGATCGAATCATTCAAAAGAGCATAAGCTTGAATAGCTCGTTCCCAAAAACTTATTGCTTGCGTCCACTCACCTAAAGCATAAAATTGTTTACCCTTTGCTTCTAGAGCAGCACCATCTGTTTGTCTCGACACGACATAGTCGATTGGTAACTCTTGTGCAGCAACCGCACGATGATTCCAAAATACTATGCCCTTCAATAACTCGATCTGCTTAGACTTGGTCAAACTGGAGATAGATAAGCTGCTCAGTAACCCAATACAACCTAAAACGATTAATAAAACAAAACCTTGCTTAATTCGTAGCCTCATTAAATTGTTAATTGGTACCTGATGACTGATAGCTGATGACTGATAACTGAATAACTACCATTGTGGATTGTCTGCTAATATTTTCTTTGCTTGTCCTGCAGAAAGGGGTTTAGAGAAAAAATAACCCTGTCCGTATTCGCACCCTAGAGCTTGTAGAGCTTTCATTTCTGTTTCTGTTTCTATTCCTTCTGCCACTACTTTCATGCCTAGCTTATGACCAAGCATGACGATGGTGCTAACTATTTCCTGATTTTTTTTACTTTTGCTCATGTTAGTAACAAAGGAACGGTCTACTTTGAGCGCATCCATGGGAAAACGGTGCAAATAACTAAAAGAAGAAAAACCAGTACCAAAATCATCTATGCTCAATTGCAACCCAAGCTCTTTTAAACGATGGAGCAAAGTAATCGCATTCTCAACATCATCCATCACCATACTTTCGGTAATCTCCAACTTTAAGCTGTTTTTATTTAAACCAGTAGTTTTTAGGATTTGTTGAACTTGTTCTACTAGTCGAGGCTGAGAAAATTGGCGACTAGAAAGATTAACGCTAATGAGTAAAGATGAATGATCGGTAAACTGCTGATGCCAACTATGCATTTGGCGACAAGCCTGTTGCAAAATCCACTGTCCTAAAGGGATAATCAAACCCGTTTCTTCTGCCACAGAAATAAATGCCCCTGGAGAGACAAATCCTCGCTTAGAGGAGATCCAGCGAACTAAAGATTCAAAACCAGCAATCTTACCTGTTTTAAGGGAAACGATCGGTTGATAGTACAGTTCGAACTCATTATTTTTAATTGCCTCGCGCAGATCCGCCTCTAGTTGTAAACGGGTTAAGGCTTGCTCGTGCATGGCGATCGCGAATACTTCATGACGAGCTTTGCCCGACACTTTTGCTTTGTACATAGCAGTATGTGCGGCAAGGAGGAGGTCTTCTGGATGCCAATCTCGGTCGACTCGGTCAGAAGCGATACCGATACTAACTGTAGTAAAGGTATCTTGCCCGTTTAACTTGAAAGGCAAAGTCAACTCATTTTCTAACTGGTTAGCTATTTTAACCGCTTCAGTCCCATCGTCAACATTAAGGGCGATCGCAAATTCATCTCCTCCAACTCTGGCTAGTAACTTGTCAGAATGGCAATAAGCTTTTAGCCGTTTGGCAGTGGTAATTAATAGACGATCTCCAGCTTGATATCCCAATCCATCATTAATTAATTTGAAGCGATCTAAATCGAGGCAGAGAACTGCTATCAATGGGCTTCGAGTATTTTGATCCCGATACTTGAGTTGTTTGAGGCGTTTGGTGAATAAGCTACGATTGGGTAAACCTGTCAGAGAATCATAAAAAGCAGTGTAGACAATTTTAGAGGCTAACACGCTAACTGCAGTAATGATCGAAGCTAAAGCTGGCGGCACTAGAGGTATCCATCCCGCTCGAGTAAACCAGAAAAGACAGATTTGCCATAAGCCTCCCAAACTAATCACCGTTGCCAATCCTAGAGCTAGAGGATTCTTCAATCGCCAAACAATCGCTGCCCCAATCAAAGACCAACCCCAAATCCAAATTCCTTCAATCCACTGCGGCCAAAACCAAAAGAGAGGTAAATCGTCCAAGACGGTTTTGACAATTTGACTGACCATCTGAGCGTGGATCGTTACTCCAGGCATGAGCGTTTCGGCACCGCTATAGGGAGTATAGAAAAAGTCTTTCAGACTCGGTGCCGTACTCCCAATTAAAACAATTTTGTCTTTGACTAATTGGGGGTTGAATTTTCCTTCTAAAACCTCTGTAAGAGTAATGCGATCCCGCTTTGCGGGTGCTGCCGAACCGTGCAGCGCCTCAGCTAGTCTTTGACGCTCTGCGAGTCCGTGTTCGCTAAGACCGCCATGCCATGATTGATAATTAAGCAATATTTGCCATCCAGCTGCTTCTGAGGCTTCCATTTGATATCCCCCAGAATTAGCCTCTAAGGGAATAAAAATTGTCTCACCAATTCGCAGAAGGTTTGGTTTGACCTCAAATTCAAGCTGATGGTCTTTGAGATAATGGAGACTCAAACGAAGAGAGAATGAATATAATTCTCTTTCACCTACTCGGGCATACATCAAATTGCGACGCAGTTTATCGTCTATATCTAATACCAAATCGTTGAAGCCAACCCTTTCTGCCGGTACGTTCGGTGGAGGCAGTACCCGGTCGGCGAAGTTGCTCCCTTGACGGTCGTTAACGTTGCCTAAAGTCTCGATGACAATGACGTTATCAGCTTGTAACTGCTTTTGTAAGATTTGATTTCCGGGAGGATGAGCAATATTGCGATTCAAATCTAAACCAATTACTTTCGGATGATGTTGCTGTAATTTCTGCAAGAGTTGGGCAATTACTACATCGGTAATCGGCCATTGGTTTTGCTGTTGGATATCGGACTCAGTAATTTCTACTAATAAGATTCTGTCATCGGTTTGGTCTTGATTTTGTAGGCGAACCATCCAGTCGTAAGCAAGTAATTCTAAAGTCTGTAATCCGCCTAAGTGCCTAATTCCTAACACTAAAACACTGACTACAACACTAGTCAAAATTACCGAATAAGTATAAGTAGAAGTAATTTTTTTAAATTGAACTAGGTTATGAGGATGGGCTTTTGAGCGAGCGATTAGAGCATTAATTTTAAGAACGAGTTGAATCACAACAATTATAGATACTTCAACAATAATTTATTTTTTTTTAAGATTATCGACGAGTGAAGAGAATTTACTTAATCTATTTATTTTAAATTTAACAAGTTATTTAAGTAAAAACTCGGAGAAGACTTGGCTCACTCTTTAATAATTGTAATACCGTTTTTCTAGACATTTATAAGAGAAAAGACTAAAATTATAAATAAAATTTATGAATATTTATTTTGTATAAATTATGTTATTAAAATCTAAAAAAATAAACAAAATAATAACAATTGTTAATTTAGTGATATTACTCAATTTGGGTCTAGTTCTTTTTGCCCAAAATATAAAAGCAGACAACGATAGTACCGACTCGAGAGAAGGCTTACCGACTTACAGGAGGGGTGGAGGTAGTCGAGGTGGTTGTCTTGCTAATCGCGGTCAATTGGTTGCCTTAATTCCAGAAAATGCTGTTGGTAAAACTACAGCTGCCTTACCCAAATTGTTTTTTTATATTCCTCAAGACGATCTGCCTCAAGCTGTAACCTTAGAATTTGTGTTGCGCGATCGCCAAGATAAGCTTGTTTACGAGAGTTTTTTTACAACTGACGGGAAGTCAGGTATTGTAAGTGTAGATCTACCAGAATCGAGCAAGTCGAAGGAGCTAAAAACTAATGAGCAATACCATTGGTATTTATCAATGATCTGCGATCCACAAAACCGCTCTCGTGACGTGGTAGTCAAAGGTTGGATTCAACGAGTAGAAATAGAGCCAGCTATCGAGCAGAAATTAGCTCGCTCCAATCCTTTAGAACGGGCAAGTCTATACCAAAAACAAGATCTTTGGTACGATGCGCTCTCTACTTTAGCAGAACAGAAGCAAGCTGTAGACTCTCAGCTTCGAGTAACGGCTAAGTGGACAGAATTATTAGAATCTGTGGGTTTAGGCGATTTAGCTGGAGCACAATTTATCGAACCTTATCGAGTAAGCGGCAATATTAGAGCAATATTTACGAAATCTCCCTAAATTAATTCGATTTGCTCGATCTAATTTAATTGTTACCCATCGTTATTAGCGATCGCCAGAAAAATTTGGGTAAAGCAAGCATGCGCTTCCAACGCCAGGGCTCTTGATAAAGACGATAAGACCATTCCAAATAACTCCTTCTCAACCATAAAGGAGCGCGGGCTTTTTTCCCCGACCAAATATCAAAGCTACCGCCAACACCAATCCAGACGGAATTGGGACACAAAAAACGGTGTTGTTCGATCCAAAACTCTTGACGGGGAACTCCTAAGCCAACCAAAATTAGTTTTGGCTGCTGTTGATTGAGAGTTTCGCACCACTGCCGTTCGTCTTCTGGCGACAGATAACCGTGTTGAGTTGCGATTGTAAGTTCGGGAACTTTTTGTTGCCAAAGATGAGCAGCAGTATCGGCTGTTCCTGGAGTACCGCCATAAAAGAAAATAGGATATGATTGTGGCAGTTTTCCTATTTGTAAGAGCAAAGACTCTGCCAGCTCGATTCCCGGACAACGTTGTTGCTGCTGACCCAACAAACGTAGATAAAGAATAATACCAGCTCCATCGGGAACGACAAGATCTGCCGACTGAATAATTTGAGCAAGAGCACGATCTTGTTCGGCAAAGATAGCCATTTCGGCATTAAGGGTCACTACATGAGTCCCTATTCCCTGACGCATCCGTTCAATTAACCAGCCAGTATAATCATCGAGCAAATGAACTGGCAGATTTAAAACGGTACAAGTTTTGGGAGGAGGCAGTTTGTTATCTAGATGCAACATCTTTTTTGTCTTGATTATTTGGCTGAGAAGACTCTTGCATGCTTTTGATAAGTTTACATGGTAATAGTAATTAGTAGCCAAATCAGCTTATGTCAAGATCGTATCAAGAGTTAGCTTTAATAGGGCTAGTAGAGTTGCCGATCTTCCAACTGAAATTTTTTTAAGTACATTTACTGAGTTTTTCCCAAACGTTTTGTCCTACTATGACCAAGATAAACTAGCGACAGACAATTGAGTAAATATGCGCTATTCCTTGTTCAATCGGTTTGAAGGTGCATGGCTAGGAGGTATGCTGGGCGAAGCTTTAGCTCAAAATAACCAGCAAAGAGACTGGTTGAAAATTTCTAACTATCAACCTTCAATATGGATTCAGCAGGGAAGAGCGATCGCCCAAAGTTTATGTGACAGGGGCAGATTAGAGGAGCAAAACGAGCAGGAAACTCCTATTGACAAAAATTCAGGGGATGTAATTAGCAATAGTAACGAAGCAGCTCTGATAGCTTTACCAATTATTCTCTTTTATCATGAAAGTTTTAGCCTTCTCACAGCACAATTAAGACAAAATGCGCGATACTGGCAGTATTCAGCTGTAATATTAGAGGATATATTAATATGGGGTTACATACTCACTCTAGCTTTGAGGGAGAAGCTAGGTACTAAATGTTTAATCGACCAAATTTTGGTAGGTGTAGGAGCAAAACAAACTCCCCTAATCGGTCAATTAAAACAAATAAAAACATTTCTTTCCCGAGGGAGAAGCTTAGAGAAGGTCGTGGAAAAATTATCTACTCGGGCTAATTACAGCCAGATAGCGATAGCTTTAGCCATATATTGCTTTGCTACTACACCAGAAGACTTCTATTTATGTGTTCGTCGTGCTTCTAGTCTGGGAAAATTGGCTTTAATTACCACTGCCCTGACTGGTATGTTAGCAGGAGCATACAATGGTATTGCAGGTATTCCTCTCAACTGGTATATACCCAGTCGAACTAACTCAGTTTATCAAGCAGCGCAACAACAAGCCAAACTTTTATGTCAAGTTTGGTCGGGAATATATCAACCAGATCCTGCTGAGATTTCTTGGTCTGTAGTTGCCTCGCCAAAAGTGATTCAGTCGCGTTCATCTCTGTCGATTATTTCCCAAAAAGAGTAGGAATTATTCTTTATAAATTTGTCTAAACTAAACTGAGGTAGTTAGAGTACTACTCAATCGAAAATAATTTATCCAAAGCGTTATTTTTAAACTTAAATTTCAACATCACCTCTAGCAATTCTAATGCGGCAAATCATCCTCACATACTATGAAAAGCTTTTGTTCTTTAACTCAACAAATAGAGCTATGGCGAAGAAAATATCAGACTTTCTGTCATCTTTTATTCAAGTATGGGATAGCTGACCGATTTAAACTTGCTCCAAGAGGTAAAAATCAAAAAACTACCCCTCAATGGAACCGGAACAAACGCTACCAAAGACAAAATCTTTTACTGCTTCTAGCGATCGCTATTTTTGCCCTTACCAGTGTTATCGGCTATCGTTTTTATAATCAGCCACAACTTGCTGTAGGCACAATCTCTCCTGTTACCATAACAGCTCCTCGTGACGGACAGTTTGAAGATAGTAAGACTACAGCGGAAAAACGCAGAGATGTACAAACAGGCGTTATTCCTATCCTTAAGCAAAATCGAGAAATTACGGCGCAAATTAAGTTACAACTAACAAAATACCTCTCCCAACTAGAATTCCTAAGACAATTAGCCGAACCATTTCCCTTTATCGATACGAAACTTATTTCTATAGAAACTCAGCAATATCTACGTTCATCTCCAGAGTCAGAAATAAAACAAATTTTTGACTTAGTTAAAGGCAATCGTCAAGTAAACTTATATTCCTCAAAACACGAATTAACCTCACCAGGAGCAGTCAATGTCGATCTATTCCAGCAAACAGCTTCTGAACTGAACGCTTATCGTCAACAAGCAAACGAGAGCGAATTTGAATCTCTGCTTGCTAGGATCGCTCTCAGTCGTTATCGCTACTCCCAAGCATGGAAGAAATTGCAACAGAAACCAGGTATCCGCTTGTATGATGAAGAAATAATCACCCTACTAGATTTAGACGAGCCTATTTGGGAAACAACTCAAAAGACAGTGTTGCGAGCATCCGAACGGATACTAACACAAGGAATTCCACCAGGAATGCCTTCCACTCTATTAGAAGAGGCAATCACCGTTCAGCTAAGTCCCGAAGTACCGTCGCCAGCAATTCATTTAGCCAGTCATCTTCTTCTAGAAGTTTTATACCCCAATCTCGAAGAGGATCGAGAAGCAACGAGAAACATGGCAGAAAAAGCTGCTCTTGCTATTGAACCGGCAATTGTCGAAATCGATCGAGGAGAAGTAATTGTTGAGGAAGGACAAGTAATCACCCAGGCAGATTTTGTTCTCTTAGATGGATTTGGTCTTAGTCGGCGAAGTGTTAACTGGAATGGATTATTGCTATCGGGAATTATGGTGACGGCTGCCGTTAGTTTGTTTCTGTCAGTACAAAAAAAAGAGTATCCTTTTTTACGCCGTCGCGACTATCTCTTGCTTTGTTTGCTCAGTCTAAGCGCACCCATACTGGCAATTTTTCAATTTTCTTACATTAATTTATCTGCCATCGGTCTGCTGGTCAGCAGTTTTTATAGTCCCGCATTGGCTATCTGCCAGGTAGGTTTATTGACGGGATTAGTAGCCTTTAGCACTAAAGCGATCGGTTGGGAGTATTTACTTGCCGGATGTGCGGGGGGAATCATGGCTGCAACCATTGCTGGCAGATTGCGCTCTCGCGAAGCCATGGCACGATTGGGTGTTATGGTTGGCTTGACTCAAGGAGGAGTCTATTTGTTTGTTAATCTGATTCTCAGTGCTAGTGCCGTAACCATTTGGTCGGTTATTTTGCCAAGAGTATTAACTAACGGATTATTTGGCTTGGGGTGGAGTGTAGTTGCCTTGGGTATATCGCCCTATTTGGAGCGTATCTTTGATGTGATCACGCCTATTCGTCTGGCAGAATTATCTAATCCTAACTTGCCCCTGCTAAAAAAATTAGCGACAGAAGCTCCCGGAACCTTTCAACACACCATGTCTGTTGCTTCCCTAGCCGAAGCAGCTGCTAGAGAACTCAACTGTAACGTAGAATTGATTAGGGCAGGAACTCTTTATCATGATATTGGTAAACTTCACGATCCCCTAGGCTTTATTGAAAATCAGATGGGAGGTGCTAACAAGCACGATGAGATCGATGACCCATGGGAAAGCGCAGAGTTTATTAAGAAGCACGTTAGTGAAGGGCTTGTGATGGCACGTAAGTATGGTTTGCCCAAGGCAATACGAGATTTCATTCCCGAACATCAGGGAACGCTACTAATTGCTTACTTTTATCATCAAGCGAAACAAAAAGCCGAACAAGAAACAGGAATTACCGTTCTAGAGTCTGATTTTCGTTACGATGGACCAATTCCTCAATCGCGGGAAGCAGGAATTATGATGCTAGCAGATGGTTGTGAAGCTGCTATGCGCTCCCTCAAAGAAGCCACCCCCGAACAAGCTTTGACTATGATTCGAAAAATTTTCAAAGCTCGTTGGCAAGATGGACAATTAGTAGATAGTGGTTTAAATTATGAGGATTTGCCGATTATTGCCAATGTTTTCGTGCGTGTTTGGCAACAACTCAATCACAAGCGAATTGCTTATCCCAAAGCAGTTTTTGAGCCTAAAGCTGCACAACAGTCAATAAAACGCAATGAGGAATAGGATAATCTAAAAAAAGAAATTAGCAGGAAGATTTAATTATTTTTTATCTGGAGCGCAACAAAGTGACTCAAACTCTATCTCAGCAGGAGGAACATTTCAATAGAGCTAGTGCAAGTTTACAACAAGCAATTTCTTGGTATGCTAGCTTTCGCCGTCACTGGAATTATCCTCCCAATAATCAACTGCAAGCAGCCGTGAGAAAGGATTTGCAGGCTCTCAAAGCAGCTTTGGATAAACTAGACCAGAAATTAATTAGAATATCTGCTTTTGGCTTAGTCAGTTCTGGTAAGTCTTCGGTAATTAATGCTCTTTTAGGACAAGAAGTGCTAGAAACCGGTCCTTTGCATGGGATTACCCAGTGGCCGAAATCCCTACGTTGGACTCCTGCGAGTGGCAAAGTACAGGTAGAGT
The DNA here is from genome assembly GCA_015207585.1 of Pleurocapsales cyanobacterium LEGE 06147. Taxonomy (GTDB): domain Bacteria; phylum Cyanobacteriota; class Cyanobacteriia; order Cyanobacteriales; family Xenococcaceae; genus LEGE-06147. Next base: position 38,867 of record JADEWQ010000003.1, on the reverse strand, counting down.
TAATTGATACTCCCGGTTTAGATGAAATTGAGGGAGAAGAACGGGCAAAAATGTCACGGGATATAGCCCAGCAGTCAGATCTTATTCTTTTCGTGCTGACAGGAGATATTACCCGTACGGAATATCAAGCTCTTTGTGAACTAAGAAGAAGTCAAAAACCATTAATTTTAGTATTTAATAAAATTGACCTTTATCCCGACAAAGATCGACAGACCATTTATGAACAACTACAACAACAAAATGCAGCTAACAGTGAAGAAGATTTAGATATCTCTACAAACGAGATTGTGAGGATTGCCGCTAAACCCCAACCAATACAAGTAAGAATCGAAGCAGCAGACGGTACGATTACTACTCAATGGGAAACTCCTTCTCCCCAAATCGATGAACTAAAAGAAGCAATTCTGAATATACTCAATCGGGAGGGGCGATCGCTTTTGGCTTTAAATGCCCTGGTTCAAGCCAGAGATGCCGAGGCGAATATTGCGAAAAAAACAGTGGAAATCCGGGAAGAAGAAGCTCAAGAGTTAATTTGGAAATATGCTAGGTACAAAGCTTTAGCAGTAGCTGTCAATCCGATCGCTCTATTGGATTTAATGGGGGGCATTGTTGCCGATTTAGCTCTAATTCGGGCATTAGCACGTCTCTACGGACTCCCTATTACCAATTACGAAGCCGGAAATCTCTGGCGCAGAATTATTGCGAGTTCTGGGGCTTTATTACTGGGAGAAGTAGGCAGTAGTCTGATTTTAGGTGTGGGTAAAAGTGGGGCTGCCATTAGCGGTGCTTTTGAAAGTCCCGGAACTTTTATTACTTATTTAACAGCAGCTAGTTTACAGGGCGCGATCGCCGGTTATGGTTCTTATGTAGTTGGTAGAGTAGCACAAGTATATTTGGAGAAGGGTTGTACTTGGGGTCCTCTCGGTCCTTCGACGGTGATTGCTGAAATACTATCTAGAGTAGATAGAAATACGATTATTTATCGCTTGCAACAAGAGTTGTTAAACTCTTAAAAACCTGCATACCGTTCTTCAGCCCAAGGTTCTCCCCGTCGGTGATAACCGTTACGTTCCCAAAAACCCAATTCATCGCGATCGAGAAATTCTAGTCCGTTAATCCATTTGGCACTTTTCCAAGCGTAGAGATGGGGAACTACTAAGCGCATGGGACCACCATGTTCGGCTGGTAGGGGTTCGCCAAACAGGGTATGGGCAAAGAAGTTTTTTTCCCTTAAAAAGTCTTCTAAAGAAATGTTAGTGGTGTAGCCGCCGTAGCAGTGTTCCATAAGATGAGTGGCTTTGGGATCGAGGTCAACTAACTTCATAAAATCAGTTACCTTAGCTCCCGTCCACTTTACATCGAGTTTCGACCAGCGAGTAACGCAGTGAAAGTCAGCGGTAAAATTATGCTGGGGTAAACTCATGAAACCCGACCAAGTAAAGGTTTTTTCTTGCGCTAAACCCCAGACGCGAAACTTCCACTCATCGGTTCCGATCTCAGGTGTAGAACCGTAGGTAAGTACGGGAAATCCTTTAGTTACATATTGACCGGGAGGAATGCGATCCCGTTCTGCCTCTGTTGGTTTCTGAAAATATTTGCCTTTCATGCTTCCAGTCGAGATAGTATTAGATTTCTTTATTTCATTTTCATATAATTACTCTGAACTGGAGCTAGCTAGCCTAGAAAAGTAGTATTAATTACAGATCGCTAGCTAGTCTCTGAAAGCATTAAATTTAGATAATAACGACAAGTTTACTCGTCCTCATCTTCCTCTTCTTCATCTTGAGTCGGATAAATAAAGCTATTAGAACGTCCAGTCAAAACGGATTTTCCTAAAGACAGAGCTTTTTGAGCCTCAAAAGCGGCTTTGCGTTTCCAGTATGCTTTGCGACGATCGCGTTTGGATTTGGAAGTTTTCTTCTTGGGAACAGCCATGGTTTTATTGAATATTATTAGACAACCTTTTTATTTTAATGCTTTAGTTGGCTAATCACATAGCACCCAAAGGAAATACGCTTGCTTGGGGCTTAAATTGTTCCAAATTGGCTTCTGCCAAAAACTTCTGAGTAACTATTTCGCGAAAGGCATTAAAGTCAGTTTGCCAGTAATTGATACCTTGAATAAGTTTACTCAGTGGTTGCTGTAAATCATCTGTAGCAATGTTGTAATTAAAATTGCCAGAAAATAATAAAGCTGCTACTAGAGGACTTGAGTGCCCCATTCCATTTGGCATTTCAAGAGATTCGCGACTTTGCTGGGGTTGCTGCAATTTGACTTGGTTAACAGTTATATTTAGTTGACAGCGATCCAATAAATACACTAAGTTAATTCCGGCTTGCAAGATACCCGTACCTATTTCTTGCCAGGAACCTTGGGAGAGCAAATTTTGGGTCATGTATTGAGAGACCGCTTCGGGATGACCGGGAAAAGGAACGATAATTTTTGGACTGTTGCTGAGTCCGACATATTCGGCATGAGGTAGTTTTTCTATATATTTACTTGCTATCTGGGGCACTTTTAGTTCCTCGAGCATCTTATTACCCACAGATTCGCTAATAGAGATCGTGCCTGGTTGAGCAAGAAAAGTAATGCCATTTTGAAAAGTTAACTGAGCAAGTGCGAGGTTTAAGACAGGTTGTTGCGCAAGTTCCCAATCTTGAGGAATTATACCGCTAAATTTTAAAAAGTCCTGACTCATGAGAGTAGGGGTCAGGTTTTGAGCAGCAATGGTAACTGCTATTTCTTCGAGAAATCCGATGGAAGTTGCAGGTTTTTCAAGTTGCGAATTAAGAAGTTCCATGGCTACAGCCTAAATAAATCTTAAGGTTCTATTTTTAAACTTCCCCAAAAAGGGAGCGAATGCACAAATAGATTCCAAAAAATTTGTTTTGTCGTGTAGCATGAACTTCTTGCAATCAGGAGACAGCAATTCTGAATTCGCCAAATCAGGAGAATAATTCTTCTTACTCGGTGTACAGACGCGAAATTGGAGGGGCTGCAGGCTGTTTCCGCAGGGTTCGTATCGAATTCAGCACGGAGGTCCGAAGTCGCGGAATCGAATTCCGCGACCGCCTCCTCCCCTTGTAAGCCCTGTCGTGGCTATACTTCTGTAGGGGCGATTAGCCTGATTTTTTCTAGATAACTCGCCCCTTTAATTACGAGGCAACCGAAGCAGTAGAACGCTTTCTTCTGCGAGCCGATCTAACTATAGGTTGTTCTGATGTTTGTAACAGGAAGACTACGAGGGGACTGCTTTGTAATTCTCGTTTGATTAATCTTTGTAGGCTCGATTCGATTTCAATTCGAATTCCCGTCAAGTCTACAGGACTCTGGTTGGAAAAATCTGTATCTGCTCCAACCTCAACTTTCATTTCCTCATCAACGTTCTGGCTAAATTCACTCCAGCGATCGCTAAGAGTTTTTTCGACAGTCCTGGCGATTAATTGCTCTAACAAGGATAGTTCTACCGATGTTACTACTCCTCTGAAGTGAATTGCCGGTTGAGCGACTAATTTTCCAGACCAATCCACCGCTGCAGCAACAGTAACTACTCCGTCTTCGGCTAACTGTTGCCGTTCTCTCATCACGTGGTCGTGAACGATTCCCGCGCGATCGACCAGTTCAATGCCAGAAGGTACTTGTCCGACGATGCCGATACTATCGGTAGTTAATTCGATAACATCTCCATTATCAATTACCACGGTATTCTCTTTGGGAATGCCCATACTGTGAGCCATCTGAGCATGTTTGACTAGCATCCGGTGCTCTCCGTGGACGGGAACGAAGAATTTTGGTTTAGTCAAAGCCAGCATCAGCTTTTGGTCTTCTTGTGCTCCGTGTCCGGAAACGTGAATACCTTTGTCTCGACCGTAAACTACTTTGGCTCCCTGCATCATGAGGCGATCGATGGTGTTGACTACCGCAATCGTGTTTCCAGGAATGGGATTAGCAGAGAAGACAATGGTATCTCCTTGTTTGACTTTAATGTGTTGGTGTTCTCCTTTTGAGATCCGAGTCATGGCTGCCAGAGGTTCCCCCTGAGAACCAGTAGTCAGAATCAGGATTTTTTCATCTGGCAGACGGTTGAGAGCACGGAGAGGTTCGAATAAATCGTCCGGACATTTGATATAACCTAAGTTTCTGGCATGGGCAATGACATTTAACATCGAACGTCCTACGACCACAACCTTACGCTGATGCTTCTGTGCCAACTGAAGAATAATATTAACCCGATGGACGGAAGAAGCAAAGGTGGTTACCATCACCCTACCCGTTGCTTCAGCAATAATCCGGTCGAGATTGGGATATACTGACTGTTCTGAAGGAGTGTGTCCCGGTACTTCGGCGTTAGTCGAGTCGCTCAATAAACACAATACGCCTTTTTCTCCGTGTTCGGCTAGTTTTTGGAGATCGAAATATTCACCGTCGACTGGAGTATGGTCGATTTTGAAATCTCCTGTATGAATAACCACACCCATGGGGGTATGAATGGCTACGCTAAAGCTATCGGCGATGGAGTGAGTATTGCGAATGTACTCGACAAAAAAGGATTGGCTCAAATGCACGAGATCCCGAGGAAGAACTGTTTTCAGCGTAGTTCTTTCTAGCACTCCTGCCTCTTCTAACTTATCTCCCAGTAGCGCGATCGCCAAACGAGGCCCATAAATTACCGGAATATCAAATTGCTTGAGATGGTAAGAAATACCCCCGATATGATCTTCATGACCGTGAGTGACGATCATTCCCTTGATTTTGTGGCGATTTTCTCTCAGATATGATACGTCGGGTAAAACAATATTAATTCCATGCATTTCATCCGTAGGAAAAGCCAGACCTGCATCTAAGAGAATGATTTCATCCCCATATTCAAATACACAGGTATTCTTACCAATTTCATGTAAGCCACCAAGGGGAATAATTTTGAGAGTTGGTTTGCTACCGTTGTTACTCATAAGTTTCCTTTTAGTTATTGTTTTTTGTATTTGTTGAATAAGCTGTGGTTTTGATTTGGAATAGTTTAAAAAGCTTTTTTAATAGTTAAGTTAGACTGATATTTACTGTTTTAGTCGATTTTTAAAATACAAATTAATCCTTTTGGAGCAATACTAACTATTGTCCATTCTCAAGTCAAATCAAAATATTTTACTGGAGTAGTTTTTGCTATTGTCAAAAATAGAAATCAAATATTATTGTTTATTAATTCCACTCGTTTAAAATTTAAAATTCATCAAATAGTTTTAAAGTAAATCGAGTTCCTTGAGAATTATTTTTAATTTTTCTACTAAATCTAATTGTAGCTCACACAGAGGTGAACGCAAACTCCCAACCTGCCAACCCAGTAAATTTAAAGCTGCTTTAATTGGAATTGGATTGGTAGTAGCAAACAAAATTTTAAATAAAGGAAAAAGTTTTAGTTGAATGTTTTGAGCAAGTTGATTATTTCCACCAGCAAATGCTTCGATCGTCTGCTGCATTTGCTCGCCGACCAAGTGGCTGGCAACACTAACCACACCAACTCCACCTACTGTTAGTAAGGGAAGAGTTAGAAAATCATCTCCAGAATAAATAGCAAAAGATGAAGGAGTAATACGACGAATTTGACAGGCTTGCTCCAGATTTCCGCTTGCTTCTTTGATGGCAACAATATTATCGACTTGGGCTAATTTAGCTACCGTTTCAGCTTCTAAATTGCAGCTCGTGCGCCCTGGTACATTATACAACATCATTGGCAAATCCGGACAGGCTTGGGCGATCGCCTTAAAATGTTCGTACAATCCCTCCTGAGGCGGTTTGTTGTAGTAAGGAACTACTTGTAGGGAACCATCGAGTCCTAGTTTAGCTGCTTTGTAGCTGGCGGCGATCGCTTCAATAGTGGAGTTTGATCCAGTTCCTGCAATGACCTTTGCCTTACCCGCTACTGCCTTTTGTACTACCCGAAACAGTTCATATTCTTCTTCCCAAGTCAGAGTAGGGGATTCTCCGGTAGTTCCGCAAACTACCAGTCCGTCACTGCCATGCTCTGCTAGGTATGCGGCTAATTTTTCTGCCACTTCATAATTAACGCTGCCGTCTTCTCTAAACGGTGTCACCATGGCGGTGAGCACTCTACCAAAAGGTTCGCTGGTCATTGATTATTGGTTGCTGGTTATTTCTTATTGTTCGTTCATTTAAAGGTTAGCTTACACGGTAACTGCAGCTGAAATTGACGGCTTGAGCCAATTTCTTGCCAATAACAATTCGGCAATTTGTACCGCATTGAGGGCTGCTCCCTTGCGAATTTGATCGCCACAAAGCCATAATTCTAAACTACAGGCATTGGAAATATCTTGACGAATGCGCCCCACCAATACTTCATCTTTCCCAGTCGCATCTATAGGCATGGGAAAATAATTAGCCTGCCAATCTTCTACTATTTTTACTCCCGGCGACCGAGAGAGAATTTCTTTGGCTCTAGCAACAGGAAAAGGTTGGTCGAATTCGAGATTGACTGCTTCTGAATGAGCTCTCAGTACCGGTACGCGCACGCAGGTAGCACTAATTTTCAACTGGGGTGCATCAAAAATTTTGCGCGTCTCGTTTACCATTTTCATCTCTTCTTCGCAATACCCTTGCTCGTTGAGAGGAGAGTTATGAGGAAAAAGATTGAAAGCTAGGGGATAGGGAAATATCTCCGTTGATGGCAGTTGCTCTTCTAAAATAGCTTTAGCTTGAGCTTTTACTTCTGCCATTGCTTTGGCTCCAGCCCCAGAAGCAGATTGATAAGTAGATACTATTATTCTTTTAACAGGCTCCACCTGATGCAGTGGCCAAATAGCCATTCCCATTAAAATAGTAGTACAGTTGGGGTTGGCAATAATTCTCCGATGATTGGCAGCTGCTTCAGGATTTATCTCCGGCACGATTAAAGGTACTTCTGGATTCATCCGAAAAGCACTAGAATTATCGATCGCCACTGCTCCTGCTGCTACTGCCTTGGGCAACCACTCTTTGGAAGTAGAACCTCCAGCAGAGGCTAGCACTATCTCTACATCAGAAAAAGAGTCGTCGGTAACCGATTCTACTACTATTTGTTCTCCACAAAAACTAAGCTTGCTCCCTGCCGAACGAGGAGAAGCTAACAGCTTTAGTTTTTTGACTGGAAATTGGCGACTTTCCAGCAAGCCAATTATTTCTTGTCCAACTGCGCCCGTTGCTCCTAAGATAGCGACGTTAATTGCTTTAGACAATTGATTTTAACCTCCACCCTTAATTTTATTTACTTATACTTAATCTATATTTAGTTAAATCTCTTGTCTTTAACACTTTGTGTTTGAAGAGATTAATTAGCCTAAAATTGAAGTCATACTAAACTTTAATAACTTTAATATTTGTTAATCTTACCAGATGCTCTAACCAATCTCGATGTCGTTAACAGTCTGCAACAGTAGGGAAAAAATCTTCAAAAATAGCTATCGTTGCTTATTGGCAAGAGTTTTATTTGTCAGTCAATTATTCAAGGAGTAGCTTCTGCGATCCAGAATCAATAGATATACTAAGATCGATTATTGTCAAGCTAGCCTATTTGTTGCCAATAGTCAGCCTCCTATATAAAAAAGCAAGGCTGGTTGGGTTCGCTGATTGATAAGATAACATAGCGCGAGGAGTTCTAGATTTATTTTAAACTGGATCGCTCCTCGTATCTAGTACAACCAAACTACATAGTCTGAGATAGAACCATCGATGAAAGTAACCCAGGAAAAACTTCCTGACAGCCAACTCGGCTTAGAAATAGAAATTTCTAGTGAAACTTCCCGCAGTACTTACGAAAAAGTTATACAGAACCTTGCTAGTTCCAGTAACATTCCTGGGTTTCGCAAGGGAAAAGTACCTCGACAAATTCTTCTACAGCGTATTGGCACGCAAAGGATCAAAGCTGCCGCTTTAGAAGAAATGATTCAGAAGAGTTTAACAGAAGCCCTCGAACAAGAAGCCATAGAATCTTTAGGTAATTACAGACTGCGTTCTAATTTTGACGAGCTTATTAAGCAGTATCAACCAGGAGAACCTTTGACTTTTTCGGCTGCGGTAGACATACCACCCTCAGTAGATATAGGAGATTTCTCCAATCTAAGCGTTAAAGTGGAAGAATCAGTTTATGATCCCAAACAAGTAGACGAGTTCCTCGAACAGCGACGAGCACAACAGGCAGATTTGGTTCCTGTAGAAGATCGTCCTGCCCAGATGGAAGATATAGCCATAGTTGATTTTCAGGGTAGGCTTACGGGAGAAGGAGAAGAAGAACGGGAAATAGAAGGAGGCAGTGCTACCAATTTCCAAGTGGAACTAGCCGAAGGCAAGTTGATCGAAGGTATGGTTGAAGGGATTGTCGGTATGAAACCCGAAGAAACCAAGGAAGTCTCGGTTACTTTTCCCGAAGACTATCCGAAGGAAGATTTAGCAGGCAAGCCGGCTGTTTTCAGTATTACCCTTAAAGAATTGAAAACAAAAGAATTGCCAGAGTTGGATGATGAATTTGCCGAGGAAGTCAGTGAATTTGAAACCATAGCTGAGTTGCGAGAATCGTTAGAGAAGCAATTTAAAGAAAAAGCCGAACAGGAAACGAAAAATAATATTAATGACGCGATCGCCCAAGCGTTATTAGAACAAAGTACTGTCGATCTACCAGAAACTTTGATTCAGGAAGAAATAACCAATCTTCTTACCCAAACCTTGGTGCAAATGCAGCAAATGGGAGTAGATGTGAAAAAATTGTTTACTTCTGAAACCGTACCCAAAATGCGGGAAAATGCTCGTCCCGAAGCAGTACAAAATCTAAAAAAATCTTTAATAATAGCTGAAATTGCTAAACGGGAATCTTTGCAACCGAATGAGGAAGAAATTGCTACTAAAATACAGGAAGTAGAACAACAGTTATCCGGTCAAGATATCGACCGAGATAAGCTACGTAAGATGGTAACGGAAGATTTACAAACAGAAAAAACTTTCGATTGGTTGCGTACAAAAGTCCAGGTAGAGTTAGTTCCGCCAGGATCTTTGACAAAGTCGGAGGCAGAATCGACCGAAGAGGAAAAAATAACGGAAACCATTGATGCGACTCTAACTAATGAGTAAAACGAGGTGGGTAAAAGGAAGAGACTTAGTCTTTCCTCCTCCCTCAAGAGGGAGGTAGCTAATTTAAGCAAAAAACAAGGAATTGTCCTCGCTCCAATTCTTTTAATCGGTGCAGCCGGCAGAAGAGTTAAGGCATAATGGTTAACAGAAGGATATGTTATAAGCTAAGAAAAGTAAAGAAAAATTACTAAATAATATAGTTCAAAAAAAACTATTAGCAAAACTATATGTTGGAATCGCGATCGCCCTATAACAGTCTTGTGAGTCAAAATAATTTGTCAATCTATTCCCTCGGTGAAAATGTAGTGCCGATGGTCGTAGAGCAATCTGGTTTGGGAGAAAGAGCATTTGATATTTACTCCCGACTATTGCGCGAGCGAATTATTTTTTTGGGTACGCCCATTGATGATAAAGTAGCTGACTCGATTGTGGCTCAATTACTCTATCTCGAAGCAGAAGATCCGGAGAAAGATATTCAAATCTACATCAACTCTCCCGGAGGCTCTGTATACGCCGGAATGGCAATTTATGACACGATGCAGCAAATTCAGCCAGATGTAGTTACCATTTGTTATGGTATAGCAGCCAGTATGGGGGCATTTCTACTTTCTGGTGGAACTAAAGGAAAAAGAATGGCTCTACCCAGTGTTAGAATTATGATTCATCAGCCTCTAGGCGGAGCGCAAGGACAAGCAGTCGACATTGAAATTCAAGCTAGAGAAATTCTTTACATTAAGAAAAAACTAAACGATTTAATCGCCGAACACACCGGTCAACCTTTCGATAAAGTAGCGGCAGATACAGAAAGAGACTTTTACATGTCTGCTGCGGACGCTAAAGAGTATGGTTTAATCGACCAAGTAATTATCAGACCAGAATTATCAGATCCGAAAATTCCCGTAACATCACTCTAAGCAAGAGGCGCTTATGTCTAAATATGACTCCCATCTCAAATGTTCGTTCTGCGGCAAATCTCAGGAACAAGTCCGCAAGTTAATTGCTGGTCCTGGGGTTTATATTTGTGATGAATGCGTGGAACTTTGCAACGAAATCTTGGATGAGGAGTTGATGGAGGAAGGAACACCCCTGTCTTCACCGACAGCCAGAGTAGAAAATAAACCGGCTGCTAGAAAGCGCAGTCATTCAGAAGGTATTTCTCTTGGCGATCTTCCCAAGCCGAGAGAAATTAAGAAATATTTAGACGAGCATGTAATCGGTCAGGAAGAGGCAAAAAAAGTTCTTTCTGTAGCTGTATACAATCACTACAAGCGTCTCGGCTTAACGGAGAAAAAAGATGGCAAAGAGTTTGGCGATGATGCAGTAGAATTGCAAAAGTCTAATGTCCTCTTAATTGGACCGACAGGCTGCGGCAAAACTCTATTAGCGCAAACTCTGGCGAGAATTCTGGAAGTTCCCTTTGCAGTAGCCGACGCTACTACCCTTACAGAAGCTGGTTACGTAGGAGAAGATGTAGAAAATATTTTGTTGCGCCTCTTGCAAGTAGCGGACTTGGAGGTGGAAGAAGCTCAAAGAGGCATTATTTATATTGATGAAATTGATAAAATTGCCCGCAAGAGTGAAAATCCTTCTATTACTCGTGATGTTTCTGGTGAAGGGGTACAGCAGGCACTGCTAAAAATGTTGGAGGGAACGGTAGCTAACGTACCGCCTCAAGGAGGAAGGAAACATCCTTATCAAGATTGCATTCAAATTGATACCAGCAATATTCTTTTTATCTGTGGTGGTGCCTTTGTCGGTTTAGATAAAGTAGTCGAACGCCGCATGGGCAAAAAATCGATGGGTTTTATTCAGAATGGAGAAGTACCATCAAAAGACAAGCGTGCGGCAGATCTTCTGCAACAGGTAGAACCGGATGACCTAGTCAAATTTGGCATGATTCCCGAATTCGTCGGTCGTATTCCAGTTACGGCGGCATTAGAACCATTGGATGAAGAGGCGTTAGTAGAAATCATAACTCAACCTCGCAATGCATTGGTAAAACAGTATCAGAAACTGCTCTGGATGGATAATATTCAGTTGGAGTTTGAAGAAGAAGCAGTCAAAGAGATCGCCAGAGAAGCTTATCGACGCAAAACGGGAGCGAGGGCACTACGAGGTATTATCGAAGAACTGATGCTGGACGTAATGTACGAGTTACCTTCCCGCAAGGACGTACGCCATTGTACGATCACGCAAGAAATGGTCAAGAAACGCTCGACGGCAGAGTTATTAGTACATCCTACTTCTTTACGAAAGCCAGAATCAGCCTAAATGTAAAAATTAAAAATTAAAAAGGCAAAATTAGTCTTGGTCAGTGGTTAGTCAAAATAATAAGTAATAGCGAATAACTAACTCATAGCTGATGACTAAAGATAATACGCGGCTCGTAGCCAAGCCTAGATCTTCGAGCGCAACGAAAACGGGACGGATTCAGATTATCGAACAAAAGATCGATGTTCGAGGTGTAACTCATTATTGCGAATGGGTACGTCAGTCAGATGATTCCCGTTCAAAACCTGTAATGGTATTTATCCACGGTTGGGGAGGATCGGCGCGGTACTGGCGCAGTACGGCAGAAGCATTGTCCGATTGCTTTGATTGTTTACTTTACGATTTGCGTGGTTTTGGACGCTCTGTTTTATCTGAAAAAACTTTAAAGTTAAATTATGAGCTTGAAGACTATGCCGAAGATCTAGCAATTTTATTAGAAACTTTGGGATTGAATCGGGTTTATCTTAATGCTCATTCTATGGGTGCATCAGTAGCAGTATTATTTCTCAATCGCTATCCTGAGAAGGTAAAGCAGGCAATTTTGACTTGTAATGGTATTTTTGAATACGATGAGAAAGCTTTTGCTGCTTTTTACAAGTTTGGTGGGTATGTAGTTAAGTTTCGCTACAAGTGGTTTTTAAAAATTCCTTTTGTCGACAGAATGTTCATGGCGAGGTTTTTGTGTCGTCGAATTAACGCGAGCGATCGCCGTGCGTTTTTAGAAGATTTCTTGCTGGCAGATTATGAGGCGGCGTTGGGAACGATATTTACTTCTGTGAGTAAGAAAGCAGTAGAGGTAATGCCGCAAGAGTTCGCCAAGATTCAAGTGCCGACGCTGATGATTTCTGGGGAGAAGGATATTATTATTCCGGCAGAGATGGGACGTAAAGCGGCAGCGTTGAATGAGAAGATCGAGTACGTGGAAATACCTGGAACGGCGCATTTTCCGATGTTGGAGGATGCTGATAGTTATCTGAAGGCGGTAAGGGAGTTTTTAAGGGTTGATAGTATAGTTTGATGTCTTTTTGGTTTCTCGCAAAGGCGCAAAGTACGCAAAGAGGTAATTTTACATGACTACTAATGCAAAGATTAACGAAAAGCTCATTCAAGAAGCTCTTCAACTTGGAGGTCATCTTACTAAAAGCGCTGTTATAGAAGAGGCATTACAAGAATACGTTCAACACCCCAAGCAACTTGAAGTTGTTAGATTATTCAGAACTATTGAGTACGATGATGACTATGATTACAAGCTGCAAAGACAGAAGCAATGAAGATCGTTGTTGATACTTCTATATGGTCTTTAGCTCTTAGACGTAATAATCGCGATAACAGTCATTCTGCTGTTATTTTATTTAGAGATTTAATTAAATATCCTCATTTCTTTTAGCTTATATTTTCGCCTTGTTTTTTTGTGTAATCCATTTTGCTATCTACTTAATAGGCATGGATTTAGCTATCAGCGATTCTATAATTAGATAATTTTAGATCGTTGTTAGCAGTAGTGTGTTAAGTGATTTAGCTGTTGCTGCGATAATCGCATCAGGAGGTTTAAGTCGATATTGTTTGCGTAAAGCGATCGCCATTTTTTTGATGGAATTAGCGATTGATTTACAACCATTCATCTCTTGTTTGCTGTTGATATTCTAGAGAGTCTGTCGTTAAGTTGATTGTGCCTGCGTATTGTTCAAGAGATTGTGTTGTATCTTCTTTTTGATATTTCTCTAAAATTTTTTTAATCACTTGCCAATCTTGATAGTCAATAATCACGGCGACAGGATACATTGATTCGTCTGTGACAATTTGCTTTTTGATTAGTTTCATAATCGATCGCGCCATCAAAGTTTATTCGATCGTAATCTAAGTTTAAATAAAGGCGATCGCTCTACAGTATCAGTATTTTTGTTTTATTTTGGGAAAACTAAAATAATAACAAGCTGAAAGGGAAGCGAGATTGAGTTTACAAGAATTGGCAATTAGGGATGAATACCGAAGCGATCGCTGTGATTTAATTGAGGATTTTTATATTCCTTGTTTGGAACAAGCAACCGTATATAGTCGGGCAGTAGGTTTCTTTTCTAGTACTTCGATGATAGCTGTTTCTAAGGGACTTACTGCTTTGATTAGGGCTGGTGGAACAATGAGATTGGTTGCTTCTCCTTGTTTATCGTCGGAAGATATAGAGGCGATCGCCACAGGATTGAAACAGAGAGAAGAAGTTATTACTGAAGTTATTTTGCAAGAATTAGACCGAGAATTTGAGGAAGTTGCCAAAGATAGACTAGCTTGTTTGGCTTGGTTACTAAGTCAGAAAATATTGGAGATTAAGTTAGCAGTACCTAAAAACATTCACAAACAAGGTATTTATCATGAAAAGTTGGGAATTTTTATCGACCGAGAAGCTAATAAAGTAACTTTTACTGGTTCGGCGAATGAGAGTTCATCGGCATTAATTGATAATTTTGAATGTATTGATGTCTTTTGTTCTTGGAAAACAGAAGAACAGAAAAGGGCATTGCGAAAAACCGAGAATTTTGAGAGATTATGGAATAACCAGACATCTAAAGTTGAGGTGATGGGGTTTCCAGAAGCAGCAGCGCGATCGCTTCTTAGACTGAAACCAGATAAACCTCCTAGTACAGAACCAGAATATAAACTAAAGAAAAAATATTGGTCAGTCAAGGAAGAAAAAAGTAATTACAACGTAGGTCAACAATCTTCTCTGACAACAACGCTAAAATACAAAAATTGGCTCAAAGTAGAATTAAGACCTCTCCAAGTTAATGCCCTAGAAGCTTTTACAACAGCCAATTATAAAGGAATTTTAGCTATGGCTACTGGGGCTGGTAAAACTATTACGGCGTTAGCTTGTGCGGCTAGTTTTGACGATTTAGATCTGATTGTTATTAGCGTACCTACTAAAGAATTAGTTCAGCAATGGGTTAACGAACTAGAAGGACGAACTACTTTTCAGTATCCTTTAGTTGCTACTGGAAAATCAGAAATATGGCGATCGAGACTATTTAGAAAACTACGTTTAATTAATAACCAACAATTATCTCGCGAACGACTACCAGTTATTGTTGTGGGTAGCTATAGCGAATTATCTAAATCTCATATCGCCGATCTTATTGTCGATGCTGGCGGTTTACCCGAACAATCTTTACTTATTGCTGATGAAGTTCATGCAACAGGGGCTGGATCTTTTCGACGCATACTTAGAGATGATTTTACTTATCGATTAGGTTTATCTGCTACGCCTATTCGTCCTCATGACGAAGAAGGAACTGAGGTTGTTTTAGATTATTTTGGCGATATCGTTTACGAATTTAGTTTAGAACAGGCGATCGCGGCTGGTATTCTTTGCGAGTATGAATATCAAGTTTATGTTACTTCGTTAGATGACTCGGAACATGAAACTTTTAAAGCACTAACCAGTAAAATCAATCGTTTGCTTAATAGTGAAGCTGAAAGGGCGCAAGCAAAAGCTAAACATCTTTTAATTCAAAGGGCGAAAATTATTAAATCTGCCAGTAGTAAATTAACTATTCTCGATCGCATTCTTGATGACCATCCACTTCAAAAAGCAATGATTTACTGTGCCGATCTCGACCAAGCTACTACAGTATGTCGGAAATTAGCACAAAAAGGAATAAGAGTCGCCCGTTATTCTTCTCAAGACAAAGAACGCCAAAAAATTCTCTCTCAATTTTCTCGCGGTCATTTGGATGCGTTAGTTGCGGTCAAATGTTTGGATGAAGGGGTAGATGTACCAGAAACCAGTCAGGCAATTATTTTAGCCAGCGATACTTCACAACGGCAATTTATTCAACGGCGGGGCAGAATTTTAAGGGCTGCACCTAATAAAGCGATCGCGAAACTAATTGATGTGTTAGTAGTTCCACCTTTAGGGGACGAACATGTAAAATTGATTACATCGGAGGTTAGCAGAGTGGTTCATTTTGCTCGTACTGCTAGTAATCGAACTTTTGTGATTACTAAGCTAGTAGAAGAATTATCTTATTACGGGATTACTTATTCAGATTTACTTTAGTTAAATTTGGCTTGATAACTAATGGAGAAAAAATTACAAGAACTAGCAGATAAATATGCAATTCCTGTGGATTTATTGAAAGAAGCGATACAAATGGAAAAGAATAAGCTCGTTTATAAAGACGACCGCCGAAGATTAATGACTAAACTAGAAGAAATAATTATTAAATATTCTAATTAATATATTTCGATAATAAATGACAATATATTTGCAAAAAATTTATTTCCAAAATTGGAAATGTTATTTAGCTCAAGAAATAGAATTAAACCTAAATACAGATAAAAATATTTTTGTCTTTTACGGTCAGAACGGGGCAGGGAAAACTTCTATACAAGAAGGTATTTTGTGGTGTTTATATGGAAGTGATGCAGTTCCTCTTGAGAAAATAGCTGAATACTTTAATCGAGTCAATCTAAAATGTAATCCTGAATTAGAATTATCAGTTAGACTAACCGCTACTTTTGAGCAAGATGGAATATCCCAACCAGATGTCCAAGAACGAATAGAATCGATTATACCTCGTGCTTGTCGAGAGTTTTTCTTTTTTGATGGAAAAAAGATAGAAGAGTACGCAAAATTAACTCATACAGATGAAACTCGTAAGGCAATTGAGAGAACCCTTGGCGTTCCAGAAATTAGAAACTTGCGAGATGATGCTGAGGGAACATTAAAAAAGTTTGAGAAAAAAATTAAGGACGCAGCGAAAAATAAAAAAGAATTACAAGCAGTAACAGCAGAATTAACGACTCTCAAACAAGAGATTTATACCAAAAAGGGACAATTACAAAAATTCAGAGAAGAATTACAACAAGAGAAAAAGTTTCTTGAAGATACAGAGTTACGAGCAACTCAAATTGAGGATTTAAACAATAAACTAAAAGAAATTGAAGTAGAACAAAGAAAAAAAACTGACTGGGAAAACCAATTTAAGAGTTTAGACACAGAAATAAAGCAAGTTTTAACAGAAGCCCCTATTTATATGCTGTCAGAGTTAGTTAGAGAAGTAGCTGACGACATACAGAGCAAAACAGTAAGTAAGACTAGAATTTCTGTTAGTGTCAATTTATTAAAAGAGTTAATAAACAATAATATCTGTGTATGTGGACGCTGTTTAGATAACAATGCTTATCTTTATATTCAGCAACAAATAGAAAGTTTAGAACAAGTAGAACAAATTTCTAAAGAGGCAATAGAACTACAGGATATATACACTGATTTAAAAGAACTATCTCGTTATCAGACTCCTGATTTAGATAAATTACTATTGCAGCGCGACCGCCTTATAGAAGATATTGAAGAAGTTCAGCAGGTAATAAATCGCAAACAAAAAGAAACAGAAGGATTTGATCGACAAGAAGCAAAAGAAATTTGGGAAAAAATAGGAAAACTAAAAGAAAATATTCGTAATCAAAAAACTCGAATTCAACGTATAGAAAAAGAAATAGAAAGTTTACAGCAACAAGAAAACCAACTCAAACGTCAACGAGAACAGTTAGCTAGTCAGGATCAATTAACTGCTACTCTAAATAAACAATTAACAATGGCTGATGGTCTTAAACAAGCTGCTGATGAATTGATAGATTGGTATATAGATAATTGTCGGCAAAAAATTGAACAATATACCTCTGAAATTCATCGTCGAGTTACTAATAAGCCAGATGAATATATTGGAGTACAAGTAAAGCAAGACTATACTTTAGGTATTAAAAATGTAAATGATGATATTCTTAGTCCAGAGAATATCAGTGCCGGAGAGAAAGAAGCCCTTGCTTTTGCTTTTATTGCTAGTCTAAACTTAGCTTCTGGTAAGGCTGCACCTTTGATGATGGATACTCCATTCGGTCACCTGGATACCACTCATCAGAAAAATATCGTTAATTCTCTTCCTCAAATTCCCTCCCAAGTGTTAGTCTTAGCAACAGACAGGGATTTGCCTGATTATCTTCTGCAAGATTTACGACCTCATGTCGCTCAAATTCATCGTATTAAACGACTAGAAGGAAGTGAAGATGCTTCTGTTGTTGAGGTTGAGGAATGAAGCGTATAAACCCAAGAGCAGTAATAAGTTCAAATGTCGAGGCTAATGGCTATCTCAAATTACTTAAAAATAATGGTGTATTTGAGCATATGATAGATGGCTACATGTTTGCTGCTGCTTATGCTATAAAAAATAATTTGGATGTTAGCTCTATTCTTTCGAGTAAGCGTCAAGACATAGCGTTTATGGAAGTAGTAGATGACAAAGTTCGTCTAGCACTAGAAGCAGGAATATATGCTATATGTAAGCTTAATAATCAGCCACAACCTACAGATGAGCGAGAAGTATTAGAAATATTGACTCGATATGCTGAAGCTGGACTTATGTCATTAAAGCAACGCTGGGAAGGCAAAGTTAGTACTCAAATACAAGATGACATTCGTAAAATTATTAGTTTTGAATAGCTAATTAACTAGACAATTAAATATATTTTTCTGCCTATTTTAAAACATGGCTAGTGTTAATAAAATGATTAATTTAAAATGACGCAAGAACAAACTTCTATATCTTTATCACGTACTGTTCCTGAATTAGTAAAAGATATCAAAAATATAACTGAAGAAATTCAAAAATTTTATTGTTTGGATTCCATCCCTTGGATTGTAGGTTATTCGGGTGGAAAAGACTCTACAACTGTACTACAGCTTGTTTGGCATGCTCTTGCAGCTTTGCCTCTAGAACAACGTACTAAAACTGTTTATGTGATCACAACAGATACATTTGTAGAAAATCCTATTGTGTCATCTTGGGTCAAACAATCTTTAGAAAAGATGAGAATTGCGGCTCAAGAGCAGAAAATACCTGTAGAGCCTCATCTGCTTAATCCTGATACAAAAGACACCTTTTGGGTAAATTTAATTGGTAAAGGATATCCAGCCCCCCGTCATGGATTTCGTTGGTGTACTGAAAGGCTAAAAATTTATCCAACTAATCACTTTATTCGTAACGTAATTAGAGTTAGTGGGGAAGTAATTCTTGTTTTGGGTACTCGTAAAGCTGAGAGTGCAAATCGAGCCACAACCATGGCTAAATATGAATTGAGCAAAGTTAGCGACAGATTAAACTCGAATTTAGATATTCATAACTCTCTTCGTTATAGCAGTACTTTACCTAGTGCATTAATCTACAGTCCTATTCAAGATTGGCGAGATGATGAAGTTTGGCTTTATTTAATGCAATGGAATAATCCATGGAAAAAGAGTAACAAAGAATTATTCGCTATGTATCGAGGTGCAACGGCAGATAATGAATGTCCTCTCGTTGTCGATACATCTACTCCTAGTTGCGGCGATTCTCGTTTCGGTTGCTGGGTTTGCACGATGGTTAATCAGGACAAATCTATGGAGGCAATGATTCAAAATGATGAAGAAAAAGAATGGATGCAACCTTTACTAAATATACGTAATGATTTAGATGTCCATAAAGATCATCATAGAAGAGATTTTCGCCGCATTCATGGTAATGTTCAACTTTTTGAGCGCAACGAGAAAGGAAAAACATCTGTTCATCCCATACCAGGACCTTATACTAAAAAATGGCGAGAACATTGGTTAAAACGAGTTTTAGAAGCACAAGTGCAAGTGCGTCAAAATGCCCCCGAAGAATTTAAAGATATTACCTTAATTAGTCCTGAAGAATTAAGCGAAATTAGGCGTATTTGGCTCGAAGAAAAACACGAGTTTGATGATAGTTTACCCCGTATTTATAAAGAAGTGACTGGCGAATCTTTTCACGATGTCCGTATCGGTGCAGAGAATAAATTATTAGGTAGCGATGAATGGCATGTCTTAGAAGAAATCTGTGACGACGATGGGATGCACCTAGAATTAATGGCAAAACTATTAGATACAGAACGGCAGTATTATACCAAATCGCGACGTTTGGGTATTTATGATAGCTTGGAAAAATGCTTTGAAACCAGTTCTCGTTCTCAGGAAGAAGCGATTGAAAATGCCCATAAAAAACGAGATCTAAAAACCGCTGCTGGTGAAGGAAATGTAGAAAAAATTAAAGAGTTAACTTGGGCAAGTTTAAAGTTTCCAACTAATGGAAAGGATTGAAGATATCAGAATTATGTCTGTACGAACAAAACTTACCTAAGCGAGTTAAATAAACTAGGCAACGAGAGCAAATTTAACTCAGATGTATGTAATCTGATAATTTTAATGTTATCAACTTAATTCTTTATCTTGAGCGCTCGCTCGTTTTGCTTTCCCTAAACGATAAGCTGTTAGAGGACTATTGCGTATATCGGCTTCTAACCTTGCGTTTAATTCATCTAAATCTAAAATGAGAGCATCCCAACGTTTGACCAAATCGCGTAACTTAGCAACAGAACGCGCTCTTGTTTCTGCATCGGGGATTTTAGGGTGGTTACTCATGGTAGATCCCAATTTCTTTTGATTGCTCGGATACTTGCTGTGGTTACTTCTGAAACTGCTTCAGCTTGTTCTATGGTTTGCTCTAGTAATTCTAGATTAGCACGCTTATGCTATAGGTTGAGATTCATAAATTCTTTTTATAATTACATAGAGACGCGAGTAGCAAGCATCGGCTCTTTGTCTGATGTTCTGAAGCTCATCTAATTCGGGAATAGTTTGTTCCGTCTCGCCAAACTGTTCAAATAAGTTAAACTCAGTTCCAGTTGCTTCATCAATTCTTTCTAACAGTTGTCTCTGTAAGTTTAAAATTTTTATAATTTTTTCTTCCGATAATTTTGCCATAAATCAAAGATATAGCTACTAATGTATAGTTAGTAGCAAATTTATTTTATTTTGATGAAACTTAAGTTTACAAAGTATTATTTTTATGATAATTTCTTTTCGAGTAAATTAATTAATAAAAAATGATTTTTACAGAATTAGTATTACAAAACTTTGGGGCTTATGCCGATCGCCATATCATTAATTTACGACCAGAAAATAATGGCAGTGCTAGTCCGATCATTCTCTTTGGTGGCATGAATGGTGGGGGAAAAACCACCTTAATGGACGCAATTCGCTTGACGTTATACGGACAAAGAGCGCAATGTTCTACTCGCGGCAATTTAAGTTATAGCGATTTTTTATCTCAGTCAGTTAATCAACAAACTTTACCCGGTGAAATAACTCAAATCGAATTAACTTTTGAGCATATAGTTAATGACCAATGGAAAGAATTAAAAATTATTCGGGCTTGGACGAGATATCCTCAGGATGGCAAAGATAGTTTAAGCATTATGGAAGGCGATTATTATGATGATGCTTTAGCTAACACTTGGGATGAATATATAGAAAATCTATTACCTTTGGGTATATCTAATCTGTTTTTATTTGATGGAGAACAAGTAAAAGAATTAGCTGAGTTAGAAACACCACCTCAAACTGTAATAGAAGCGATTCAATCTTTATTAGGTTTAGAGTTAGCTGAAAGATTAGCCATCGATTTAGATGTTTTAGTCAATCGCAAAAGAAAAGCTTTAGCCAAGAAAGCTCAATTAGTTAGCTTAGAGGAAATTGAACACAAAATTAAACAACAACAAGCAACTAAAGAACAGATTAAAGAAAAATTAGCTAAATTACAAAAAGAATTAGAAAAAGCTCAAGCAAAATACGAGCAGGCATATGATAAATTTCGCTCAGAAGGAGGACGAATTGCTGCCAAGCGCAGTCAATTGGAAGAACAAATTAAAAATTTAACTATAGCGGCAGAAAATAAACGTCAAGAACTACGTAATCTAGCTACTGGAGTATTGCCTTTAGCTTTAATTTCTCCGTTACTTGAACAAGCAATAGTTCAGGGAGAGAAAGAATTAAAAAGTCAACAAGCTAAACTAGCTCTAGCTATTATCAAAGAAAGAGATGAGCGACTCCTAGAGTATCTAGTTACATTATCTTTAAATTCTCACCAATTAGAGAAAACTAAATTTTTTCTTAACGAAGAAAATAAAAATTTGAATGAGGAAATTGAGGATCGGGAAGCACCATGGCTGAGTATTGAAGAAGAAGGATTGAAGCAACTAACTAATTTATTGAATAATCTCTTACCGTTTCAGTTTAAATCTGCTCGGGAATCTATCAAACAATTACAAAAATTAGAAGTAGAAATTGAGACTTTAGAAACGCAACTAGCAAGGGCAGCATCACCAGAAGATTATCAAAAGTTGGATGATGCTGTCAAAAAAGCACAACAAGAATTACTAAATTGTCAAACTGCTTATGCCATGGAACAAAAAAGGTGTGATGATATTGACAAAGAGATCGATCGCGCCAAAAAAGAATTAGAAAAATATAGCGAAAAAGCCTTCGATCGCGCAAACGACGAACATATTATTCAATCGGTAGCTAAGGTACAAAAAACACTACAGCTATTTAAAGAAAAATTGACCCTCAAGAAATTGAATAAGTTAGAAGTAGAAGTAACCGAGTGTTTTCGCTATCTCCTGCACAAATCTAATTTAGTGCATAGAGTTGCCATCGATAGCGAGAATTTTCGTCTCTCTCTTTACGATCCAAACGGTCAACCTTTACCCAAACAACGGCTTTCGGCTGGAGAAAAACAGTTACTCGCGATCGCTTTTCTTTGGGGACTGGCGAGAGTGTCGGGAAGAAACTTACCCGTAGCGATCGATACTCCTTTAGGAAGGTTAGATTCTTCTCATCGTAACAATTTGGTAGAAAGATATTTTCCTACTGCTTCCCATCAAGTTATTTTACTTTCTACCGATACGGAAATAGGAAAAGCCCAAGTGCAGCAGTTAAGAAAGCAAGAAGCGATCGCCAGAGAATATTTACTAAAATATGACCCTAACAAACGTCAAACTACGGTTGAAGAAGGTTATTTTTGGTAAGAGGCTATGGTTTTAAATCAGTTCGCCCGCTCCAAACTCCTGTAACCAAGTTTACAAGTCAACAAGAAAATTAAGATTAATTTTTTATCAAGAAATTAAATTAATTTTTAACTACCAAGTTATCTCTATGTACTACCGTCTCCTCTCCTTCATAACCCAAAATTAGAGCAATTTTTTCGGAATGATGCCCTTGAATTTGTTTTATTTCACTGCTGTTGTAGTTGACTAATCCTCGCGCAACTTCCTTTCCCTCGGTATCGCATAATTGAACGGCATCCGTGGCAGAAAAGTCCCCTTCCACGCGGATAACACCAGCAGGTAAAAGAGACTTACCTCCCTGACAAATAGCTTTTACCGCTCCTGAATCGAGATATAATTTCCCCATAGGCAATAAACCATAGGCAATCCATCGCTTGCGGGCATTATCCGCTCGTATCTGGGGTTCAAACTGCGTTCCTAATTGTTCTCCCTGGAGAATTTTAATAATGTTTTGGGGTTGTTTGCCTTGGGTAATGACTGTTCTTATCCCCGAAGTAGTGGCGATGCGAGCAGCAGCTAATTTGGTTGTCATCCCTCCAGTTCCCCACTGAGTACCGCTCGTTCCTGCATCTACTTGTAACAAATTGAATTCAGCACTGTTAACTAACTCAATTGGTTTAGCATCTGGAACTAAACGCGGATCTGCCGAATACAATCTATCTACGTCAGTTAACAGAAATAACCAGTCAGCCTCGATCAGACTAGCAACTAAGGCAGAGAGTGTATCGTTATCTCCGAACTTCAACTCGTCTACGGCAACGGTATCATTTTCATTGACGATGGGAATTACTCCCAACTCAAATAGTGCGCTGAAAGTATTAGACGCATTGACATAAGAACTGCGTTCCATTAATTCGCGACGGGTAAGCAATACCTGAGCGATCGCTTGTTGTAAACTGGTAAATAGGTCATCATAAATTCGCATCAGGCGACCTTGACCAACAGCAGCAACAGCTTGTTTTATAGCCATTTTGCGCGGTCTTTCTTTGAGATTAAGCCGAGCGCAACCAACCCCGACAGCACCAGAAGAAACTAAGACAACCCGATGTCCGGCAAAACGCAAATGGGTGAGAGTTTCGACTAAAGAAGCAATAGTGGCGATCGCAATTTGTCCTGTTGTCTGTGTAAGACTGGAAGTACCGATCTTAACGACTATGGTTTGTGGAGGCATTCTGGAAAGGTAAAAGTTAAAAATAAACCGCGTCTATTTTGAAAACCTTAGTTTTTTAGCTAACGTTTTTAAGAAACAGGGAGCAAAAAAATATTTTTTCCTATAAATAAAACTCCAGTTTTCAATCTGGAATAAGTTTAATATTTTTTCTTTCTTAAAGCAGCGATCGCTATTACTAAATCTAAAACATTATCCTCAACGCATATTTACTACTTTTGAAGGGTTTTGTTGCTTTCGCCGTTCTTGTAAAGCTTTATCAATTAATTTACCAACTAACCAAGAGACAGAACGCTCTTCCGTTTCTGCCCATATTTCCAGTTCCTTTTTCCACTCTGAAGGAACATAAGCGACCACTCTATCTAAATCTGTCTTTCCACCCATTCTAAATATCTGCTTTTACTGTTTTTTTCCTTATATCTAGAATACAAGCAATAAGCTAAACCGTGTTATGCTACGCTATGCTGTGCTAGCATAGCGTAGCATTAAAAAAAGAATTGGGTCATGAACAATCAAAATTTGCTTATCCTGGAACCGACAACTCATCGGGGAATTGTCTTGCTCTCTGCTCGAGAATTGGATAAGATGCGCCGTGTTGGACAACTCGCTGCAAATCTACTCAAGCATCTTGAATCAATGGTACAACCAGGAGTCAGCACCCAAATGCTCAATGATGAGGCAGAGCGTTGGACGCAAGCCAATGGTGCCATCAGTGCCCAACTTGGCTACGCACCTCCCGGGCATCCTCCTTTTCCTCGTTCGATTTGCACCAGTGTCAATGAGGTTGTCTGTCATGGAATTCCCAATCCCAAACAAATCCTTAAAGATGGAGATATTATCAATATTGATGTAACTCCCATTCTAGATGGCTATCACGGTGATACTTCTAAAACCTTCCTGGTTGGTAATCCGTCAGCATCAGCTCGAAAACTGGTTGAAGTGACCCAAGAATGTATGATGCGGGGGATTGCTGAAATTAAGCCAGGAGCAAGGGTTGGAGATATTGGGGCAGCAATTCAGGAATATGCCGAGGCGAATGGCTTCTCAGTTGTGCGAGAGATGGTTGGTCATGGAGTGGGAAGGCAGTTTCATACAGAGCCGCAGATTCCTCACTACGGTAAACGAGGCAGCGGTTTAAAATTGCGTCCGGGGATGGTCTTTACAGTCGAACCGATGCTCAATGAGGGAACCCGTGAAATTAAGTTTCTGAGCGATCTTTGGACTGTAATTACTAAAGACAAAAAACTTTCTGCTCAGTTCGAACACACCGTTGCTGTAACCGAGAAAGGGGTAGAAATCTTAACTCTCCCATAAAGAAAGAAGTTGATATAGTTTTGATGTTTAGTTGCGACACATCGTTTGTAGGGGCGCACGGTTGTGCCCCCTTTCCAGAATTTTAAGCGTGGCAATTTTAAATCTACACCGAATTGCTGCTAATAGCTAACAGCTAAGAGCTATTTGTTAAGTTTCTTCTCGTCTTGCCAACAGTACGGGACATTCAGCCTTGACGCGCACGTAATCGGATAAGGAACTTCCTAACAGGCGATCGAGATCTGGTAAGGTTTTAGCAATGGAGGGACGGCGTTCGGGAGAACCAAGTACCAGAAGGTCTATATTGTATTTCTCAGCTAAGGCACAGATTTGTTGTGCGGGTTTTCCTCCTGTCACGATACAGCGATAACTCAGTCCAGCTCTTTTTACTTTAGCGGCTGCAGGAGCGAGAACCGAATCGTTCTCCATTTCTTCTTTAGACAAAACGGCATCTGCAGACAAATCGGGATTAATGCGGGTTAAATATAGCTCTGCATCTCGATAGCCTTGTAGCAAGAAGATGGCTAAATCTAGAGCATAACTAGCGGCTGGAGATTTATCCATTGCCACCATCACCCGCTTAATTCGCTTTACATAAATATCGTCTTTAACCAATAACATTGAACGGTCAGTTAGTTGAAATACGTACTGACTGACTGAATTACTGAGAATTGACTGTAATCTACCCAGTCCTCGCGAACCCATAATAATTAAGTCCGCATCGATTTCTTTAGCTACGTTTAAAACGGTTGTTTTTGGTTCCCCTTCTCTAACCAGAGTAGCAACATTTTTCGCGTCGATACCTAGCTTTTCGATTAATTGCTTGCTCTTTGTCTGGGCATCTTGAGTGTTTTCTTCTTCTTTTTCTTTGGTTGTGGAAGATATAACCTTTAAGATCGATACTTCCGAGCCTTTGAGTGCGGGCAGCCCTAACAAAACTTTGAGCATATCTTGAGCATTTTCTGCGCCAGAATCAGCATATAAAATCTTTTTAAGCATAGGTTAAACCTTGATTATTAATGACTTTTACTTCCTCTGCTTATATAGATTATTGCTATCGCGTCTTCCTAGTTCAGCTTAAGTATGGAAACTTAACAACTAATACAGTTGCGTAGAAGTAAATTTTGCTATAGGTAAAGTAGAGGATAAAGTCTGACGGGGATAACCTCGTCAGAAGATTTATAACAGTCTAATTTATTCCACCCCCAGGTTGCGAA
This sequence comes from Pleurocapsales cyanobacterium LEGE 06147, assembly GCA_015207585.1. Lineage (GTDB taxonomy): Bacteria > Cyanobacteriota > Cyanobacteriia > Cyanobacteriales > Xenococcaceae > LEGE-06147. The sequence goes on along the minus strand of JADEWQ010000003.1, from coordinate 12,833 downwards.
AATTGAAGACGACCGGAGCCTAAATATAAACCATCATTATTTTCACTTACCGGAAAGGCTGTCACTCCAAACTGATATATACCTCCATATAGAGGATTGCGCGCTCTCAAAGAAACAGTTACTGTCGTGCCTGGTTGAATCGGCTGTTCGAATACTACTTTAACTTCGGGAGTTTCAGAAGATATATCTATAATTTGAGCTGGAATTGAGCGCTCGCTATTAGAACTTTCTTCCCGAAAGACACGGCTTCGATTTGGATAAAGCAGAATCTGTTCTACGTTTGGTTGCTGGACAATAGTAACTGCACTCATGGGTGCGCCAGCATCTTCGGGTAACTCAATCGTAAAACTATAATTAGCTAAAGCAGCAGGTCCTCTAAAACTAGTAGCTGCCCTAATCAGTCGCGGAGACTTCTCAAAGAAGCTCCTCCTACTGGAGAGTTCCAAGGCATGAGCTGGCAACTGAGAAAAAAAAGTGGGTAGCCAAAAACCTAATATTAACAAGTTGGTAGCTACTAGACAATTTTGAGCTAAAGAAGATAAAGGGGTATAAATTTTAAACATCTTCTGACCCGAACAGAACGAGAAGTTTTTTCTTAATTATCAACTAAAGCTCGTGTTGTTGATAGCAAGCAACCAAGCTCCTACTTGAATAAATTCTTGTCGCGAAGATACCTCAGCCTTTTTTTATATTCCTGTCAGAAAGAATTAAGACTCTCTATTCACAGTTGAATCTAGATGAGAACAACATCAACATCGACAAAATTCTTTTAGATGGAAAGCTTTATGACTAACCCAAAAAAATTTATTCCTAGAAAATCTCCGCTCGCCGTAACTATCACTGTCAGCTTGAGCGCATTATCTCTTGGTTTAATCCACGAGGTTGGAGCATTAACAGTTTTACCGCCAACGATAATATTGCCTCTTAGTTTCCCCGAATAAAAGTAAAGCGACGAGAGCCTAAGTATAAACCGGGACTGCCTTCACCTACTGGATAAGCAGTGACCCCAAACAAATAGATCCCTGCTAAATTGGGATTGCGTTTAGCTTGGAGAGCAACAGTTACAGTTTTGCCAGGAGGTACGGGGGGATCGAAAACGACGGTCGTATCGCCATCAGTAGGCTGAGAACCACCAATGCTAGCCAAAGGAATTTCAGGACCGCCAGCAAAACTATCTCCTTCAAAGGCACGACTTTTATCGGTCTTAAACGCGATCGCATCGATTCCCTGACGCTGGGAAATGGTAACAGCTTGCATGGGTTCCCCAGCATTCTCCGGGACAGAGATTGTAAAATGATAAGTCGCTCGCGGCATACCTGTTTGACGAGAGTTGGTAGCGGCTCGAATTAGACGGGGAGCGCGCTCAAAAGTTGTCCTTCCGTTGCCAAGAGGAAATGCCGCAGCAGACAGAGCCAGTAGAGAACTCGACAGTAAGACTAGAGATCCGGTACTGAGCAGTCGAGCAGTCATTGATTGTAAGCTAAGTTTAGCGATAATTTTTTTAAACATTTTTCTCTCCATAGATGATTGTTCAACAACAGCAGTCCGAGTAGCACTGTGTTGAGATTTGTCAAAAGTTTGAATAACAAAGAACAACCAGGGAGCTTCATGATGGGTAAATCTCTAATTCTCTTTCTAGCTCCCTCTACTTTTATTACGAAGTCGCCTTGATTTTGGATTTAATTTCAGCTAAAGTTCTCAAGTCTGATTAGAGAGGAATGTCACAGCAACATACTTCCCGTCATCACAGTTTCTCCGGTAGGATAAGGGAGTTGTTGCGATGGCTCGACAGTGATGACAACCGAAGAAGAATCTGACATATCCGCATCCAGTGGAAATTCCACCAAAACTCTTCCCTGGGGGTCGGGGTTAAATTCACCGCAATAAATTTTTTGACCATTGGCAACTCCCCACAATCGATAAATTTGTCCTTCGGGTAGGGGAGTGAGATTTTGAAGAGTTAGTACGATAACCTCAGAGGTGGGTACAACTATCAAACTTCCCGAGGCGGCAGGAATTGTTTCAGTTCCTTGCAGTGAAAGCAAGCGGTTACTAGGTTGACGCAGTAAGGCGATCGCCTCCCGATAGCGCGATAGTTCGGCTTGAGCAGCAACGACTTGCTGGTGTAGGCGATAGCTATACAAGCTCAGTCCAATTAAAACAGAGGCAGCAATACTCCCCGCCAGACCGAGCAAAATTCGGGGTCTTCTCCTAACTCGGTTTGACCGAATCCCAGCAGACAAGAGTTCTGTTTCGTAGCGAGGTATTTTAGATTCTGAAGTTGGAGAATTGCTGGCATCTTTTGATGCAGCCTGCAAGATCTTAGAACAAAGAGTTGCAGGCGGTGAAGTTTCTGGTAAGGATAAAGGAAGGAGTGCTAGAGTTTGTTGCAAGCGACTCACTTCCACTTCTAATTCTGGATGAGATTTGAGGAGTTGATTAACCTTGGCGACTTCTTCTGGAGTGAGATCGCCAAGAACATAGCTAGCTAAAAGTTCGTTTAATTCTTCGGATTCTGGAAAGTCTACCATCGCTGTTCTACTAAATCTTGCAATAATTCTCTGAGTTTTAATAAACCTTTACGCTTATAAGTTTTGACAGTTCCTAAAGGCATATTCAAGTCTCGGGCAATTTCTGATTGACTCAAACCGTCATAATAAGCCATCTCCAGTACCTTCCGTTGCTCGGAAGAAAGTTGGGAGAGTGCCTCGCGAACTCGGTCCGACATTTCTTTTAAAGCAGCTTTATCCATTAAAGTACTCCCACTTTCAGGAGGTATGCTGCGAAACCATTTTTGAACCCGTTGCCATTGAGCGCGTATTTGACGGTGGCGATCGATCGCTTTCGATCTAGTTAAAGTTAACAAAAAGACAAGCATGGAACCTCGCTTCGAGTCATAAGAACCTCTACGTCTGAGAGCGAGAAATACCTCCTGCGTAAGGTCTTCAGCTTCTTGAGCGTTACCTAACATTCGCAAAGCGGTGCGATAAACCACTTCTCCATAGCGATCGTAAAGGATACCTAAGGCTAGCAGATTTCCCGAGTGTAAAGCTTGAAAGACCTTGGCATCTGTTTGATTGGATAGCATCATTTAAGATTTTGGCTCTTGAAATAAACACCAAAGTCGGAGTCAGCATAATGGTTATCTAATTGAGTAGAGTTTACTTTTAATAGTTATACGAAGCTGACTCCAAAAGAGATTTAAGAGTATCGATCTAGACTGCGATAGTGATGAATCTTTTAAAAATTAAGAACTTTTAGTACACAGCTAACTCTATATAGCCTTAGTTAGATGAAATTAAGCTGAAAAATAACTAATTAATTCCTGAAAACACGGAGATTGCTTTACTCGCTCGCCAAAAAAATCATACTCAAAAGCAGCAAGTCCAAAAATAATGATTTTCGCGATCGCAATAGCCAGAATTTAGCATTTTTAGCTCATTGAAAGATATATACTAAAAATATATATTAAAAGCATAACCATCATGGAAACCGCCAAACTATTTCAAAATGGTCAAAGCCAAGCTGTTAGGCTGCCGAAAAAGTATCGTTTTGCAGGAGATAAAGTCATAATCAAACGTATAGGTAAAGCAGTAGTGCTTTTACCATGTCAAGATTCTTGGGAGATATTATTTGATAGTTTAGAACAATTTTCTGACGATTTTATGAAAGGAGATCGCCAACAACCAGAAATACAAGAGCGAGAAAGTGCCTTTGAATGAACTTTTTACTCGATACAAATATCTGCATTTACATCATTAAGCAAAAGCCTCCAGAAGTATTACAAAAATTTAACGCCTATAACGTTGGGGATATTGGTATTTCTGCGATTACTGTTGCTGAATTAGAATTTGGTGTTCACAAAAGTCAGTTTCCTCAAAGAAATCAACAAGCACTAACACAATTTTTATTGCCGTTACAAATTGTGGATTTTGATAATGCTGCTGCTGAGGTGTACGGAAAACTTAGAGCAACATTAGAAAACAGAGGAATGACCATAGGTTCTTTGGATACCTTAATAGCTGCTCATGCCTTAAGTTTACAGGTAACTTTAATTACTAATAACGTTAGAGAATTTAATCGCGTACCAAATTTAAAACTAGATAATTGGATAAATTAACTATTAAGTGCTCGCGAAAGAGTCTTGAAATTTTAGTAACAATACTGAAATACTAAATATTTTTTTGTCTTTTGACAAAACTTAAATCCTTTTTCTGTTGAGCTTCGTATTTGTGTTAAGCTGCCAAGATCATGAATAGATATTCATATCAATTCTAATTCATCTTTACTCTGGCTCAAATGGACAAGCTCAATGCTAACTGCGCAGAAAAACTCAAAGTTTTAGCAGATACAACTCGTTTATCTGTTCTCCAAATCTTGATGCAAGAACCCAAGCACGTTGGCGAAATTAATGCTGTTTTGGGATTAGAGCAGAGTTTATTATCCCATCATTTAAGAATTTTAAGGGAAGCGGGTTTGGTAGAGGCAACCAGAGATGGTAAGGCAGTACTTTATCATTTTGTATCGACCACTAGACAGAAAAACGCCGGTCGGGCGATCGATCTAGGTTGTTGTCTCCTTTCTTTTGAAGAATAATTAAGGATTTATGAAGAAAAAACCAAAAAATTTCGCCTTCATGGCGATCGCTCTGACCATTGGCTTGGGAATACAAGCTTGTAACCAATCTTCTCCAATAGATAATCAAACATCCGATCGATTCCAGGGAAGGCTAGTCTTAACTGGTTCTAGTACGGTAGCACCCTTGGCAGCAGAAATTGGGAAAAGATTTGAATCAGAGCATCCTGATGTGAGGGTGGATGTGCAAACAGGAGGTTCTTCTCGCGGTATTGCCGATGCTCGTAATGGGGTGGCTGATATTGGCATGGTGTCTCGTAGTCTCAAAGAGGAAGAAGCCGACTTACAAAGTTTTGCGATCGCCAGTGACGGAATTGGCATGATCGTACACCAAGAGAATCCAGTAAACTCTCTATCGAATCAAGCAATCATCGATATTTACACTGGTAAAATTAACAACTGGCAACAGGTTGGGGGCAAAAATGCACCGATTACAGTAGTTAATAAAGCTGAAGGACGTTCTACCCTCGAATTGTTTCTTGACTACTTTAAACTTGAGAATAGCCAGGTTAAGTCATCAGTCGTTATTGGAGACAATCAGCAGGGCATTAAGACAGTAGAAGGTAATCCTAATGCCATTGGTTATGTATCCATTGGTACTGCTGAATTTAGTATCAACGACAGTATTCCTATCAAATTATTGCCCCTAAATGGAATCGCTGCTACTAGCGAGAATGTTCAAAATGAAACATTTCCCTTATCCCGTCCTCTAAATTTGGTTACTAAAACCCAGCCTCAAGGCTTAGATAAAGCATTTATCGAATTCGCACAGTCGCCACAAGTCCATGACATTGTTCAACAACAAGAATTTGTCCCCATCTCAAAGTGATCTCGTTCTTCTGTGGATCTTGCGGGGATTTGCCCTGCTGACGGGGATAATTGTCGTTCTGATTACCGCATTCTTATTACTCGAAGCACTACCAGTGTTGCAACAAGTAGGATGGTTGCGGTTTGTGAGCGATCCGTCTTGGCATCCGGTTCAAGGATTCTATAATTTGATGCCGATGCTGTGGGGAAGTTTGTTGGTAACACTCGGTGCGGTAATTTTAGCTGCACCTTTAGGCATTGGCTCGGCAATATTTTGTCAGTATTATGCGCCTCCTTTCTTTAGTGGATTTTATCGGCAGTTAATTAATTTACTGGCAGGAATTCCTTCTGTGGTTTACGGGTTCTGGGGTTTGGTCGTCCTCGTCCCACTGATTGGCAAACTTCAACCACCTGGAACCAGTCTCCTAGCGGGAATCGCTATTTTGACATTAATGATTCTGCCAACGATCGCCTTAACAGCAGAAGCTAGTTTTTCTGAAGTACCGACTGAGTATTTCCAAGGTGCAGCCGCTTTGGGAATTTCTCGCTGGGCAACAATCCGCAGCGTTGTCTTACCTGCTACTAAATCGGGTTTATTTACTGGTTTGATTTTGGGAACGGGACGCGCTATTGGGGAAACGATGGCAGTGTTGATGGTTTGTGGCAACGTAGTACAAACACCCACAAGCATATTTGACCCCATTCGCACTCTCACTGCCAATATAGCTTTAGAAATGGCTTATGCCACAGGAAATCACCGTTCGGCATTGTTTGTGAGTGGTTTGTTGCTGATGGTAGCGATCGCCATCTTAGTAGCTGTTGCCGAAGGTATGAGCAGGAGAAACATTTATGGGTGAAAAGTCAAAAAATCAAATCTCACTACCTACTTTTATTGTTTGGGCGATCGCTCTATCGGTAACAGCAGTTTTCTGTTGGATTTTAGGCGATATTCTCTGGCACGGTGTGGGGCAGCTTTCCTGGGAATTTCTGACAACTGAACCGCGAAATGCAGGGCGGGAAGGGGGAATTGCACCAATTCTGATTTCTACTTGTCTGATTTTGGCAGTTTGTTTGGCAGTTTCTCTTCCCCTTAGTGTTGGTACTGCAGTACTGTTAGCCGAATTTACCACCACTGAAAGTAGGTTTGGGCGTTTAGTCCGTCGCAGTTTGGATGTATTGGCAGGAGTCCCCTCCATTGTCTTTGGCTTGTTTGGCAATGCCTTTTTCTCAATTAAGTTGGGACTGGGCTTTTCGATTTTGTCCGGTGGGTTGACTTTAGCTTGTATGGTGTTGCCCATACTGATTCGTTCCGCAGAAGAAGGATTTCGGGCTGTTCCGACTGAATATCGCTTGGGGGCGGCGGCTTTGGGATTATCGCGCACCACCACTTTATGGAAACTACTCTTACCCGCAGCTACACCTGGGCTAGTTGTGGGTTTGGTGCTGGGAATTGGTAGAGCGATCGCTGAGACAGCCGCACTGATTTTTACCAGCGGTTATGTAGATCGAATGCCAGAGTCATTACTAGATTCCGGGCGATCGCTATCGATTCACATTTTCGATTTATCAATGAATGTGGCTGGCGGGGATGCTAACGCCTACGCCTCTGCCTTAGTGCTGTTGATTTTATTGTTGCTGGTGAATGGTATGGCAACTTGGATAGCTCAATTTTGGTTAGCTCGGAGGATTAAATCTTGATGAAAAAATCTCAACTTACACAAAATTCTCGGTTATCTCTGCCTTCAATGCAAACCGAGCGACTTAGTTTATATTACGGGAAAAAAGCTGCTTTTACAGACGTAACCATGCCGATTTACTCAGGTAAGATTACTGCATTGATAGGTCCTTCTGGCTGTGGTAAAACCAGTTTTTTGAGTTGTCTCAATCGCTTGACCGATCTAATACCTCATACCAAAGTTGTGGGCAGCATTCGCTTAGATGCTGTAGAAATTCTCAATAATCGTGTAGATGCGATCGCTCTGCGTCGGCGTGTGGGTACGATCTTTCAAAAGCCCAATCCTTTCCCCTTCTCAATTTGGAAGAATCTGGCATTTCCCCTAAAAGAACATGGGATTAAAAAACGCGAACAACTTGATCGGCTTATTGAAACTACGCTCCAAGATGTAGGACTGTGGTCAGAAGTAAAGGATCGACTTCATACCTCTGCCTTATTTTTGTCTGGCGGACAAAAGCAGCGTTTGTGCATTGCCCGTGCTTTGGTTCTACAACCAGAAGTTTTATTATTGGATGAACCCTGTAGTGCCCTCGATCCGATTTCTAGCGGGGTAGTTGAGGATTTAATTGCCAGTCTGCGAGGACGTTACACAGTGGTAATCGTTACTCATAACCTCGCTCAAGCCAGACGCATTGGCGATTACGCTGCTCTATTCTGGGTGCGAGCAGAAGTAGGCAGATTAATCGAATATGGTACAGTTGAGCAGATTTTTACCGCACCGCAGCAGGATTTGACGGCTGCCTATGTCAATGGCATTCGAGGTTAGTCTTTCCATAAGTTTTTGACAAAAATTTCTACCCCAATTAAATACATCCTTTTTCGCTTCAGCTTCGTATTACCTTATGAATACCCAATAAGGATTCAGATGAGTTACCTGGAAACAACTGCTCAATTTTATAGCGAAGTAGCTCAAACACCGCAAGTCGGTTTGTGTTGTGTCCAAAGCAGTACCCTGCAACTACCCGAACTTAAAATTCCCCGACCGATGCAGGAGATGAACTACGGCTGCGGTACGACGGTGCGTCCTGCAGAACTAGCCAACGCCCCAACCGTTCTTTATGTAGGGATTGGCGGTGGATTGGAAGCCTTGCAATTCGCTTATTTTTCCCGCCATCGCGGAGCAGTGATTGCCGTCGAACCAGTGGCGGCAATGCGCGAAGCGGCTGCTCGCAACCTGGAACTGGCGGCTCAAGATAATGCCTGGTTCGAGCCTGATTTTGTTGAAATTAGGAATGGAGATGCTTTTTCTCTACCTGTTGCCGATGCCTCTGTCGATGTAGTAGCACAAAATTGTCTGTTTAATATTTTTAAGCCGGAAGATTTACACTTAGCTTTAACAGAAGCCTTTCGCGTCTTAAAACCAAACGGACGTTTACTGATGAGCGATCCGATTGCCACTCGTCCGATTCCCGAACATCTGCAACAAGATGAGCGACTGCGAGCGATGTGTTTGTCGGGAGCACTAACTTATGAGCGGTATATCGAACATCTCGTCAATGCTGGTTTCGGTCAGATAGAAATTCGAGCGCGTCGTCCCTACCGTCTCTTGGATTGCCAAAGCTATGGTTTACAAGAGCATTTGCTTCTAGAAAGTCTCGATTCGGTTTCCTTTAAAGTATCGATTCCTCAAGATGGTCCTTGTATTTTTTCAGGAAAGACAGCTATCTATATCGGAACAGAACCCGTGTTTGATGACGGAGCCGGACACCTTCTCGAACGAGGTATTCCTGCTGCTGTATGCGATAAAACCGCTGCAAAATTGGCAAGGTTTTTTTCAGAAGAAATCTTGATTACAAATTCAACCTGGCACTATGACGGCGGCGACGGCGGCGGTTGCTGTTAGTTAGTTCCCAAAAGGATTAATACAAATCAAGGACGATCGAACCACTTTAAATAGAACTAAAAATGTTAGAGATGAAACTAATACCGTTAGACAAAGATCCCTGCGATTATCCCAAAATCTATGTTCAGGTTTATTGTGCCCTGCTAGTGAGATCGGAAACTTCTGGATTTTTGCCGTCAATTTCCTCTACTCAGGACAGAACTAAAGCCGATGCGATCGCCAAAGTCGCAGGCATCCACACTGATGCAATTGTCGAATATCTCATGACTAATATTTTTCGAGAAACACAATCGGCTAAAAGCTGAGTTTCGTCTAATTATATTCAGTAGAGCGAAAACTAACGGAATAATGAGGGTTTCATCTAACATTTGACTTTAATTTATTCATTTGTTAGAGAGGTGTGCTATGAAAAAACTTATTATCGGCACGGCTTTTATCCTATCGCTGGCGACTTTCGGTTCTGCTGCTTATGCCAACGTCGATAAGTTCGCTCAAGACTCTTGTCAATCTACTCTCCCAGCAGTACTTACTGGGGGAGCGATCGGGCAAAGAAACAGATCTGTCACACTGTGCGAGCGAGAAGTCCAACAAGTAACTATTAATGCGCAAGAGACTAAAAGTTCCGATCGCAGGGCATGTGAGTTTATTTCTCCAGCCAGAACTTCGGGAGGGACTATCCGGCAAAGACAACGGTGCAGTACGGAAGCCCGATAGTTTGCTTGAAGTATAAGTGTTCCATAAAGGTAATATAGTCAAAATTTTGGTTGTAAAAATCCTGCTGGAGATTTTAGGGAAAGGAGGTACCTGTACTTATCTAAACCTCCTTTCCCAATCATCAAAATAGTTTGATAACTCAAGATTAAAAACATGATGGAGCAAAAAACCACTACTGCTTTACCCTTAGATTCAGCCATAACACCTTTTAAAAAAAAGCTAAATTCGAGCTTAACTAAAAAGCCAATTTCTGTCTTACAAATTAATTTAGGAAAACGCTGCAATCTTGCCTGTACCCACTGTCACGTAGAAGCGAGTCCGCAACGAACTGAGGAACTTTCGCCAGAAGTTTGTAACCAGTTAATTCAACTTATCGATCGATTTCCTCAAATTCAGATTGTAGACCTGACGGGAGGTGCTCCGGAAATGCTTTATGGCTTTGGGTCAATCGTCGAAGCGGCGCGAGCTAAGGGCAAACAAGTTATCGTGCGCTCTAACTTGACTATTTATTATGAAAAAGGGCTTGGTCATATTCCAGAATACTGCGCTCGACATCAGCTGAGAATTGTTGCTTCCCTTCCCTGCTATCTTGCCGATAATGTTGATAAAATGCGAGGTTCAGGAGTATATAAAACTTCGATTTATGCCCTTCAATGGTTGAACCGTCTCGGTTATGGTCAAAATCCCAATCTAATTCTTGACCTAGTATATAATCCTCAAATTCCTTCTTCAGATGATTTTGCTTTGACTCCCAATCAAGCTAGTCTAGAACGAGATTACAAAGTTTTTTTACAGGAACATTTCGATATTTCCTTTAATAATTTGTTGGCGATTACCAACTTACCTCTTGGTAGAACGAAGTTTCATTTAGAACACAAGAAATTGTACAAACCTTATTTGCATTTTTTAGAGTCTCATTTCAATTCTACTATAATCGAGCATTTAATGTGCCGCAATGAGCTTTCGATCGATCATCTAGGCAATGTCTATGACTGCGACTTTAACCAGATGGCAAATGTTCCGGCAAAAACTCGCGATGGTAAGACGCTAACGGTTGCTAAGTTGTTGGAAGCTGGCACTTTAGACTTAATCGACGAGATCCAAACTGCACCCTACTGCTATGGCTGTACTGCTGGATGTGGTTCTAGTTGTGGTGGCACTTTAATTTGAAGTTAGCAATTGTGAACTCTTGACTTTAAAGGAAACAGTAACTGAAAGAATTTCAATTATCATTCCAGTTCTTAATGAGGTGGGAACCATCAAAGAAGCTTTAGCCAGTACCTATCCTAGTAATAATGTAGAAGTGATTGTCGTCGATGGCGGTTCTGTTGACGGTACAGTCGAATTAGTTCAATCGTTGGACATAAAAGTTCTGTCGGCACCGGCTGGTCGTGCTTGTCAAATGAATGTAGGTGCTTTGGCAGCAACAGGCGAAATTTTATTGTTTCTCCATGCCGATACGCGCTTACCTGCTGAGTTTGACAGAATGGTTCGCACTGCACTTAATCCACCAAAGCAGGGAAACAGAAAAGCTCCTGTGGCGGGTGCATTTGCCTTACAAATCGATGCACCTTTGAGGAGTTTGCGGTTAATTGAATGGGGAGTCAATTGGCGATCGCGTTTTTTACAAATGCCTTACGGCGACCAAGCTATTTTTCTCAAAGCAAAAACATTTCACCAAATTGGAGGCTTTGAGGAGTTGCCAATTATGGAAGATTTTGAACTGATGCGTCGCTTAAGAAGTATGGGACACATTGCGCTTATTCCCATACCTGTTGTTACCTCAGCACGCCGATGGCTGAAAAAGGGAATCATTCAAACAACATTAATTAATCAAATTATTATCTTTGCTTATTTCCTTGGAGTTTCGCCTCAGCGATTGGTTCGCTGGTATCGCTATCAACCAAAATTGACATTTAGGGACTGGTTTAAATTGACTACTAAATTAACATCAAACATCAACTCTCACAAAACAAAATAGAAGACGAGGACAGTTTGCTAATCCTTTTTGACTCTAGCTTCCTATTACTCTTAATCTCAATTCGGGTTAAGCAGAGTCAAAAACAAGCGTTGGTGAGTGCGTAATGCTTTTGATACAACTGTCCATGAAAAATTAACATTTCAATAATTTGATTTCTTGATTAGCATTAAACTCTGCCATTTATTCGGCACAACAAGATAATTTGGCAGGGTTTTTATAACGAGAGATAGCAACAATTTTAAAAGCTTCAGCCATTGTTGGGTATACATGAATCAGGTCAATAAAATCATGTAGCTTGGCACGAAAACGCATTCCCATTGCTGCCTCATGAACGACTTCGGCTGCGCTATTACCTACCATTGTTACTTCTAAAACCTCATCCGTTTCAGCATCAGCGACCATTTTGATTATGCCTTTGGTATCTCGGATTGCCCCCGCACGGAGAACTAATGACATGGGGACAGTACGACACCAGCAAGGATGACCTGTACTAATGGCTTCTTTCTCTGTCATGCCGACAATACCAATTTGAGGGTCGGTAAAGATGGCGCGGGGAATAACCCGATGATTGACAGCACGCGGTTCTTTATCTGAAAGGGCATTAAACGCAGCAATCCCACCATCTTGACTGCCTACAGGTGTTGCCATCTGGCTACTGACTTCACTACCAATGACATCTCCAGCAGCGAAGATATGAGCAACATTAGTCTTTAAATATTCATCTACTTGTATCTGTCCTTTTTCGCCAAGCAGTACCCCTGCTTTTTCGATAGTAATGTTATCTGTATTGGGACGGCGACCAGTGGCAACTAGCAACTTTTCGGCTTGAAACTCCCGTGTAGAACCACCCATTGAAATTGTGGCTACAACCCTATTGGCTTCTTGACAAACAGAGTGGATAGATACATTTGTAGCAATCTCGATCCCCTCATCCTGAAAAATTTTACCGATGGTTTGACCTGCTTCTGGTTCATAGCCATGAGCTAATACCCATTGGTGACAAGTTAAGAAAATGTACAAATTGTCAAGTATATAGAAATAGAAGCATCAAGGGCATTTTAAACTAAAAAAGGAAACAGATTAAAGTGCGCTCGCGCTCTTGCGTCATGGCACATTCA
>JADEWQ010000149.1 GCA_015207585.1 Pleurocapsales cyanobacterium LEGE 06147 | reverse complement strand
AACACGAGATCGTAATCGAAGAAGACGCTTTAATCTTCGATTAAGTCTCTGAGCTGGAATTTATAATTATCGGTTGGGCTCTCAGTCAAAATATGAATTTTTTGATTAGTTATGCAAGAGGTCTATTATTTTTTAGATGTAACTCAATCTCCTTTAACTAATGAATTGAATAGACAAGGTGTATTTCAAGCAGTGGATAGAGAAAAAAATCAATTACTTGATACTTCAAAATGCCTAGATTTTTTAAATTATTCACTTGCAGCCACAACTTATCAGGCAAGTTCACCACAAGAAATTGAGGATGTATTTAATCGAATTAACTCTAATGGGAAACTTAGATGATTATATTCTTTTTATTAGTAGAAAGATTAGAGATTCTAAATTACCAGAATGGTTAAAGACAAAAATTAATACTAATTTGACTTCTATTAACTATATGAATTATACAGTTTTAATGATTCATATTGAAGCAGGAAATGAATCAGTGTGGTATGAGGATAAACTTTATATTCGAGATGGACATGAAAAACAAGCACAAGAAAAATCTGGTTCCCAAATTAGTGCAGTTTATAATTTATTTAAGTGAATAAATAAAAATAATAAGGTGGGAAAACCCCACCATAACAAGTTAACTCAACCCTTCAATTAATTGTTGCTTCGCTATATCCAAAGCTTCATCTAACTTACTAGCATCTCTTCCGCCTGCTTGGGCTAAATTTGGTCTGCCGCCGCCGCCACCACCGCAGATTTTGGCAATACGACCGATGAATTTACCTGCTTGCAGTTGTTTATCCTTGACAACTTTAGAACTAAAAGCAGCAACCAAACTAACTTTTCCTTCTTCGGGAATCGAACCTAAAACTACCGCAGCTTCGCCTAACTTTTGTTGTAATCTTTCGGCAGCAGCTTGTAAAGATTTAGCGTCAAGATTTCCCAATTGGGACACTAAAATTTTGAACTCACCTACAGTTTCAGCTTGAGTTAATAATTGGTCGGATTTAGCAACAGCTAGTTCTTGTTTGACAGCTTCTAATTCTTTTTGGGTTGCCTTTAATTCTGCTTGCAAACTATTAACTCGATCGCCAATTTCTTCAGGTTTGGCTTTAAAGCGATCGCTCAATTCTTTAACTACTTTATCCCGTACATTTAAATAGTCTAAAACCGCAGGTCCAGCAACTGCTTCTATCCGTCTAACTCCTGAAGAGATACCCATTTCCGAAACAATTTTGAAGATACCAATTTCGGCAGTATTTCTCACATGAGTACCGCCACACAATTCCATGGAAACGCCAGGAAAATCAAGCACTCTTACTTGGGCACTATATTTTTCTCCAAACATAGCGATCGCGCCTTTAGCTTTGGCTTCTTCTAGAGGCATGAGCTTAATATCGGCTTCGTGGGCTTCGGCAATCCAAGTGTTAACTCGATCTTCTACTTGTTGAACTTCTTCTGGTGTGAGAGGACGCGGGCAGTTAAAATCGAAGCGGAGACGGTCAAAGGCTACTAAAGAACCAGCTTGAGAGATAGAGTTATCGACTATTTTCTTCAAGGCTGCTTGTAATAGGTGAGTAGCTGTATGATTAGCTTGGGCGCGACGACGACAAGCACGGTCTATGGTTGCGGTAACTGTATCGCCTACTTTAAGATTACCCCGTTCGATGCGTCCGTAATGGACAAAGAAGCCAGATTCTTTCTGAACATCTTCGATACGGACTACGAGGTTATCCCCAGTTAGATAACCTTTATCGCCAATTTGTCCTCCCGATTCGGCATAAAAAGGAGTGCGATCGAGTATTACTTGTACTTCTGTTCCGGCTTCAGCAACCTCTACAGTTTTGCCTTCTACCAAGACAACTTCTACTTTGCCCGTAGATTGCAGTTCACTATAACCTACAAATTTGGTCGAATGGATATGTTCGGCTAGCTTATCGAGACTGCCTTGAACGGTCAGATCGATGGTTTCGTGCGCTTCGCGAGAGCGATCGCGCTGTTTCTCCATCTCTTGCTCAAAGCCTTCTACATCAACGGTTAAGCCATGTTCTTCAGCGATTTCCTGGGTGAGTTCTAAGGGGAAACCATAGGTATCATATAGAGTAAAGGCATCGACACCAGATATTTGTTTTTTCTCCTTCTCAATAATTTCGGCAAGCAGTTTTTCTCCTCTTTCCAGGGTTTTGAGGAATTGAGATTCTTCTCGTTGTAATTCGCTTTTAATCGAGTTTTCCCTTGCTCTAACGTTAGGATAAGCTGATTCGGCTAAAGCGATCGCCACCTCTGCAACTTTAGCAGTGAATTCTCCCTCGATACCAATTAAACGTCCATGACGTACCACTCGCCGAATCAGGCGGCGCAAAACATAACCTCTACCGATATTAGAAGCAGTAATTTCATCAGCGATCATGTGAACTACGGCACGAATATGATCGCCAATTACCTTAAGCGATATCTTGGTTGTTTCGTCTGCTTTGTTATAGTCTATCCCTGCAATTTCTGCTGCTGTCTTGATAATTGGCAAAATTAAATCGGTTTCATAGTTGTTGGGAACTTGTTGCAGGATTTGTGCCATCCTTTCTAAACCCATTCCCGTATCAATATTTTTGTTTTGTAAAGGTGTGAGATTGCCATCTGCATCCTGGTTGTATTGCATGAAGACTAAGTTGTAAAACTCGATGAACCTAGAGTCGTCTTCTAAGTCGATATGGTCGTCTCCTCGTTCGGGATGAAAGTCATAATACAATTCCGAACAAGGACCACAAGGACCAGTAGGACCCGATTCCCAGAAGTTATCGTCTTTTCCCATCCGTTTGATGCGATGTTCGGGAATACCAATCTTATCTCTCCAAATAGCAAAAGCTTCATCATCTTCTTCAAAAACGCTCACTACCAAGCGTTCTGGAGGTAAACCAAACACTTGAGTAGATAGTTCCCATGCCATAGCGATCGCTTGCTCTTTAAAATAATCGCCAAAGCTAAAATTACCCAACATCTCAAAAAAAGTGTGATGTCTGGCGGTGCGTCCGACATTTTCAATATCATTAGTACGAATGCACTTTTGAGAAGTAGTAGCGCGGGGATACTCTGCTTTTTGTTGACCGAGAAAAATGGGTTTGAAAGGTAGCATCCCGGCAATAGTTAATAGTACCGTGGGGTCTTCAGGCACGAGAGAGGCACTGGGTAGGATTTTGTGTCCTCTGTCAGCAAAGAAGTTGAGAAATTTTTCGCGGATTTCGTTACCGCTGAGATACTGGGGAGAGTAAGCCATAAGTCATTATGCGTCTGCGTGTCTATAAAAATACGGTTTCGTTCGCTGTATTTTTTATTCTTGCATTTTTAGTGTTATGGCTACTACAACTAGGTTGAGCAAAAAGAAATAGGCTTTCAGGGCAATGACCAAAAACAAAAGTACTTGTCTACATGTAAAAAATTAGTGGTTATCTTTCAGTTTGCCTTTCCTGTTTTAGATTAAGCTCGTTAACATTCGGTTTCTGTACAAATTTATCTAAAACTATATAAACACCAAAATTAATTAACAGTAAAATTCCTAAAACTATTCCAGTTTTTTGAACAAAATTAATTGTTTTTTGCTCTTTTTGAACTTGTTGAACTAAATTTGGATGAAAAAGTTTTTCAGTATCAGGATTTAAGTTACCTTTTTTGTCTAAAACTGGAGTTTTCTGAATTTTATCTAAAGTTTTAACTAAAACTGCCGCCGACTTCAACAATTTTTTCTGTTTATCTTGAGTAAATGGTTGAGATTCAAGCTGGTCAAGAATTTTTTTAACACGATTTTCTAATCTACGCACTAGATTTGATAAATCAGTAAGTCTTTGGCAAAGCTGTTGTAAAAAATTTCTTGCCAATTTGATTTGGACTATAGCTTGATTTACTTCAGTTTCATATTTCTGAGCTTTAATGAGAGCTTCTTCTCCTTTACCATCAATCATAAAACCGCCAATCATTAAAGCTGAACCTAAAGTAATACTGCCAAGAATAAGAGAACCGATTACCATTCCACCACCACCAGCAGCAAGAGAGCCTCCACCTAACCATGCTAAAGTAGCATTAGTCGCGGCAGCACCACTTAGAGTTGAAATAGCTGTTCCAGTGCTTGCTGTACCCACAAGTCCAGCAAAAGCTAATACTCCCTGACTAGCAACTGTTCCTGTAATTGCTGCAGTAGTTCCAATCGTGAAAAATTCTTCTGCTTTAAGAGCAGACATTCGATACGTTTTTAGTTGGTTTGATGAAATTTTTAAGTCAGTTAAAACCTTAATATTGGTACTTCTACAATAAATGCATTATCCGCATCGCTCCAATAAATAATTAGCTCATATCTAATCGACATCTTTATCTCCTAAACGATATTTAATAATTAAATTTCTAACTTGTTTGACTTGATAAGCTTTTGCTTTTGGATTTTTTGGCTGTAGGTCGATCATTTCCTCCACGTCATCCTTCGTAAAAATGTAACGATCTCCTTTTATTCTTTCCTCAAATCCAAGGCGAAGTAGTAATTGTCGCAGTTCTAAAAAGTTAATGTTGGTTCTGACGTGCCATTTAAAATCTTTTGTCGAAGTTTTTCATAACCTTAATACTATAAAAAATAGTTTGAAGGTATTATTATTATCTTCTAAGAAGCTAATTTATGGATTTACAGGATCTATTTCACTGGATCTATGTCGCCTCAATGGCGATCGGTGCAATTTACTTTCTCGCTCTTAGCACTAATCCAAAAGAAATTCCCAAATATGAGTATTATGTTGCCGCCTTCATTCCTATATGGTCGGGTTTAGCGTATATGTCAATGGCATTGCCTCAAAACGAATTAGAACAGGGCAAAATTGAAGTTGCCAGTCAAATTACTCACTATGCACGTTATATAGATTGGGTGGTTACTACACCATTGTTGTTGCTGGCTTTAGCCTGGACTGCCATGCACTATATTCCTAAAGACTGGTCGCTCATCTTTAGTTTAATGGCAACACAGGTCGTTGTAATAGTAACGGGTTTAGTTGCGGATCTCTCTACCATACCGTGGGTTCGATATTTGTGGTATATTTGCGGTGTTGTTGCTTTTCTTCTCGTATTGTGGAAGATTTGGGGACCCTTACGAGCTAAAACTAAAGGTCAAGAACGAGCTTTTATGACAAACTAACAACTTACTTTACGGTGTTGTGGATTTGCTACCCGATTGTCTGGATTCTCGGTCCCTCCGGCTTTAGAGTTATCGCTCAAACCATTGAAACATTGCTTTTCTGTTACAATTATTCCCTTTTTCTCTAAAGTAGGATTCAGCTTCCTCGACTTGCATGGATTGCGTAGCCTGCGAGAAGGAAGTTCTCAGCGAGTAAATAATAGAGTAGCCCGTGGTGCCTTAGAATTTTTAGGGTAAGTTACCGCACTCTGGAAACCTCGTCGGACTTCCTACAGATGAAGAGCCTAACATTTGACAGATAAAGACGCGATCTCCATTATGAATTGGGGCGATTGTCATGGCGGTCGCCCTAAAATTATTTATAGAGAAAATTTATTAAATTTAATTGACGGTAATAATTATTTACCCATGAAAAATACTGAGTTATCTAACTCTCAAGCCTTAAAAAAAATTATTTTTGAACGTATTGCTACCTCTCGACAACAAAGAATTACTTTTGCCGAATATATGAATTTGGTATTATATCATCCTCAATATGGTTACTACAGTTCTGGTGTAGTAGGAATTGGTGCAAAAGGAGACTATTTTACTTCTGTTTCACTCGGTCAAGATTTTGGAGAATTACTAGCAAGTCAATTTGCCGAAATGTGGCAGCTTATGGGTTGTCCCCGTCCTTTTAGTTTAGTAGAAATGGGTGCGGGCAATGGCAGATTAGCTGTCGATATCTGCAATTATTTACAAGCCGCTCGTCCCGATTTGCTAGAAACTCTCGAGTATATCATTGTTGAAGAAGCAAGGGAATTAATTAATCGACAACAGCAATTATTTCAAGAGCTTTTACCTAATAAAAAAATAAATTGTAATTGGAAATCTTGGCAAGAAATACCAGAAAATTCTTTAACTGGATGTTGTTTTTCTAATGAATTAGTAGATGCTTTTCCGGTTCATCAAATTATTATTAGAGGAGGAGAATTACAAGAAGTTTATTTGACGGAAACACAAGGGGAATTAACGGAAACTTATGGAGAAGTTTCTAGAGCAAAATTAGCTGATTATTTTAAATTAGTTGGTGTCAATCTTCCTAATAAAAATTTCCCAGAAAATTATCGCACGGAAGTTAATTTAGCTGCCTTAGATTGGCTAAAAATAGTAACGAATAAATTACAAAAAGGTTATCTTTTAACTATAGATTACGGTTATCCTGCCACTAAATATTACCATCCTCAAAGAAGTCAGGGCACGCTACAGTGTTACTATCACCATCGCCGCCATAACGATCCTTATATTAATCTCGGCTATCAAGATCTTACCGCTCATGTAGATTTTACGGCTTTAGAAAGGCAAGGAGAATTATTGGGATTAGAAAAAATCGGTTTTACTCAACAGGGATTATTTCTAATGGCATTAGGATTAGGCGATCGCCTTAATGAACTTTCTAGTGGTAAATATAATATTCTCCAAGTAATGCAACGTCGAGACGCACTCCATCAACTGGTCGATCCGATGGGATTGGGAGGATTTGGGATATTAGTACAGGGTAAAGAATTAAGAGAGGAGGAAAAATTACTCAAAGGTTTGACAGTACCTCCGCTTTTTTGATTTTCCCCAAAAATTGCTCTTAAATGTTACTTTATGCTCAAAAAATAATTAACTTAAAAACGAAAAACTTGATGAGCTTTAACTACCATACCTACAGATATCATAGACGACCATTCGACTAATTTTTCTTGTTGAGATACTCTAGCTGGCTGGCGATGGACTTCGGCTAATCCAATGGTGAGGACGATCGCGGTCATTGTAGTTATGCCTAAATTACGCATAAATAAAGTATCTTTTTTAAGCTTCGATAACTCTGTCCACAACTCGAATAGCACCCCATTTTTCTCTTCACTGCACCCGTGGGATAACAAGTCTGTCCAAAACTTAGGTAACATATCAATTTTTTTCTGTAACTGCATACAAGTCAATTAGGAGTGAGAGACTAAAAAAATGCAGCCTTCTTCCAATATTGAAAGTAAGCGGGGTCGAGTAATTTACAAAAGTCAATAATTTAAAATAACTAGATGGATAAAGACTGCCTCTTATACTTATATTGTTTTAGCTCACACTAAAAAGTAAGCTTGATGAAAATAATTTTAGACTTATAGTCATAGATGTCTTAGAGGATAACATGAGTTTGGTAAAAATCTAGGTAATAAAACAAAATTGCTATCTTAACTACGGAAAAAGAAGATAATTACAGCATTAATTAATAAATATGAAAAAAATCTTAATTACAGGAGCTAGCGGCTTTTTAGGCTGGAATTTGTGCCAACAAGCACGAACGAGATGGCAAGTGTACGGCACTTATTTTGCTAATGCTACCAAAATTCCTGAAGTAGTACTGACCAAAATCGATCTTAGAAACTTATCCGCACTCAAGGAGTTATTTAGAGAAATTCAACCCTCAGCCGTTATTCACACCGCCGCCGCTTCTAAACCTAACTACTGTCAACTCTATCCAGAAGAATCTCATTCAATTAATGTCACTGCTGCTCTCAACATCGCTCACTCGTGTTCTCGATACGCTATTCCTTGCGCATTTACCTCTACCGATTTAGTTTTTGATGGTCAAAATCCACCCTACACGGAAAAAGATCCGGTATCTCCTATTTGTCGTTACGGCGAACAAAAAGTAGAAGCAGAACAACAAATGCTCCAAATTTATCCCCACACTGCTATCTGTAGGATGCCGTTGATGTTTGGCATGACACCGCCAAAAGTGACTACTTTTATTCAACCATTTATCCAAAGTCTCAGAGCTGGAAAAGAGTTAAATTTATTTGTCGATGAATTCCGTACTCCCGTAAGCGGTACGACGGCAGCCAAAGGATTATTGTTAGCTGTAGAGAAAGTAGAGGGATTATTACATCTTGGAGGGAGAGAAAGAATCTCTCGTTACGATTTCGGTTGTTTGCTAGCAGAGGTGTTGCAATTTCCCTCACAATTACTTAAACCTTGTCATCAACAAGATGTTTCCATGGCTGCAGCGCGATCGCCAGATACTTCTCTCGATAGTAGCAAAGCTTTTGCCCTCGGTTATCAACCTTTAACTCTCAAAGAAGAATTAAGTGCGATCGCTAAATACCTCTAGGCTTAATATCCTGAATTACAAATAATACTTTACAGATATCCTCTACGAAATCATTTTTTCCAAAGCTGTTTGCAAATCCCGTGTCAACTCAGCAACTGTTCTTCTCGCCGCCTGACGATTTTGCTGATAAGTCGACCAGCGATCGCTTACTGAGATCGGTTCTCCTACCGTTACTGTCGCCTGTCGCCATCCCAGACGGGGACGACGGGGAATTTTTTTCTCCTTAATCCGCGACAGTAAATCGAAGATAATCAAAGCAGTTTCAGCAAGTCTTTCAAAAGAAGGTTTTTCCCGGATATAGTCCCCGGTTACTGCCACAAAACTCTCTACCAGACGCATGTGATGCATCCGCAAGTCGGCTTCTTGAGCAACCCAGTCTCCCAATCCTTTTTGTAGAGGAGATAGAGTCCTCAAATCAGAAATATCATCCCGATAGATATAATTCCAGCCAGCCTCTTCTACACGACGGCAACGCTCGATAACATTTCCCTGGCTTGACAGATTGAAATATTGCTCGGCTACTTGCAAAGCTACGTCGAGTAAAGTTTTAAGCCTCGATTCCAGGATTTGTTCCCGACTGACGGGATCGCTAAAGGTTGGTTCTGGTATATTTTGATGGTAGAACCGACGATAAAACTGCTCCATTTCTAAGAGAAGGTGTTCTCCTAACCTTAAAAGACGTTGATAGCAAATCATCTCCCGATTATGATTAACTAATAAACCCAGCTGCTGACTGCGTAAGCCGCTATCAGCTTCCATTTGGCTCAGAAGTCGATTTAGCTTTAACCAATCAGGCTTGGGGTAGCGATACTGAATGCCAATCGGCACGATAAATACTTCTTCAGAGTGATCGGCTTTATGCAAATCTTCTACGCACCAAAATCCTAGCTGAGCCGTACCCGGTTCTATAGGACTGACAATTTCACTGTGACCGTTGGTAGCTCCTTCCGGCGCAACCACTAGTGGTAGTTTGCCATGGACAAGCAACTCTCGTGCCGCATCCATAGCAGTCCGATCTAATCGTCGCCCTCGACGAATGGGAATGCCGCCCAAATGAGAAAAGAGCCAACCCAGCCATTTCCCACCCCATAAGGGCATACCTCGGTCATACATAAAATGAGCATGAATTGGCTCTTGCAGTGAAATTCCTTTTTGACGAGCAACTTGGGGTACTGCTCGCGAAAGCAAGTACAGTCCACAAAGGGGATCGTCTACTTCACAGTGACGAAAGGCCATTAAAAAACGAATTTTACCCGCCTGAAATTGGCGATAGAGATCGGCTAGCGTCTCAACATTGGTAACTTCGATGCGCTCGATACCTGCTGGCAACCACCGTTGTAGCCGCACTCTAAGAGCGACTGGTAGCGACCAATGAACTAACTGCAGGACAAGCGGATTGAATGTCTGGGGAATAAACTTTAGTTTGGCATGAACGCGAGTGGTCGATATAGGCAAGGTACTTTCTTTTGTCGAGATTGTAACTACAGGATCTCATATTTGAGCAGAACTAGACTGGGTAGCTTCTCCCTGCAAATGTCTTTCCAACCAATTACCTAGATCGATTAACATCTGTTGGTAATCGAGGTCGTTATAAATTTCATGATAGCTCTCGGAATACTCTCGCAGTTCCTTATCCGGAAAAGTTATTTGTTCGAAAAAGTGGCGAGTACTCTCTGGAAACGTTACTCGGTCCGCACCGCCTTGCAAAATTAAAATAGGCACTTGTAAATCGGCAATACGATCTCGAATCCAGGCCAGGGTTGTAAAAAATTCTGTAGCCAGTCTTGCCGTTCCTTTACTATGCATTAGCGGATCTTTCTCGTATGCCTCTAATATTTCTGGCTCGCGGGAAACAACAGCAAGGTTTATACCCGTGTCTAGACTAAAACGGGGCCAAAGCCAAGAAAGAATCCATCCCAAAGTCAACCGCCAGGCTGGAACGCCAACTCGTCCGAGGGCTGGCGCTGTAACGATTACACCTTGTAATTTTTTTTGGGGTCTCTCTCCGAGCAATCCCTTAGCACTTCGCAATACATAATCTAAAACAATTACTCCACCCAAACTATGACCCAGTAGAAAGCGAGGACAATCGGGTTCGTGCATTTCAATTAATCTTAAGAAAGCACTCAAATCTTCTCGGAATTCACTCCAGGTGTTAATATATGCTCGCTGACCGGGCGATCGCCCATGTCCCCTTAAATCGAATCCATAAACGGCATAGTCTTTAGCAATCAAATAATCTACGACACGACCAAACGTACCGCTGTAACCGCCGAGTCCGTGGACGATTCCTAAAATTCCTCTAACTTTACCTGATGGATGCCAACTTTGGTAGTACAGGTTAAGTCCTCCAGCACCCTGGAAAGTTCCTTCTTCCTGTTGCATTATCGTTCTGTCCGTTTAAGACCAAAAACTATTATGCTCGGTAATTAATTGCTTTCTAGTTATATGCTTACATTAATTCTCCATAGCTGTGGAAGGGTGAGTGTTTCGCTGCTACTTTGTAGTCACTTTGTGCATCGCTAAGGACGCGATCTGCTCCGCAGCCAGGCGAAGCCTGACCGCCTTTTTGGATCTACATAGAATTTAGATCGAACATCATCTCATGCCGCTCGAACACAAATTCATTGTAGTCTGCCAGGTCATCTAATTCTACGCAGTTGAGAATAATCTCTGCTGCTAACCAAACAATTGCTTTCATCAATGATTTTTGCCAGGTCACCTTCATTTATTTCCCAATCTATGAAATTAAAACAATTAATTGTTTCTTGTTGCATGACTGTTTTTGTTTAACCTTATTGAGTTGCAAATTGTTTTTAAATGGTAGGAAATAATTAAAAAATGACCTATGACAGATAAAGGAATTTTAATTTGTGCCAGCTAAATCTAAATTTTGATTAATGAGAAAAGTAAGGGTCTATCTCCTGCGTCGAACGCATGACTTGGCTTTCAGAGACTTTATGTAAATTTGAGTCACAGCCCCTTGGCTTGTATGTCCCGTCACAATAGGAACTTTTTTTTATGTAGTCTCTAATTTCATTAAGATCCACATAAGCATCGGCATAATTAATCAAACTATCACTAGTCATGGAACGTAAGCTGACTACTTCGATGCGAACTCCTCGATAGCTGACTGCATTAACTGCATAAGCAAGATCTCCATCCCCACTTACTAAAACAGCAGTATCGTAATGACCGACTAAAGTCATCATATCGATGGCGATTTCTACATCTAGATCTGCTTTTTTAGAGCCATCTGGAAACTCAATTAACTCTTTGGCGATGACACGATAGCCATTGCGACGCATCCACAGCAAAAAATTATGCTGCTTTTCATTGGTTGTATCGACTCCAGTATAGAAAAAAGGACGCAATAATTGAGAACTACCGGTTAAGCAATGCAGTAATTTAGTATAGTTAACTTCGATGCCTAATTGTAGGGCTGCATAAAACAGATTTGCACCATCAATAAAGATAGCTATTCGACCACGGTTTAAATTATTAAAGATAGGGATATTTGTATCAGCATCTATTTTGGTTTTGTGGGATTCCCCTAGCCGTTCGCTTTTACTAGCCTTTATTTGGCAACTCGACCATGAAATTACGGATTCTGTTTCGTATGAATAAAGTAATTTTTCATCGTTTGAATACATTTCTTTACACCTAATTATTATGGTTTGCTGACAATCGAAGATTAATATTCATTTTTTAACATTTTGCTCCTTGTAAGGAGGAAATTACCATGACGGTCAATTGGTAAGAGTTTACCTATACCAATGTTTTCCTTTCGGCTTAGTATTTATCTTGAAATTAAAGGCCAAAAATGAAGAACTAATGAAGAAAATAAATTTTTTCTAATCATCATTTTCCTGCCCTTCATTATTTTTCTTGGCATCCGTTGGATAACCTTCCCCTCTGACAGTAACAAAAAAATTTCAGGTTAGAGCGAAAGAGCAAGAAATTATTAAAATTTTACTTAACTCAGGTGTATAAGTGAATATATCTATTCCCATAAGTGTTAGGATAATCATTGAGAATAAAGAACGGCGATTTAAGTTGGTATTCAGTATTGATAGGTTTTTTCCTCTGGTATTGATGAGCTTTTCTCCGCAGTCTTGTCTCTCTACACACTTTTGATTGAGGAGATAATCAATCTATGTCAATTTATGTAGGTAATCTCGACTTCGAAATTAGTCAAGAAGATCTGAGCGAAGTTTTTGCCGAGTATGGAACCGTTGAGCGGGTTCATCTTCCAACCGACCGCGACACGGGTCGCAAGCGTGGTTTTGCCTTTGTAGAAATGGGGACAGAGGCTGAAGAAGCTGCTGCCATCTCTAAGCTCGATGGAGCTGAATGGATGGGTCGTTCCCTCAAAGTTAATAAAGCTAAACCTCGTACCCCAAGAGACTCTTTTGGTGGCGGTGGCGGTCGCAAAAACTACCGTTTCTAAGTCTTTAAGATTAACGGTCACGCTTTCGTGTAGTAAACCTACTGCAATCTTGCTACCCTAAATGTAAGTAAAGCTTTTGGGAGCTAAACGGATTAATCCCACTGGCACTTTCCCAAAAGCACTTTGTTGTGTTAAGAGGAGATCATAATGGCTAAACGCCGCAATGCAAAAAAAGAGAAAGCGGCTCGCAATAAAGTCAATGCCCGACAGTTTCGTAAAAAATCTTCTTACTCTTCCTCTAGAACTAGAAGGTTCTCTAGTAACGATAATAAACCGTTAGAAACTGAAGAAAATAATGACAAGTCGGGTGTAGAAGGTAAAGAAACCTCTCGTAGAGTATCTGGTTCGGACGAGTGAGTTGTCCGTAATGTTTGCGCTCATAACATAATATATATTGTTCCAAGAAGTTAGTTCCCATGACTCCAGAAGCAATACGTATTGTTGCTCAGCTTAGGCGTGAGTTCTATACTCTCTTGGCTGCAACGATTCAAGTTCCAGTAAGCATTAGTAAAGATAACCCATCGACTAGTTGTCGCTCCATGGCATCTTGGATAGATGACAGAAAACGACTAAATTATGTACTGGTTTATGCCTACATAGCCCCAGATGCATTAGTTCCTAAACGTCCATTTATTCTGCGAGTAGCTGTTAACAAAGGTGCTGGTCTGTTTGTAAATAATACCAAGTGGAGAAAAGACTGTCGAAGTCTTAATCAGAGCTGGGACTTTGAGTTAACTTTATTACCAGAGGAAATTTTAGATTTTCTGCCCTGGGTAGTCAGCTTGATTGAGTCCCAGGATAATTATTCTGCCTCATTTGTAGAAACCCCTCCCCATCCGTTAAACTTCCAAATAACCCATGTGAAGTTATTGCAAGATGCATGGACTCAGAAAGCTTGGCAGTATCACGCTGATAGTAAGCTGTTGTGCGTCTAAATTGCATGATGAAGATAGACACGGGTTGGGAATTAAACGGGGTCAAAACATAAAACAATATCGCAAGTTAGTGGATAAAATATTGCGACGAGTTTTATGATAAAAATTAAAACAAATTGAATTACTGAGAGATTAACTTTTTTCTGTCTCTATTAGGCAGAAGAAAGATAGATTGCAATAGATCAATCATTAGTGATACCGACAAGCCAAAATCCGCACTTCGTTATTACTGGAAAATTCCATACAGACAAATGTAAGCAATTCGTGCCGATGTATGTATAAACTACTCCTGCCTCAGCGTAAGCAGGCAGGAGTTTTCAGCAGCCCTAAGCCGTCGCTAAATAGACAGGGAAAAAAAGAGCCAGAGTTTGTTAAAAAACCTGAGTTAGCCTTAAGCTTAATAGACCGGAGATTAAGTCGAGGTTATTCTTGACTATTTTATTACCAATGTTGACTCATCAATTGTTACCCCAGAATGGATAGTTAAGACCTATTCTCAAAGAAATTGGCTAGAAGTTTTCTATCGAGAAGCTAAGGGATGGTTGGGAATAAAAAAATACCAAGTGAGGCATAAACGAAGCCGACTACGACATTTTATCTTAGTTTTCTGTGCCTATACTTTTATTCTTTGGCATCAACTTACTGGGGGATTAAGACGACGATGGGCTAACAAACCTTTAAACACCTTGACTGAGGCTTTAGAAGCCTTTCGTACTGCTATGTCTTGTCGTTTTGTTGCTTGGTTAGAGAATTATCTGGACGTATTTGTCTCTTAGAAAGCGAGTTTAGGCTATATTTGGGCTTGAAAATTGCTAAAGTCCCGCTAGTCAGCAATGCTCGAACTCACAGATTTGTACCCATACCTTCCCATGAGCAAAAGTGCGAACCCGAAAGGTAATGGGTATTAGTGACAAGTTAAGCGTGAAAGCTAGTTGTCAAGAGGGAAAAGGAGATAAATCGAGAGGTAGTTTGGCTCGTTTCGGGCGAGGGGATTTAACTATCCCCAAATCGCGATTTTCAGGTAC
>JADEWQ010000148.1 GCA_015207585.1 Pleurocapsales cyanobacterium LEGE 06147 | reverse complement strand
AATGTGCCATGACGCAAGAGCGCGAGCGCACTTTAATCTGTTTCCTTTTTTAGTTTAAAATGCCCTTGATGCTTCTATTTCTATATACTTGACAATTTGTACATTTTCTTAACTTGTCACCAATGCCAAATCCCCTTTGAGCGAGACAAATAGTGATAAAGATTGTTATGGTGCAGCATAGACAATTCTCCTAATTTCTCTTTGAAGGGAGCTGATACATTTATGCGGCACAAAACCTTTTACTATATGAGCAACCATCACCTGTTGTATCAGATAAAAAAAATTATCCATAGCAGGGATCAAGCTGTTGGCTCACAGTTTACAAAATCAACAGAAGTTGAACGTTTGACAAGCGGCTTGGTACATCAAATCCAAACCCTACTTTCCAGATGCATTCGCAAAGCTTGCGCGGAGCGCATTCGCTAAATATTCGCCAATATAAATTTATGATTTTTTTTGCCTCGCCTGTGGCAGTGCGAGTGCGGCGAACTTGAATCCCTAAGTAGAGGGCGTAGAGGGTTAGGAATAACAAAGCCCACATTAGGATAGGGTGAATGAAATTGAGTAAGAATTTTATGTTATTCATTAGTTTACTTCAATTTTAGAAAGACGACATTCGTTCATAAAAGGCACTAATGCCCAAAATCAACTCCCGTTTGCAATCGCTAGTCCCAGTACGAGTAACTAATCTTACTAGAGAGCGAATCTTGCTCATAGGAAACAAATTCAACGTTTGTTAGTGTGTCAATCAAACCAAATGTTGCGATGATCTGCTCCAAGATTACCGCGACTCCTTAAGAAAAGATGGGCAAGCGCACCTGAAAGCGAGTGTCTCCTAGGACAGACTGTACTGAAATGTCGCCCTTGTGCTGCTCGACAATAATGCGGTAACTTATGACGAGTCCCAGTCCAGTTCCTCGACCAATCTCTTTAGTAGTAAAGAAGGGGTCGAAGATACGTCTTTGAATATTCGGCTCGATGCCCATCCCGTTATCCGCAATTTCTACTAGTAGGTAATCACAATCCCGCGAGGTACGGAGCCAAATGCGTCTGTCTCCAATTTGCTTTTCGCTCAAGCTATCAATTGCATTGTCAATTAGGTTTGTCCACACCTGATTAAGTTCGCTGCCATAGGCATCCAGAAGCGGCAGTTGCCGCTCGTACTCGCGTGTGACAACGACCCCATGCTGTTTTAGCTTGTGCCCCAGCATGACTAGCGTACTTTCAATTCCTTTATGGATATCTACTAATTGCCGGGGAGCCTGGTCGAGATAAGAGTAATCCTTAACTGCCTTAACCAAGGTAGAAATCCGCTTGGTACCCTGCTCAATTTGGTTAATCAATTCTGTTGCTCTCAGTATCGCTTCAAGCCAAACCAGGACTTGCTTTAGAGTTTCAGCAGATAAGCCTGCTGTGAGAGTCTGCAATTGCTCAGCCTCCAATCCGGCTTTAACGAAAGTAGAAGCTAGCTTCCATCCCTCTGCAATGCCGTGGCTCTCTAACCATTCTGTTACTTCGTCTTCGCGATCGGACTGGGTTATCGGATCGAGATAAGGGAATTGAACCTTCTCCTCTACTTGATTCACAAGCTCCCTGAGCAGATAAATTTGCTCTAGGGTCGGTTGCAGTTCGTAAAACTTAAGTGCCTGGGCTTGCATTGTAACTAAAGTTTCGTGCAACTGCCCTGCGGCTGATTTGCTAGCAGCAGCCGGATTGTTCAACTCGTGGGCTAAGCCTGCTGCTAAGGTGCCAAGGGAGACCAGCTTTTCGTGCGCTCGTGACATTAATTCTAGATTTTGCAAGCGCTGTGCAATTGTACGGAGAATTGTTTGGGAAATAGCAGGGTAGGTTGCGATCATCTGCCAGAACGCCTCTTTCTCCAACTGAAAAAGATGGCACTTTTCTACAGCATAGCAATTAACAAAGAAGGGAGCATCCAATAGCAACGGCACTTCGCCTAAAAATGCGCCAGCTTCATGAGTAACGAGAAGTATCTCTTGCTCACCAATTTTTTTGGTTACCCGTAGCTTACCCTCAAGTAGCACGTAGAAATCTCCTGGATCGCCTTCTCGCTTTAAATATTTCCCTGGTTCCAGCCACACTGACCTGCCCCGCTCCAAAAAGCGTTGCACCTCACCTTGGTCTTCTAACAGGACACAAAGCGGAACCTGACATAAGGTTTTGAATAAAGTTTGAGGTTTTTTAGCAGGTGTACAAGCGATGTTCGTATTTTCTGGCATGTTCTCCTCATCATTAGACAATGACAGTCCTAGGAATTGAGACTTATATGTGTCACTTGGCAGTGCTACTAAGATCTACTTCTCCCCGACAGACTGGGGTTTAAAGTGAAACTTTTGTCTACTACTGACCACACTTTACGCCAATTTGGGCATCCGAAATTTCGTTTGTAAGTACTAAGTCAATTAGAAAAGGTCCGTCGTGTTCCAAAGCTTTCTGGATAGCTGAGCCAATCTGCTCTGGCTTCTCAACTCTAACAGCCTCAACCCCCAAAGATTTTGCTAAATCAGCAAAACATATGTCTGGGTCGCATATGTCGAAAGATAATGGATAGTCGTGTTCTGAGATCTGACGTTCGCGCCAATACTGCAGAATGTTGAGCTTCAGGATCTGATAGCCCTGATTGTTGCAGACGATGAATTTAGCATCGAGCTGATGGTGTGCAGCAGTCCAAAGTGCCTGGATAGTATACATGCTGCCGCCATCACCCGTAAATCCAATCACCGTTTTGTCTGGATGAGCTAGCTTGAGACCGATCGCTCCAGGAATACCAACGCCTAGGGAGCCACCGCGCGTCTGAAAATAGTGTCCTATCTTCGTTGGTGGTAGATACCGACACAGTTCCGGAGAATTGGTCAGGGCTTCATCGAAGATAATCGCATCCTCTGGTAGCTGAGCTGCTAGTTCCTCTGCAAAGCGAGACATATGCAGAGGAACTGAATCGCGAACAGCCTTATCGGCTTTAAACAGAGCATTCAATCTCTGCTTATTAGCTTCAGCGATCTGAATAACTCTCTGATTTACTGCCTGCTTTTGTTCAGAGGTCATTGTCAAGCTGAGTGCAGTAATCAACTTAGCTAGCGTGGTTTTCGGATCGCCAAGCAGCCCCAAATCTACTGGGAAGTTCTTCGCAATTTCATAAGTATCCAGGTCGATGTGAATTACTTTAGCACTCGGAGCAAAAACCTCAGATAACAGAGGAAATACTTCAGGGAAAACATAGGTTCCGACAATCAAAATTACGTCCGCCTGCAACGTAATGCGACGACTATCTTCGCCAAACATATGACCGAGCAATCCTCCATAAAGAGGATGTATGGCACTTATATTCGGTTCAGACGAGTCGGCTCCCCAAACCTGAGCACCAATGAGTTCTGCCACACGGGTTAATTCAGTCTGCCCATCAGAAAATGCTACACCATCACCCATGATAATCAGTGGCTGTGTTGCTGCAGATAGAAGAGCTGCAGCCTTTGCCAGTTGGTCGGAGTCAGGGGCAACCCGCGTTACTGGAATGGAAGTCGGAATCACCTCTTCGTCATTTGGAGCGTCGAGGATATCCATCGGCAAGCAAATAAAGGTAGGACCCATAGGAGGCGTGGCAGCTATCTTAATTGCTCGGCGCAGCACGCGCAACAGAGAAGAAGGATCGACAACTCGGGTTGCCCATTTTGTGACTGGCTTGGCCATGCTTACTAAGTCAGCAGCCATTTGAGCATCCATAGCATCGTATTTGATACCTGCTTCGCCAGCAATCACCACCAGCGGTGCATGACCTCGCATTGCCTGGTAAATCATACCAATTCCGTTTCCCAAACCTACTCCGCTGTGAAGTTGAACGATTGTTGGCTTTTTGGTCGCGCGGGCGTAGCCGTCGGCTGCACCTACTGCTATTGTCTCTTGCAAAGCGAAAATATATTCAAATTCTGGGTAATAGTCCTTCAATGCATCCAGAAACCCCTCCTCTACTGTGCCAGGGTTGCCAAACATGTAACGTATGTCATCCGCGAGCAGTTGTTCGACGATCGCAAAGCGACCATTTCTGTAAGCCAGATTTTCTGCTGCCTTAGACGTAATCTGTTCCGTTGTAACAATCATGAAGTTGTCTCCAATTCTGATTAGTTAAGGTTAATGTCATTGATGGGAATAATTTTTGCTAGCTTACCAACGTCCACTCGGCGTGAGTTCTTTACCGCTTACAACTTACAAGAGTATGATTTTTAGATTTAACCTGTATTGTTCAATACTTCGGACAATATTATGAATAATGTGTATTTCCTCTAAAAGCCACTTCTAGAGTTGATTTGATGGAAAGAGGCTGTCGCTCGCCTTGAGATGTTTCAGCAACAGTTACTATCGCTGGAAAGCGCACCGTAAAGGTAGCACCTTGCCCTTCACCCGGACTTTCAGCCCAAACAGTTCCCCCATGCAGTTCCGTCAGATGACGCACGATCGCCAATCCCAATCCCAATCCGCTAAATGTCCGCGTAGTCGTGCCATCTGCTTGACGGAAGTATTCAAAGACATAGGGGAGAAACTGAGGACTAATGCCTCTACCCATATCGATAACCTGGATTTGAGCATAGAAGTCAACCTGCTCTAAGCGAACTTCTATCCTGCCCCCTTTAGGAGTAAACTTGATGGCATTAGAGAGTAAATTCCAGACAATTTGCTGGAGGCGGTTCGGATCGCCTTTAATGGGTTTAACTTCTGAATTCAATTGAGTTTGAATGTGAATATTTTTTGTTTCTGCGGCTAATTGAACTGTTTCGAGTGCCCCTTCAATAACCTCGACCAAGTTGACAGAGCTAACATTTAAAGCCAATTTACCTTGTTGAATACAAGACACGTCTAGTAAATCTTCGATCAGTCGGGTTTGTAGCTTGGCATTACGCTCGATCGTTTCTAAAGCTCTATCTACTACCTTCTCGTCAAGCTTGTGAGTTCGTAACAGTTTGCTCCAACCGAGAATAGGATTTAAAGGCGATCGCAACTCATGAGATAGTACGGCTAAAAACTCATCCTTGATGCGATTAGCAGTTTCGGCTTCTTCCCGAGCAGCCCGTTCGCGTTCCAGCAGTTGTTCTCGTTCTTGTTCGGCTTGCTTGCGTTTTGTAATGTCCCGACAAATTGACTGTATGGTCGGCAAACCATTTAAAATAAATAGTGTTGCGCTGACTTCAACGGGAATAGAGCGACCATCTTTAGTCACATGAACCGATTCCACGACCACACGCTTTTCATTGACCAGCTTCTCCAAAATCATTTTAAGCTCGCTCGAGGATGACTTGATGATATCGGCAACGGACATTGTCAGCAGTTCTTCCCGACTATAGCCTAGCTTTTGACAAGCTTGCTCGTTAACTTCAATGAATTTTCCGGGTCGATCTTCGGGAGTTATAGGATATACCAATACCCAGTCATCCATACCATTAAACAGAGTGCTGAAGCGTTGTTCTCTCTTCGGCAGAGCTTCCTCTGTCCGCTTGCGCTCATTAATATCAGTCGAAATACCGCAGCTTGCGTAAACTTTACCCGATATATCGTATAGAGGAAACTTAACCGACATGTAATTGTTGAACAAGTGAGAAAAGGAAGAAAGGTTAATTTTTCGTATCTTACTTATCTCCACTGTGTCTCCCTCTAAGGGTCGATCGCAACCATTAAATGTTAAAAACATACTCTTAAGAGGTTCCTTACCATCCGTACCGTCTCAGTCCCCTCTCTAAGACTTCAACAACCATCTTCCCTGTCATGTAGGAATCTGGAGTAGAGCGACCTGTAATAAACGGATAGTCAACAATGACGGAAATTTCTTTACCAACATTGCCATGATATTTCCCATCTGGACCTGTAGCATCGCGGAGGATATATTCTAGGGGATAGGGTGGTGGACCCATGTTAAGGTCAGTTCCGACAAATCCAGTTCCATCCAAGTAGTCATATTCCTTACAATGACCGGTGACGTGTTTTCCCCAGATAATACTCTTACGATCTTCAAGCTCCCGTGCAAAGGCAAGACAAGTAACACCGTAGCATTCTGCGGCAATTGGTTTGCCCATCTTGTAAAAGTTGAGAATTAGGTCGTGAACCCTATGGTTATTGACTAAATCGACGATCGGACCACTACCACCCACAATTAGCAAGGCATCATATTGTTCCAAATCCTCTTGCACTTCATCGAGGGCTTTGTAATAGGCTTCCATCTCCCGCAAAAACTTCGGAGAACTCCAGTAAGGTCGATCCGGAAACCACTTTGATAACATGATAGGATTGTCTAGTCGCGGATTGCTGAGGTCATCGAGTATCTGAACCTTATCTGCCATTTCTTGGGAAACAACAGGCTTGCCTAAAGGTGGGTCAACATAAGTCGGATCCATGCTGGGGGGAAGAGCTACTGGTCTTTTCCCTGTTGGAGTAACAAAATCAACTTGGTATCCTTCTTCATCAAAAACTTCCAAAGGACCTACTAGTTCTTCACCCCAATAACCCCATTCCGATAAAACTGTTAGAACTTTTTTCATACGATTGAATCCTGCTGATAAAAAAATTTTGAGCTAGTTAGCTTGCACTTTTTAGTTTTAGTAAATTTGGTAAAGGAGCAACAGACCTTCTGACT
The DNA here is from genome assembly GCA_015207585.1 of Pleurocapsales cyanobacterium LEGE 06147. GTDB lineage: Bacteria > Cyanobacteriota > Cyanobacteriia > Cyanobacteriales > Xenococcaceae > LEGE-06147. The sequence continues at coordinate 8,101 of JADEWQ010000148.1, read as the reverse complement.
GAGAAACGTTTTTTTGCTGAGGCAATTTGTAGAATTCTTTCAGAAATGACATCGATAAATGGTTCAACTTCGTTCTTTGAGCGACCAGTCACTAGGTCATCATCCACGACAACACCCGAAGGCGATGATAAGTAAGTAGCACCAGCGTTGATAATATCGGCAAGAACTACTTCATGACAAATAACTTTTCGACCCTTGAGCAACTCAGGCATTGGAGTTAGTATCCAAAGTCCGTGGCAGAGTGCGCCTTTAACAATTCTTGGATTCGCCATCGCCTTGGCGTAAAATTGAACTGCCGGGGAAGTGCAAACAAGTTCGGAACTAATAGAAACACCCGAGGGTGGCTCAAAGTAACGCAGGCGTACGCTAGTATAGTTAGCGGCCATGATTACAGCCGCATAGTCGTTAACATCTACATCCTGAAAATCGATTTGCACTTCTAAAGTCTGAGGTGTTTTACCTTGCTCCGCGTCACTGAAGAAGCAAACACTAGATTGACCCCAGAGCCTAGACATAAAATGCACGGTTGCCTTGAGTTCCGAAAAACGCTTTTGATAAGACTCAATTTCCTCGGGAATAAATTCACTTTCGACAAGAATGGCAATTTTATTCCCTCCAAGGGATCTAGGTATCATTTGATTTCATTTCCTTAGGGGAGTCTGGACGATTAATAGAAATGCTATTAACTTTATTTGTGTATTTGATATCTAAGTCTAGGAGACGCACAACACGATTACAATGGTTGATATTTTGGAGCAAGGAGTGCATTTTTTATGTTTCTGCTCACGAGAACCTGACGGGAGAATGGAAGCCTCGCAACTTTAGTTCGAGGATGAAGATAATGTCGTTTTTCTAGTTTTTGTTGAGTACGATTAAATTTAGTTTGACCTACTTGCTAACTTTTGGACTGAGTAATGAGTAAAAGAATTTGGAAACGGGTGTCGCCAGGTTTTGAATCAAAGCGTATGTAGCCCTTGTGCCTGCCGACAACAATGCGGTAGACTGTAACCCTCTTCTGTCACTTTCCGAGAATAAAGAGTAGAAAAAAGGCAATTTAGCCATCAGGAAAATAGGGATAAAATTGATTAATTAAAGCAATTAGACGATGAAAACCAAGTAATAAATAACGATTAGGAAAAATGTCTAACCAGGGAACAATTAACCATAAGACAAGAAGAGGTTGAATAATTAAACGAAGGTTATTTAAACTAGTCTTCCATCCACCTTGATTAGTCCATTGTTGATGACGAGAAAAATCAGTAACAATCTCTTGAGATGGAGTACTGCAAACAGACAAAGTTGGCGATTCATTTAAGGTAGAAAATAATTCTGCAAGAGAACTAATCATCCAATAAGCCGAGAAAATAATTTCCCACCATTTTTCAATTTGCTCAAACTTAGTTAAACGATAATCTGTCCATCCTAGCTCTTGTTTACATTGTCTAAATCCATATTCAACCCAAGTTCTTAACCCATATAAATTACCAAGAATTTTCTTAATCTGACTAATTTTGCCTGAAAGATTAGTCATGACAAAGGACGTAGAATTTGGTGGCATTGTCTCTGGGTCAGTAGTTATTTCCCAGTAAGTTCTTGTTCTTCTTTTACCAAAAATAATTTCTCGGCTATATCTAATTTCTGAGGTTTGATTGCTAAATCTTCTCTCGAATTTACACCACCTATTGGCTCTTACCCTTTGAGATGAAGGCATAAGAACCCCGTGGTTACTTCTAATAGCTACAACCCAAGGTAAATTATACCTATCTAATGTTTGTATGAATAAACTACTTTCCCCGTATAAACTATCGGCTAATACTAACTCAATCTCAAACCCAAAACCAACTAGTTCTTCAATAATTTCAGAAGCTAATTCAATCTTCGTTTTGTATCGCTCTCCTATTTTTAATGTTCCTTTTGGCTTAAAAACTTTGAACATTAAAGGAAAAGTCAGATTCTCATAAACACCATAGGCATTTACTGACACTATGCCATTGTCTATTTGGCCAATACTACCCAAATACTGCCTGGCTACATAGTCGGTTTTCTTCCCTTTTTTTCTATCTCCTGTTTCCTCAATGATTACTGTTATTTTCTTTCCTTTGAATGCAGAAAGTGTTTTGGATAATCTTCTTTCTCTAATTTCGATTACAGACCACGGCGATTCAGCTAGAAAATGATGTAGTGATTGCGCTGAATTTATACCTACTACTTTGGCTATTTCTGGGAGTGATTTTCGTTTTAGGGGCGAGATAATTCCTAAATGTAAGTATTTAAAACATTCATAACTCCTTACTTCAGGAAATAAGTCTTTGTAGCTGCTACAATATTCGTCAATCACCGATACTGTCGGTTGTGCATCTCTCTTCAAATGTTTGAGAATTTGTAGCTCTACATCCATTGTTCTCTGTACCTTGTAGAGATTTTGATTATTTATTTTCTCATTTTAATACTCGGAGAGTGACAGAAGAGAGCTATTGTCGTACTCTTTCGTCACGGCGATGCCGTTATTTTTAAGCTTCTGACCAAGAATTATTAGTGTATTCTCAAGCCCTTCTTGCACATCCACTTCCTGTTGCGGTGCTCGATCCATATAAGAGTAATCCTTGACTGCCTTGACCAAGTGAAAAATGCGCGATACACTACTCTCTGCTTCCTGGAGAAGTTTTTCCGTCGAGAGTGTTGCTTCGAACCAGAGCAGCACATCGCTCAAGGCTTTGCTAGGAAGGCGATCTGCCAAAGCATCCAACCACTCGATGTCCAATCCCGCACACACTAGAGTACGTGCTAGTTTCCACCCATCAACTATGCCGTGGTAGTCCAGCCAATCTGTAACTTCGTCCTCGCGCTCGCTCTTGGTCAATAAATCGAGGGTTGGCAGCGACTTTTTAAATTTTGCAGCGCGCTCCCTGACGTTGCGCTCAATCTCTACGAGCATTTCTGAGGTTACTGCAGTAGATTGTCTTTCTTGAAGCTCGAAATATAAAAATTGCGAAGTGTTTATCGCCTCGCGCAAATTATCCACGGCACGACACGCTGCTGCCGCTGGATTATTAAGCTCGTGAGCCAAACCAGCGGCGATCATGCCTAAAGAGTCCAGCTTTACGTACTGTTGCGATACAGCTTCTAAGCTTTGCAGTCTTTGCACTGTAGTAGTTAAAAGTTCTCGCGCAATTGAGGAGCAATCCGTAAGCAGGTGCCAAAAAGTCTCTGCTTCTAGTTGTAAAATGTGGCAGAGGCGGACGGCTTGTACAGTGGCAGGATAAGGCATGTCCTGAAAGAAGAGTTCATGACCAAAAAATGCTTTTGGTTCAAAGCTGAATACATATACTTTTTGAATACCAATCTTTTTCGTCCACTCAAGCTTGCCTTCGAGCAGCACGCAAAAATTACGCCAAAAATCTCCCTCTTTGATAAGTCGATCTCCTGGATTAAGCCACAACTCCTTACTTTTTTGTTCAACAATTTCAAACTGCTCATCTGTTAAGTATCGAAAGAGGGACACTTTTCTGAGGGCATTGCTTAAAGTTTTGCTTTTAGCTTCTAGCATGATCGTACCTCTCTATGTTGAAAATAAAGATCGACTCTTCTGCCACTTTCCGAAAAGAGGGTAGAGTAGCAATTGTACAGAAAAGCCCGTTAAGGCTTAAACTCTGTAAAACTTCAGGAAACTTTTTTGGATATGCGATCGCCATATCAGTTAAACTTTAGGTCAACCGTTCCCCTGAGTTCAACTCAGAGGCTTGCGTTGACTGGCGTTCCCCAGTTAATTGGTACAAAAATTCAGGACGAGATTTCAATGGTTTGAGAGAGCTAATCGAGAGAGGGTTTAACTAGTACAGTTCTTATCGTGGTTTTTTGCACGGTTGCTGCTCATAGGCCTAAACCTACTAATCCATTCTGATTCCAGCGATGAATCGTTTGTCTGACCGTCGATTCTGCCCATTCGAGATAGGAGCGCGATCGCTTGAACTACCCATCCCTTTGCATTGAGAGGAAGTGCCGTTGCTTTTTGTTTAGTTCGTCAAGTTTGAATTCATAAACTTAATAATTACAATTGAAAATTTTTGTAAAATATCCGAATGCTAATTAACTCAATCTGTAAAAAAATAATGAATAATTGAGTAACGCTTTTATTTTTAAAAACTAGGTTTGGCTTTTTTATTCTTCAAAAATAGTTAGATTTTTTGGTTTCATTTTTTTAATTTCAACAGTAATTCCTAGAGCTTTTTCTTGAAGTAAATCTTCAACATAGCCATCTTGAAAAAATTTAGCCTCTCGAGCATTATCAAATGGTCCAAAAAAGTAAATACATTTAGGTATACTAGTATTAATTTGTATCCACCAAGGAGATTGATACTTTTTAAAAGTAAGTAAATCGAATAATGATACAATCTTCATATAAATACTCCACAAATTTTAGATAGAAATATTGAATTGTTTCTCTGAATTAAGTAGTAAGGCAAAATTAATTACACCGATCAGTAAAAAGCCGAGATTGGAGTATATCGGTATATAACTGGAGAAACAACTGGTCTAAGAACAAATTAGTAGGTTTGTATAATCGAGTCGGAAGAGGAAGAAAAGAAATCTTCAACTCAGAACAAAAGGAACAGATAAATATGTAATTAATTTTGCATAGGTACTTAATCGTGAAAAAACTATAAAATTTTTCGTTGTCTGAAAAGTATTCTAGACTTTTAGTTTTCCCAAACTAATAAAAGCCATTCACAAACGCGTATGTGTTTGGAAGAGAATTAATGATGGTCAATCAACCGCGTATTTGATCCAAAAATCAGATTTAGCGGTCGCTACCCCTATAGAATGTAAACCTACGAGCCATAACCCTTAGTTTGTTCAAGATTTATTAGGACAAGAATCGATCGGCAGACGAATCTGAAAACGAGTTTCACCTGGTTGGGAAAAAAAGCGAATGCTGCCATGATGCAATTCAAATATAATGCGACGGCTGATATCTAGACCTAATCCAGTTCCTACTCCCATTTTCTTAGTGGTGAAGAATGGCTCAAAGATACGTGACTGAATATCTGGCGGAATACCTGGTCCATTGTCGATAATTTCGACTAAGATGCAGCGATCTTCTAGGGATGTGCAGATCCAGATTTTGCCTTGTCCAGCAATCGATTCAATGGCATTGTCAATTAGGTTAGTCCATACCTGGTTCAGTTCGCTCTCATAGGCGCAGATCTGTGGCAGGTTTCGGTTGTATTTGCGCGTCACGACCACTCCCTGTTTAAGCTTATAACTCAAGAGAGTTAGGCTACTGTCAAGCCCTTTATGGATGTCTACCACCTGTAGCGGAGTCTGTTCCATGTATGAGTAAGACTTAACCGCTTGGGCTAGATCGGAAATCCGAACTGTACTTTGCTTAATCTCGTCTAAAAGTTCAAAAACTTTGAGGATTGCCTCTATCCAATTAAGCACATGACCCATCTCTTCAGCAGCAAAATCCTCGCCGACAGTATCTAGCCATTCAGTATCCAGCTGAGCTTTGACCAGAATTGGGGCAAGTTTCCACCTCTCAGTTATGCCGTGGGCTTCCAGCCAGGCTATAATTTCTTCTTCTTGGTCACTATACATCAATGTATCAAACTCAGAGGCTGTGGAAGCGCGTTCTACTGCCTCGCGGTGTAAGTCGGAAACAAGCTCCAGTTGAGCTTTCGTCATCTGTTGATTGAGCTTGAGTGCGAGAGATAGGAACCTTTGAATGGTTTCGTGCAATTGCTCTGCTGCCCTGCCACCTGCTGCCGCTGGGTTATTCATCTCATGAGCTAGACCAACAGCTAAAGTGCCAAGTTCAATTAGCTTTTTTTGCTTTTTTGGTATTGGTTCCGAAGTTAACATACACTGCGTCATTTGGTTCATATAATTTCCTATCGTGTTTAGAAAATAACGTCAGTAGATCGATTTTATAAGAATCGTAGAACAAGGGCTTTTTAAGTAATAACTCTAACCTCTGAAAGACTGATTTTGATGGAAACCATTTCGGCTGAAAAGGTGATTAATCCTTTATTTTCGGTCTACTTAATGTAATTGCTCATTTCTCAATTTTGGAAAGAGCGGTATCTGACGTAAAGTATGAGACTCATATTTTACACCTTACTGAGATTAAGATATTGATGGACGAACTGAACAGCGATCGCACCTTCTCCCACTGCCGAAGCTACTCGCTTAACCGACCCATAACGCACATCTCCTACTGCAAAAATCCCGGGGACTATTGTTTCGAGCAAAAAAGGGTCGCGTTCTAGAGTCCAGCCTTTCAGGCAACGTCCATTACGCCTCAGATCAGAACCTGTCAGGATAAAGCCTAGCTCGTCTCGCTCTACAAGACCGTCCAACCAATCGGTATGCGGTATGGCACCAATAAAGATGAACAGCGAAGTTGCGGCAACGGTCTCCACAACGCCTGTATCAGCCCTAGCTATTGTAATCGCCTCCAAGCTGATTTCACCTTTGACTTCGACGACACTGGAGCACAACTGTATTGTAATATTTTCTGTTTTCTCAATTTGGTCGATCAGGTACTTTGACATACTTTTAGCAAGAGAGTCGCCACGCACTAACATAGTGACATGACGAGCAAACTGAGAAAAGTACATGGCTGCCTGTCCTGCCGAGTTCGCCCCGCCAACGATAAAGACATCTTCATCCTTGCAGGCAAGTGCTTCTGTCTTTGCCGCCCCGTAGTACGCGCCAGCCCCGCACAGCCGCTTGATTCCCGGTACATCGAGCTGACGATAAGATACGCCAGTGGCAATTATCAGCACGTGGCAGCTAAGTTCGCTTCCATCCGCCAGCGTGACAATCCGATACGAACCCTCTACACGAACGCTGGTCGCTTCTTGAGGAGTAAGAAATTCTACGCCAAACCGTTTTGCCTGAGTTACAGCACGACGGGTTAGATCTCCTCCACTTAGTCCAACGGGAAAGCCCAGATAGTTTTCGATGCGAGAACTTGACCCAGCTTGCCCTCCTGGAGCCTCTCGTTCAATTATTATTGTACTTAGCCCTTCAGAGGCTCCATAGACTGCTGCAGCCAGACCAGCTGGACCAGCACCTACAATAATCAAGTCGTAGAAAGGTAGTTCAGCCTGCGTTCTCAGCCCGATTCTTTTGGCAATTTCAACTTTTGTCGGTTTTATGAGGTGCGAGCCGTCAGGAAATAGCAGGAACGGCAGGTGCGTTGAATCTAAGTCAGCATAACTAAGCAGACAGCCCGCCTCTTCATTTATCTCGATATCCAACCACTGATAGGGTATTTGATTGCGACCCAAAAAATCTTTGATTTGATGCGATTCAAGCGACCATCGGTTTCCAATGACGCGAATACCTGCAACCGAGGGGTGGAATGATGAGAGCCAGTCATCGAGTAAATCGTTCAGAACGGGATACAGATGCTCTTCAGGAGGAGTCCATGGTTTTAATAGATAATAATCAGTCTTGACAATATTGATAGCTCGGATCGCGGCATCAGTGTCTGCATACGCTGTCAGCAATACTCGTTTAGCCTCGGGGAAAAGTTGCATCGCTTTTTGCAGGAACTCCACGCCCGTCATATACGGCATCCGCTGATCTACAAGCAATAACGCTACTGTTAGGTTGCGCAGTTTGAGCTTTTGCAGCACTTCTAGAGCTTTTGTCCCTGAGTCTACTGGCAGAATTCGGAAGCGACGACCGTAAACTTGTCGGAGGTCGCGTTCTATTGCACGTAAAACTTCAGGGTCATCATCTAAACTAAGAATTACAGGCTTAGTTGGTTTAGTCACAATCGTAATCGTACCTCCAAAACCTCGTCAGTACGCGAAACGAGTTCTCTTCTTGACAACAATGTAGTTGTTTTGTCAACATGCTTGGTGGAAGCTTCACAAAAGACAGGGCAATGCTTTTAAAAGGGCGTTGCTTCACGGCGATATGATTTTAATTAACAACCCTGACACTGTGACACGGTGAAAATTATCCCTCTTTCATCAGTCTAGGCAGAAGAATAGCAAAAGTCATCCCAAAGATAGACCAAATAGGATAGACAATTCAGCTCATTCATCTGGGCAATAAGCCTCGGAAAACCCAAAGAAAGTTGAGG
>JADEWQ010000147.1 GCA_015207585.1 Pleurocapsales cyanobacterium LEGE 06147 | reverse complement strand
GTTTGTGGTTATTCTTGCTCATATTCTTAATCGTATTCCTCTGTCTATAGGCAATTTTTATCCTGATTTTTCTGGACAACCTTCTTCATTTTCTTCTGCTTAAATCTAAAAAACCTACCCTTGAGAGAAGGGAACTTCCCCCCACTGCCCCAAAGGGGGATACACGCCGACGGCGTTATTGATTCGGTGGGGTGTCGATCTCACACAGCAATTCTATTGTAGTGGCAGCAATATGGTTGCTTCGCAGTTGTTATGTGGGGACACCCCACACCCCGATCCGCTTGTCAAGGGTTGCACGAGCTGCGTTGGGGCTATAATAGTCGTTCGCTTCGCGGTTTAATTATCTGCCCCACTTGCCCTTGCCTGCGCGGTAGCTGTCTCTGGGATGTAGCTGTTGTGTTTCTTTGGGGGTTTGCCCGTGTCTGTTTCTTCTTCTCGTTCTGGTTCTTTTGTCGGTGCTTCTTGGGGTGCTTACGCTTCTCCTCCTTTGTGTCCGGCTCCTTTGCCTGGTGAGGTGCGTCGTCTGGCTATCTCGGCTGGTGCTTCTTTTCTTTGTCTGCGCCCGTCCGAGCGTTCGTTCTCTCGCTGGGTGGTGGTTGTGTTCTTCTCTTCTAGTGCTGCTGCTGGGGCTTTTGCCGCTCCTGTGGCTGGTCTGTTCCCTTCCGGTTCGTTCTCTCGCGTTCCGTTTTGTGCGATGCATCGTTGCGGTGCTTGGTGGTGCGTTTCCGTTCCCTGCTCGGTAGCTGTCTTTCCTCCTGTCTCTGGTGTCTGTCCCTGCTTTTGGGCGGCTTTGAGTTAGTGGTTCTGGGGGCTTGTCCCCCTTTTTTTGTGCGCTTTATTTAAAAATAGATAGATATCAATTAGATACCTATCTATTGAATAAATTTTAATTAGATAATTCTTCTTTTAATTTATCTAATACCTCATCTAAATTTTTACTAACAGCAACTCGAAAATTATCTATATTACCAAACCAAAAACCATTAAACCAAATCTCGACAAATTCATCTTCTTGATACATAAAATAATAATAATTAAGTTTAATTCCATATTCTTCTCCTTGTCGAAAATTAGATACATTATCTTTGCCTAATTTACTAACAATTAAATCAAACATAATCAAAACCTCAAAAAAAACTACACTTTCATAAAAACGGAGGGAGTCAAGGGCAAGACAGAACAGATATAAAACTCGCGAAGCGTCCACATGATTAGTTCTGTCGCAGCTTGTCGAAGACCCTTGACCCCGTAGTTACAATAGGAAAGCTGTTTTTGAAGCCGCGCAGCGACCACATGATGCGTCGCACGGTCGACCGTCACAGGCTGGGGAAATTTTTATTTCTCGATCGCGCAAAGAGTGAAATTTTACTTGCCATTCCGGCAGGGCAGCCTCCTAACATAGACCTCGGGCAAGATCCGCCATAAATCCCGTCGCCTGCCCCCTAGCCTTCATTAGAGCTTCGGCAAAGGTCAATATATACACAGTCCTCGGCGGGGCAGTCGGCTGCCGCCTATTTTTCTTCTCCAAAGTGCTTTTCTTAAAACGTATTCGATAATTTAGCCGAAAAATAGGTTCACTCCGTCGGACAGCCGACCGTTTCACGCCCTGAAAATTTTTATTTATTAATGAAGAAAAGAAAGCCAAAGAAGGTGTGGTTTTGTTGTTAGTTTTCGTGTTTTTTTGTAAATTTACTGTTAATTTGAAATAGAAAATATGAAAGAAAATTATAAATTATGAGTTGTTTTTTGAATATAACATTGTTAGTCAAATCGAGAATATTATCTCTGAAAAGATTGGGTTTTGTAAATAGTAATAAAGGTTGGAATTGGTTAAAAAGTTTAGAAAATAAATTGGAAAAAGAAAGATGGAATGGGAAAGAAAATGTTAGTAGTAGAAAGTGTTTGTGGTTTGGTGTTGGTGTGGAGTTAGGGTTTAGAAATGAAGTTTATAAAGGTTTAGAAATTAGTGAAGGTTTGAGAAAAAGAGGTAATGAATTATGGGGGAGTGATGATTGGAATAGTGTATTAGTTTATAAGTATGAAAAAGGGAGTGAATTAAAAGATCATATTGATAGAAAGGTTTTTGATAATAAAGCAATTGTTATTAATTTTTGTAAAGATTTGATGAGTGGTTTTAGATATAGTGGAGAGGTTTTTTATTTAAGAGATGGAGAAGTTATCGAGTTTAATAATAAAGTTTTACATGGTGTTTGTAAGGTTGAAAGTGAAAGATGGAGTGTAAGTTTTAGAAAAGTTATTTAATTAAATATTAGTTATTAGAATAGGTATCGAAAGATATCTATTTTTCTTTTTTTACTTAAAGAGAAAGGGGTAAGGGTAGTCTACTTCTTTGGTTAATTGATGGGTCGACGGCTGGCTGCTTGTTTTTTCCATGTTTACATGGAAAAATATTGGTGTAGTCTTTAGTTGGTTCGTTCCGTGTCTTTTCTTTCTTCTCTGCGCTCTATCGGTTTTTCTGGTTCTCGTTCTCCATCTTCTGGTGCTGTGTTGGCTCTTTCCGAGTTGCTGCCGCTTGTTCCCCGTGGCTGTCGGGTTTCGGTTGGTTGCGCTGCTGGCGTTGACTCGCTGGTGCGTTCCTACTTCCGTTCTTCTTCTTCCCTGCTGGTTTTTTCCGTTGTCTCTGGTCGGTTTGGCTCTGGTCGGTCTGCTTTTGCCCGTCGGTCTATGGCTTGTGTTCGGTCTGTGGCGCGTGGCGATCGCGGCTGCTTAGTGGCTCTGCCTTCTTCTCCGTCCTGTCCTGCTGGTGTTCGTCCTTCTCGTTCTTTCTTTGGTGGCGGCTCTGGCACTTGGGGTTCGGTAGCGTTTGCCCTCGGTTCTGGTCGCTCGGTGCTGCTGTGGTTGCCTTCGGGTTGCTTGCCTCCGTCTTGGTCTGGTGTCGAGTGGTCGGTTTCTGGTTCTGCTCTCGTTGGTTGCTGGTGGTTTGGTGTTCCCGTTCCCGCCCCCGTGCAGTTGTCTCTCTTATGAAGCAAGATAGACCGCGATCGCTTCTTCCATAATTTGAGTTAAGGTTTTCCCTTCAGCAGCAGCTTTAGCTCTAATCGCTTCGTCTTGTTCTTTCAAAAGCCTTACGGCGATCGGTTTCTCAGCCCTAATATCCTGCCACTGGTTAACTCCTTTAGGATTGTTTACCGTTCCTTTAGGTGCGCCTACTTTTTTCTTTTTAGGTTTAGGCATATCAATTACTTCAATACTATACATAGCTAGTGTAAACAAGGATAACATATTTGATTTAACTGCTTGATTTAACCATGTAAACGTGCTAAAATAATTTCATGTAAACAAAGCCACCGCAGACATCCGACCAAAGATACGGCGGTGGCTTACCCCCAAACAATGAGGTAATTTCCATGTTAAACAATTCAGTTTTAAAAGTTTCACCCCACGGCAGTTTTAAAGTCACGCAACTATGCGTTTCGGTGGCTATCTGCGAAGCGGTCAATGGCGATCGCTACGGTTGGGGCAATAGCACAGAAACAGAACCAGCCTTTATGGTTTATCTAGGTTGCTCCCAAAAAGAAGTAGCGAGCTATATCAAAACTTTCAACACTTTCTATCGGTGTGAATGGTGTGAAGTTCGCAAACCTAAACATCTCCAAGGTTTTGAAGCAGAAATCAAGATAAGAGGAATGCAGCGTTACTCAAACGCCAATGCTTTTGGATTGGATTACTTAGTCGAATGCGAAGAATCCAAGCATTTTGGTGCTGACGAAGACGAGTACAACTACTACACCACAGGCTATATGCCCCGTTGGTAATTGATACCAGTGACCAGTTACTTACTGGTCACTCTTTACTCTTCAACAGAAATTCAAGTAATTCAAGGAAAAAATAACAATGGCTAAGAAATTCAATCAATTCAGTGTCTTTGGAACTCGTCCCGACAATGCGATCTGCCTTCCTGATGTACCCTATTCAGTCCGATTGAACTGCAAAGATGGCGGTTTGTTTGTTGGTGGCAGCGAAGCCCAACATCGCAAGACCAACCCCGACCAGAAGGTAGATATCAGCATCATCAAAGTTTCTAAGTTCTTTGGCACTTTGGGCAAGACTGAAAACATGCTGTGGATTCAGTTATTCTTTGTTCCTGCTCCTAATGTCGATTCTAAGATTCTGCCCAAGAATACAGTGTGCGTTTCTTACATCAAAAAACAATCCATCGCTCACCTGTTCAACAAAGTGCAGGAAGTAATGGAATATGGCGACCCAGGATTAGGCATCTTCACCCTCGGCTTCAATCGGGAAATAGGAGAAAAGGGAACTTATTACACCGTGACCTTTGACTGGCGAGAAAGGCAATCTGAGGAAGAGAAACAGCAACTCGATCTGATTGCTGCCTTCATGAGTACTTGCGGCGACCAACTTGTTGACTTAGAGGGAATCTGTGCCCTTACTTGTGTTGATGGTTGGACGGCACAGCAATTACAGGCACTCACCGCCCAAAGTCAAGAGTTAGACGGAAACCAAAATCAGCGTAGTTTACCTGCTGCGTAAATCAGTCATCAGTCAACAGTCATCAGTCACCAGTTATTCACTGTTGACTGGTTGACTCACTCTACCAAAATCTTTTATCCAAAATCCATAAAACCATGAATCAATCAAACCCCCGACTCTGGGAGCTATCCGAAGAAATTCAACAACTAGAAACAGCGATCGCCCTTCTTCTAGAAGACGATTCTCTCACTGATGAAGAAAGGGAAACCAAGCTAGAACAAGCCTTTTCCCAATGGCTGGAAGCTGGAGAATCTTTCAAGGTCAAAGCCGAACAGGTAGCAGCCTACATATGCCACCAAGAAGCTCTAGCAGAAACACGAAAAGCCGAAGCAAGAAGAATTCGCACCCTTGCAGAACAGGCAGAGAATCAAACGACTCGATTGAGACACTACCTAACTAACCAAATGATCCGTTCTGAAGTCAGCCGCATCGATGGCGTGACGGTCAAAATCGGTCTGAGGAAAAAACCGCCACGAGTTATGTTAAATGTTCCTCCAGAGGAATTACCACCCGAATATGTCAAAGTGACTTACGAACCCAAACTGACCAAAATCAAGGAACTGCTTAAGGTCGATGCAACTGGTGCGATCGGTTGGGCGTTCTTGAGTGAAAACCACGAATATTCAGTCACTATTCGCTAGATTTCAAAATGTCGAGGGGACGGCATTAAGCAGAATAAGGATCTGTCCCCCGAATTTGATGCTCCCTACGGAAGAGCTACACTAACGAGGCGGGGCTTTCAGAGACTCGAATTCACTTCGAGTCATAGCCCCTTAACTTGTGAGGCGTGATGCCGGAATCGAATTCCGGCTCTCCAGCGACCCGAAGCTCTGACGAAGACGAAACAGTAGTTTGGATCGAATACGTTAATCATCAATTAGCCAAATTCTAAAATAAATACACGAGTCAAAAAATTTCAATGGTCAACAATAATAGTAACGACAGATTAGACAGAATTGAGGCAATAGTAGAATCTCTAGCACGTTCGGCACAGGCACAGAGTAACGAACACGGAGAGAGAATCAGGTTTTTAGAAGAGCTTGCCAGTCGCCAAGAGGAGACTATGCGACAATTGGTTCGGATCGAAGAGGCTCAAAACAGAATGTTAGCCAGCCTCGATGATGACCGTCCGACAATTCTCAGAAGACTTAATTCGATTGAAAACAAAATAGATTCTTTAATAGAGCGGGATCGAGAATAATCATCATAGACAGGTAGGATGAATATATTTAGTTACAAAGTCAGATCTAACAGATGTCCTGCCAAGTGTGGCGTTGAAGTAACCCTTTGCAAAAAGAGCGCGGTTGTCGTCGTAACCGAACTGCCCAACAATCCAGGTATGAGTATTTGCAATGGGTTTGAAGATTTATTCTTACAGGTTTGCGAGTTTTATAAACTCGATCCAGCTTCAGTACTTTGGATCGAACACTGGGGAGTGTGGAACTATAAAGAAGGTGCGCCTTACGACCGAGATGAAGAGGAATGGTGCAAAGTCGAGTTTGATTGGGATGGTAAGTCGGCTAGAAATCCACGCTGGATGCCTGTAACGGCTTCTTTTGTCGAGGCTGCCAAATCCTTTTTAGATTAAGCGTGAGAGGAGGTAGATAACAATCGAACCGAGAACTAAAGAAACTCTAGAACGCGCTTACATGGTAATTAAACTCGTCTCTTACATTCGGTCAAATTGAGGATGGTAAACTTCTCGAAAGAAACGCTGGTGCTTGGGGGCTAATTTCTCGATGACCACAGATGGGATGTTGGGTTTGTGGTGGCGCACGTTGATATGATTGTAAGCGCAGAAAATTGATATACGAGGATTGAGAGGATTACGCCAAATATCAGCCGAATGGCGCACCGCTTCGGAAAAGATAATTAAAGAGCCAGGAGGACAACTATAACTTTCCCAAAGCCCTGAATCTCGTGCATCTATGCTGGCAATCGGTTGGGTGCGTATATTGTAATTGGCTTTGTGGCTGCCAGGAAGAAAACAGGTTCCGCCTTTGTCTTTTAGTACTTCACTTAACTCCCAGACCACCCGCGTCATGCCTGCGTAAATGCGTCCATCATAGAAATTGTAAGCATAGTTGGGATTGGTAGTGCGCCCGCCCGCATGGGGTTTCCATTCTCCTTGCCCCATCTGGCGGTAATTAAGAAAGACGTTTTCTAAGCGGATCTTTTCTAAATCTGGATCGATTACATCCAATAACACGTTCATCACCGCAGGGTGATCGATTAATGGAGCAAAAAGTCCTCCAGGTAAACAACGCTGGTGAGGAGGTAGTGACTTCGGTTCGTTCTTTTGACGCAGAACAAATTCTTTGAGAACTTCTACCTCATCTTTATTTAATACGGCGGGTTTGACAATGTAACCTTTGAGATCGAAAACAATGCGGTCATGCTCGTTCACTTTTCCCCCTAGCAGAGCCTGGTTGACTAACCAATATTTTCAGTTCAATCGCCTCGGCTGTTTTTATGTTTACATCAATCATAAGAGGCTGGTGAGTTTTTTTACTGCTTGACCATCAATGCTAAAGTTCTGTTAAACCGAACCCGATTCATTGGAGGAATCCCTACCCAATCAACTAGTCTTTGTTCGGGCACAAATCCCTACCTGGCATGGGATAACAACCACACTTTCTGTTTTTTGTCCTGCTTAATACCATAAGAATTGAAGTTAAAAATAAATCCCTAAATTAAACAATTAATCGATAATCAGATTAATCAAAGGAGTGAAGTGTTATGGCAATTATTCGTTACAATCCTTGGCAAGAAATGAATGCTCTACAACGCCAATTAAACCGTCTGTTTGATGACGCTTTAATGCCAGATTCTTGGGGAGATTTTGGTAATATGGCTAAATTTCCTGCTGCCGAATTAACCGAAACCGATGAAGCACTGCATCTCAAACTAGAAGTTCCTGGCATGGAAGCTAAAGACTTGGATATTCAAGTTATGGCAGACCGAGTAGCGATCGCAGGGGAACGCAAGTCTGAAATCAAGTCTGAAGAAAACGGTAGAACTCGCTCTGAATTTCGTTACGGTAAATTCTCTAGAGTAATCCCTCTACCCGCACGAATTCAAAATACTAACGTTAACGCCGAATACAAAGACGGTATCCTCAATCTAACCTTGCCCAAAGCTGAAGAAGAAAGAAATAAGGTAGTGAAAGTAAATCTCGAAGGAGCTACTGCTTAAGTTTTCCAAGGAAACACACGAATGTAGCCATCTAGATTAGATATTAAGCCCAGTTTGCTTGTCTAGTAAGCTGGGTTTTTTGTTTGGGTTTAAAGCATAAATCCAAAAATCCTTACGTAATTAATGAGTAAAGAACTATTGAAGGTGAATAGAGATGATGACAACTTCCAAATATTGCCAAACTTCCTCTCGAATAGGTCATGATGATTGGTGCTTTCTGCCATCAATGTTGAGCGGTACTTTAGGAATAATTATTGGCTTGGTAATCGCTTTTCAACTCGGTTGGGTTTAAGTGTCATCGAACTACTGAAATTAGACGTTGTTTTGTGCTGTCGCTGCCACTATGAAAATTATCACTATTATCGGTATTAATAGCTGCATCCTCGTTGTCTACTACACCTCGTCCGCTTGCTACCAGTTCGCTATCATCGAGCCAGAAGGGATTATTGTAGAGCCTGGAGAGATTTTTGTTAGCTTAGAAGCAGCTCTACGAGAAGGAAAAGAGACGATTGCCGCTGTTTGGGGTTGAGTTCAAGCGATCGCAAAGAATGAGCGAACCTCTCGTCCCATGAATCAATTTGCTCAAAGCTTTTCCAAAACTAGCCGAATAATATCAACCGCAGAGTCTTTACCCAGCTTCTCAACCAGAATTGAAATTAGTTCGGCTACCGAACTTTTTTCAGAAAAGTAAAACTGCACTGAAGAACCGATTATTTGCGACCCGCCTAACGTTTGCACGTTCAAGCTCGAATCTATACCTAGCTTTTTCTGTAGAGTTTTAAACAGACGAGCTTTATCATCTGGAGACAAACCATCAACTTCAAAGCCTTCAATTTGTTCTAAAAGCTTATTTAGTGGCTCCGGTTCTGGCATTCTTTCCATCCTGACTAGATCGCCATTTCTGCTCATGCTCTAATCAAATCACAGTTACTATCCAAACTATATTAAGAGCAGCTTAAAAAAATGTCAGGAATTTTCAATTAGATTTTTTTAAAACTTACTTGAGGAAAAAGCTGGCTCGGGGTCGCGGGCAATTGACTCAACGATTGCCATAATCAGTTGCTTCTTTAATTCTTTGGGTAGAGTGTTGATTTGCTGTTCGATTCCGATTGTTTCAATTTTTTCAGAGTAGATGATTCCTGCTAGCTCTCGTGCATATTCCTGCCTTGCCCCAGGAGAAACTTTTTCCATACCATCGACGATTTTATCAAGGGTAGTAATAACTACATTAATTTTTCCTTTGAAAAAATCAGACAGATTACTCTCTGCCAAACCAGTTGCCTGGTGAAGTTCCTTCCCGGTTATCCTCCTGCGCTCCTTGACTTTTTTAAGAGCTTCCAAATGAGAAAAGTTACAAGTGCTGGACATTAGCTTAAAAACTAATCATAATTGGTTAATTAACTAATTCGAATTAGTGACTTAGTTAAATTCTTACAGTTAATTATGGCACAGACAATATTTATTTACTTCCAATCCAGAACAAATTGGGATCGCCCATTCGTCTGGGAAAGATACTTCCAAGCCGAGAAGATAATCAAAGACTTTGACCTCAAGTTACTGCAATGGAGCGGAACTTGTCAAGAATTAACACCAAACCAGAGAAAAGAGGTGTAGCGATGGCAGTAGCAAAAAAGCGAAACATTAGACATTCGGTAGGCTTTGACAAAAAAGAGATGGAAGGCTATTTCATGATTGCCAATAAGGATGCAGCCATAGCAATCGTCAATAAACTGACAGGTTCTCAGCTAAGACTATGGCTTTATTTGATGATGGTCGATTCTTTTGCCGATTCAACTTCCGATGGAGAAAAGGTCTACCATACTATTCCCTCTCCCCAAGAGATAGCTATCAAAATTGGGGTCAGTCCCGAAACGGTGGAAAAGGATATGAGGAAGCTGAAAAAACTGGGGTTGTATGAATATCGAATCACCGCTTGGCAGGGACACAATTTATCTGCTGCTTCGGCTAAGGAAGAATCCGAGCGATTAAAGAAAAAAAAGGCTGAAACTAAGTCACATCAAGGCGGGGGACTAAATAAGCTCCCTGAAAGATTAAATAACCCCTCTGAAAGATTAAATAAGCTCCCTCAAACCTCTGAAACTCTTGAAAAATCAAGTATTTCAGCTCCGCCTCAGACTATACAGACTATACAGACAGATCAGACTCTCTCAGACAGCAAGCGCGAAGAAAGAAATTTAAAGAGCGATTACACAAAATTCATCTCGAAGCTTTCCCAAGAAGAGAGAGAGAAATTTTTTAATTTTGTCAAAGCAGCAATTAAAGGATTTTCTCAACCAATCAACGACCTTGAAGCATGGCTAGCCAGCCCCAACAAATTGGGACACAATCGCTGGGAGATTTATTACAACCACTTTTTGGCTCCACTCAAAACAAAACCCAATTCTCAACAACCGCTCATTCCCAAAAATCATCTCGAACGAGTCAGGAAACATCGAGAGGAAATAGAACGACGGCGTAAAGCGGCTGAAGAAGCTTGGTTGAGAGAACAGGAAGCTTCGCACAACCGAGAGGGAGATGTAAAGTGAGCGAGCAACTACCTCCCCAAAACATTGAAGCGGAAGAAGCCATCCTCGGCGGAATTTTGCTCGACCCAGAAGCTATGAGTCGCGTTGAGGCAGAACTGCACCCAGAAGCTTTTTATGTATCCGCTCACCAAGAAATTTATCGAACCGCTCTCAAACTGTACCTTTTGGGCAAGCCGACAGATTTAATGTCAGTTAGCACTTATTTAGCAGATCGCGGTTTGTTGGAGAAAGTGGGCGGAACGGCAAAACTTGCTCAGTTACTCAACCGCACTGTTTCGGCGGTCAATATCGACAGGTACGCCGCCCTAGTGATGGATAAATATCTGCGTCGAAGAGTGATTGCTGCCGGACACTCCATCGTTGACCTCGGTTACGAGGCGAGTATCGAGTTAGATTCAGTTCTCGACCAGTCGGAGCAAAAACTTTTTAGCATCTCCACTCAAAGGCTCGCGTTTAATACCGAACACAACGCCAGCGTTGCTGCTGCTGCTTTTAATCAGCTTGAAGAAAATTCTCCCATCTATTCCACCGGAATAGCGGAGCTAGATGAAATCATGGTGGGATTTGAGCCGGGTACGCTGACTATTGTTGCAGGCAGACCGTCGATGGGAAAGAGCCAAATTGCTTTGTTTCTATCTCTCCAGATGCTACTTGCTCACGAACTGCCAGTTATCTTCTTCTCTTTAGAGATGACCAAAAAGCAGTTGGAGTACAGGCTGTGGAGTGCCCTCAGCGTCGCGAGCTACTACAAGCATTTAAACCTAACACCCCTACGAAGCGATCGCCTCCGCCAACATCGAGCAGGAAAGCAATTTCTCAACAACTGCGAAATGAACAGCATCGCTTCTCTTGTCGGGATTGCTTCAGAATTACCCCTCTACATCAATGACAGTCGCGGCATTACTGTTTCGGGCATAGCCTCCGAATGTCGTCAGATTAAAGCCAAGGAAGGTCGTCTCGGTTTAGTCGTAGTCGATTACCTGCAAATGATGGCAGAAGATAGTGGCGGCAACCGCAGCTACGAACTAGGAGATGTCGCCCGTGGACTTTACAAGCTAGCTGGCAACTTAAACGTGCCAGTGTTAGCCCTTTCCCAAATCAGCAGAGGAGTAGAAGCTAGGCAGAATAAACGCCCCCTGATGTCCGACCTTTCTCAGTCGGGGATTCTGGAGATGGTAGCCGATAATATCATCCTTGCTTACAGAGACGAATACTACAACCCAGACACTCCGGCAGTAGATGTTTTAGAACTTATCCTAGCCAAGGCACGGCACGGCAGAACGGGCACAGCTTCTGTTTTCTTTGATAAGTCCTACGGAACAATTGAAAGCCTGTCATGATGGCGTGACTACTCCGCTGGGAATTCTAGAAGAGGAGGTTACGAATGAACCAAAAACCATGCTCTCCCATCTCGACCTTTTTAGTGGAATCGGCGGATTCTCCCTCGCTGCCAAGCAGCTTGGAGGAATACGAACAACTCAGTTTGTTGAAATTAATCCCAACGCACAACTCATCCTCAGACATCACTTCCCCCAAATCCCAATCCACAGCGATATCAGAGACTACCATCCCAGAAGCGGACAATTCGACATTATTACAATGGGATTTCCCTGCACGGGAACGAGTAACGCTGGAAAGCGAACTGGACTTTCTCACCCAGAATCAGCCCTTTGGCGAGAAGGAATTCGCTGCATACTCGAAGCTCAATCCAAGTTCTGTATTATTGAACAACCTGAAGGATTTATCGAACGAGGACTTAGAACTATTCTTGCCACCCTATATATGGCAGGATACAGTTTTGAAGTTGAAACAGTCTCGGCGCAGGAGCTTGGAGCAGGACATCAAAGATTTAGATTGTTTATCATTTCCTACCCTGACGAGTGGGCAAACATCTACAACAATGCGCCCTGCTGGTCAGACCAAATGCGAGAAATGGTTCAAAGACAAAGAGCTGATTCCGAGTGGCTCACAGTTAAGCGCAGAAGCGATCGCTCTGATTATGGGTTTCCCGTCGGACTGGTTCGATCCGCTCTGTCAGTCCCAACCAGCACCCCAGGAAGAATCAGAGCCAGATATCTCGCAGGACGAACCGTTACCCCAGGACAAGCAGCCGTTGCCCTCCGTCGAGTCCTCTATCTCGATTCCCTGTCTGGTCAAACAACCCAAACAACCAGAAGTTAAGGGAGTAATTAAACAGGATTTAGGCGGTGCGGCAGCACTCGCAGAGCGAGATCGCTTCTCTGTTTACATTCCCCATCTAGATAAATCAATCACTGTTTCCAAGCTGTTTGTCTATCCTGACTTGGGTAAAAGTGTCGATGAATTATTGCAGGGGGGACTAAATAAATGTTCTAGCAAAAATAATGCTGACTTCCTTGAAAAAGTGTCGGACACTTCAGATAAATGTTCTAGCAAAATAACTCCCCCCAGCACAAATTGTTCTAGCAAAACTCGACGGAAAAAAGGAGAGGGAAGTGGTCACATCTACTATCGCACCGTTACTAGAAATGGCAAAGAATACCGACAGGCTTACTATCAATGGCGGGAGAATGGGAAACAAAGAACTAAATATATTCCCAAGAAGCTGCTAGATAAGGTAGAGAAGGCGGAGCATCAAAGGTATCCGGTCGCGGATATCTTGGAATTATTGCAGGGGGGATTGAAAAATTGTTCTAGCAAAAAGTTTGACACTTTTTCATCAGGAGAAGTGCTAACTGCAAAAACTACGGCTAATTGTTCTAGCAAAATTACCAGTCCCCCCAGCACAAAAAGAAAACGTTCTTCTGGCTACGGTGGAGGTTACATAGAGTATAGAGAAGTCAAACGCAACCAGAAAACCTATTCTCAATACTGGTATCACTATGAGTTTTGGTTGGGGGGCGATCGCCTGACCAAAAAGTCTCGTTATATTCCCAAGCGGTTAGTGGCAAGGGTGGAGAAGTTGGAGTCTGAAAAAGTTCCAGTTGAAGAAATACTAAAGGTTTTGAGAAACAAAGGGAGGAAAAAGTGATGAGTTTAAATTATGCGGAGATTCAATTTTCACTTCAAGCAGTTAAAGCAGAAATAGATGAGCTATTGAATTACATAGAATCTAATCAATCGAAGAAAGATAAAAGATTTATATTTACGCTATTGTGGATGATTTACTTAAAGCCATCGGACATAAAGAAGATTGTCGAATTACCATGAGTGATGCCGAAGTGATCACTTCAGCATTGGTGGCAGCTAAGTATTTTGGTGGCAATCAAGAACAAGCTTGTAAATACCTGAGGGTAGATGGCTTAATTCCTCAAATGTTGAGTAAATCACGTTTTTATCGCCGTTGGCAGCGACTCTTTCTTCCATTACTAGATTTATTTGATTATCTCGGACAGATACTCAAATCACTCAACTCTAGCAGTGAATACTTATTAGACTCTTTTCCCATCCCAGTCTGCGATAACATTCGTATTCCCAAATCTAAATTAGTCCGCGAACGTGAATATAGGGGTTATCTTGCCGCCAAAAAACGTTACTTTTATGGCATTCGAGTACAGCTACTTAGCACCGCTCATGGTATTCCTGTGGAATTTGTTTTCTTGCCTGGTGCTGCCAACGATACTCGCGGTTTGAAAGCATTACCGTTCAATTTACCATCCCACAGCATTGTCTACTGTGATTCTGGTTATACCGACTATGGGATAGAAGATGACTTTCAAAAACAGGAAAATATTTTTCTACAAGTGATGCGTAAAGGTAATTCTCGACGACCAGATCCCCCTTGGATTGCTTACATCAAACAGCATCAACGCCATCTGGTTGAAACTGTCTTCAGCCAGATTACACGGCTTTTTCCTAAGTCGATTCATGCTGTCACCCTTGATGGATTTCTCATGAAAGTAACCGCATTTATTCTAGTTTTTACTCTAGAGTCTGCCTTCACTTTTTCTTAGCTTCTCATCAGAATTTTTTGATTGTCTAGGCAGTGTCTACACTGCTCTAACTTCTGATGACTATTTTTTGGATTACTCTCCCTTAATATCTTTATAACCCGCAACTTGGGTTAATAATTGTATTAGTATCTTCATCTCTTCCAAGAGCCTCTAACTCGGCTGTTAAATCTTCTTTGGGATTGGGTTCTATTTCCCAGCGAACATGAGACTTAAACCTTGCAAGCAGTTGAGATTGATCCTTGTACTTTTTAATTCCCCAACCACTGATAGCTTTGTTACGGTCATCTTCATCAGAATCTTCAAATTTTCCAGAAACGACAAAAGACCTCTGGCAAAAGTTCTAGATGTGTGGGACAAGTAAGTTAGAGTTGAGTAGCATCTATGACCTACGAACAGGTAAAAAGTCTGAAGCCAGAAGACTTTAAACGCTTATGTGGCGGACGTCCGGATACTTTTAACCAAATGCTCGAGGTAGTGCGCTCGCCCAGCCAACCAAAACAAAAAACAGGACGGCCAAGTCAACTCAGCCCGGAAGACCAATTGTTGATGAGATTGGAATATTGGAGA